>JAGUXE010000307.1 GCA_020061995.1 Ignavibacteriales bacterium | reverse complement strand
TTCCTTTATTCGGCAAATCGGGGATATTAAATTCGAAATCACGCATTAATTCAGGAATTTTACCAATTTTTTCATGCAAGTTATCAAGGTCGAATTCGAAGTTAAAAATATTTGAGTCGAGTTTTGATAGTTCATTTTCGACATCTCTCACAATAATTTTGATTCTCTTCTTTTTCAAAGAATCAGCAGAACTATCATCATCAATTTTTAGGATCTTAATTTTCTTCCCGGAATTATTAGCTGTTTCTTCCGAAATGTTCTTCACTCTTTTGTCAATTAATTCTTTATAGTCGTAAAAATTTCCTGATGCAATTTCCTTACCGTCAATTTTCAATTTTTCAATTTGATTGTTGACCAATTCAACTTCGACTAAAGAATTTTTGTTCTCAATATCAGCATGAAACTTTAGTACCCTTACAGATTTTTCTTCTCCATCACTTTTAATGGATGAATATCCGTTAAAAGAGATTAACGTTATAAGAACGACTGTCGTCAAGACTGAGATCATTCTTATATTATTAGTAAATAACTGAAACATGACTCCTCCTAAATATTTTTTTTGTTCATTTCTTAAGACGGGGTGAAGGAGTAAAGGTTTTACGAGATAAGTGAAATATTGATGAACGGGAAATGCAAATGACAATTGGAGTTTGATTAGGCTAAGGTTTTGCTAAAATGGTAATACCGGGCTAGCCCCGGCATTACTTATACTTACAACTAATGTTACATAGATTAATAAACCTCGGAGGTTTTACACTCACTTGTGTTAATTAAAAATCTTTTTAGTAACCAATGTTACGTAAATTATTGAACCTCCGAGGTTTAAGTGAATGCTTTTACGTTTCCTATAACCTCGGAGGTTTTCAACTTACTTGAGTAAGGTGAGTTAATAATAAATTAGCAAGCTGCTCCGATGGCAATGAATGAGTCAGCTTTCAAACATGCGCCACCAACAAGTGCCCCATCTATATTTGGCTGTGAAAGTAATTCTACAGCGTTGTCGGGTTTTACACTTCCACCATATTGGATTGTGATTTCTTCAGCGACTTCGCTGGAATAGAGTTCACTTAACAAACTTCTGATAAAAGCATGGACTTCTTCAGCCTGTTCCTTGCTTGCTGTTTTTCCGGTACCAATTGCCCAAACAGGTTCGTAAGCGATTACAATTTTTTGAGCATCTTCAGAATTAATTGCGGCAAGACCCTCAACGACTTGATTTTTAACAACATCGAATGTTGAACCACTTTCACGTTCTTCTAAAGTTTCTCCGATGCAAAAGATAGGTGTTAATTGTGAAGAAAGGGCTTTTTTAATTTTTTTGTTAATTAGTTCGTTAGTTTCACCAAATATCGTTCTTCGTTCAGAGTGTCCTAAAATCACATATTGACATCCGACACTCTTTAACATTGAAGCGGAGATTTCAGCAGTAAAAGCACCGTTTTCTTCAAAGTACATATTTTGTCCGCCAAGTTTTATTGCGGAATCTTTTATCAACACCGAAGCCGTTTCTAATGATGTAAAGGGGGGACAAATTACGAGTTCGCAATTTAATTGTTGATTTACTAATCCGTTTTTAATTCCTGATATGAGTGCTATTGATTCACTCAAATTCATATTCATTTTCCAGTTGCCGGCAATTATTTTCTTTCTCATGTTTTCCTCTGTTAATAAAGTTAAAATTTTCTTTTATCAACTTACTAAAGAAGAGTTAATTACTCAAAATAAACAGTTTATCTTTTTAATAAATTGAGTTTATCACACTAATAAGTTGAAGTCGGATTTATCGGTAAATCATTATAAATATTGTTGGTTTGTAATCATTTCCAGTTACAGCAAAGGCACAAATTTTGCGTACTCAGTTATTTATCATTAAGCGAGAATAGAATGAAAAGAATCATTGTCCTTCAATTACTAATCCTGATCATTACTTTCGGTATCTCAACTGCCTTCTCCCAGTTTGTCTCTGTGAAGGGGAAAGAATTTATTTCACCTGATGGGAAACCGCTATTTCTGAAAGGGATAAATCTTGGTAATTGGCTCCTCCCAGAAGGCTATATGTTCAAATTTAAAAAGACAAGTTCACCCCGACTAATTTTTGAGATGGTAAATCAACTTGTCGGGGAAGATGAGGCGCGTAAGTTTTGGAATACTTTTTATGATGAATATATAACTCACGAAGATATTAAGTTTATTAAGGCGGCGGGATTTAATTCGATAAGACTTCCTTTTAATTACAAGTTATTTGTTAACCCGAATGATCATCTTAAAATTGAAGGGAGAGGATTTGAGCTTATTGATAGATGCATAAATTGGTGCAAAGAAGAAAATCTTTATGTTGTCTTCGACATGCACGGAGCCCCCGGCGGACAAACCGGTGATAATATTGACGATAGTTTCGGTTATCCTTTTCTTTATGAAGATGAAGATGCTCAACAAACAACTGTTTTAATTTGGAAGAAGATTGCTGAAATATGTAAAGATGAGACTATAGTCATAGGATATGATTTATTAAATGAACCTATTGCTCACTACTTCGACAAAGAAAAATTAAACCCACTTCTTGTTCCCCTCTTCAAACGGATTACTAAAGCCATTCGTGAAGTTGATAATAACCATATAATCTTTTATGGTGGAGCTCAATGGAACAGTAATTTTTCTGTATTTGCTGAACCGTTCGACGATAAAGCGGTTTATACATTTCACAAATATTGGACAGATACAACTCAAGATGTAATTCAGGAGTATGTTGATTACAGTAATAAATATAATGTTCCGTTATGGATGGGAGAATCGGGGGAGAACACAAACGAATGGATAACTTCATTCCGTAAATTACTCGAAACAAACAATATCAGTTGGTGTTTTTGGCCCTATAAAAAAATGGATGCACCGAGTAATGTAGTTTCAGTGAAGAGACCTAATAATTGGGATGTGATTCTTAATTATTCTGAAGCTGATAGATCATCTTATGCCAATATTAGAGAAAATCGACCTGATATAAATATTGTTAGACCGATACTTGCCGAATATCTCGAAAATATAAAATTTAAAAATTGTATAATTAACAACGATTACATGAAAGCCCTTGGATTAAAATGAAATCTCAAATAAAATATATCGTCATCCTCCCTTTACTGTTTTTCTTTCTGAGTAATACAGAAATGCAATCCCCATTATATAAAGATGTAAATGCGCCTATCGAAGATAGAGTAAATGACCTTCTTAAAAGATTAACCCTTGATGAAAAAATTGAATTACTTGGTGGAACAGGTTTTGCAAGTAAAGCGATAGAAAGGCTTGGGATTCCCGAATTAAAAATGGCAGACGGACCGGTTGGAGTTCGTTGGGGGGCGGCTACTGCTCTTCCATCGGGAATAGCATTAGCTTCTTCGTGGGATACATTGCTTGCAAAAGAATATGGAAAGATTCTCGCCCTAGAAACTAAAGGGAAAGGGAGAAATGTAATCCTTGGTCCATGCGTAAATATTGCTCGTTTACCAATGGGGGGAAGAAACTTTGAAAGCTTTGGTGAAGACCCATATTTAACTTCGCGGCTTGCCGTTAATTACATAAAGGGGGTGCAGAATGAAAATGTGGTTGCGACTGTTAAGCATTTTGCATGTAATAATCAGGAGCATGAACGTGATTTTGTTGATGTAAGAATTAGTGAACGAGCACTCAATGAAATTTATCTCCCCCACTTTAAAGCATCTGTAGAAGAAGCAGACGTAATGGCGGTTATGTCAGCTTATAATAAAGTGAACGGACCTTACGCAAGTGAGAATGATTATCTCCTGATTGACAAACTTAAAAAAGAATGGAATTTCAAAGGACTTGTCATGTCAGATTGGGGGGCTGTTCATAGTACTATTGCCACAGCAAATAGCGGGCTTGATCTTGAAATGCCAAACGGAAAATTCCTAAACAATGAGACACTAAGCGAAGCTATTAAAAATGGTTTAGTAAAAGAATCAACTATTGATGAAAAAGTAAAAAGAATTCTTTACGTGGTTATTGCATCAGGTATTTTTGATAATGAGACAAAAGAAGATGCCTCTTTGATAAATACGATTCATTCAAAAACTCTTACTTATAATGTTGCAAAGGATGGAATCGTATTATTAAAGAATAGTAAAAATATTTTACCTCTTGATTTAACTTCTGTTAAAAAGATCGGTGTAATAGGAACAAGTGCTATTACAGCGAGAACCGGTGGCGGCGGAAGTTCAATGGTAAATCCCGTTTATACAGTTTCTCCATTCGAAGGTTTGAAGAATAAACTTCCGAACACGATACAACTTAACTATGCCCCCGGTGTTCAACTTGATGGAGATATAAAATCAATCGAAAGCAAATTTCTTTTTCTTCCTGATGAATCTTCTAACGGATTAAAGGCTGAATATTTTAAAAATGTAAATCTATCCGGAAAGCCCGCCTTAATTAAAACCGACCTCACCATCGATTTTGATTGGAAGAATGAGCCTCCTTTCGAAAATTTTCCTAAAGATAATTACTCTGTAAGATGGACGGGAAAAGTAAAGCCGGAGAAAAGTGGTAACTATACTTTTGATGTGATGAGTGACGACGGAGTTCGTTTTTATATAAACGATAAATTGGTTATAAATGATTGGAATGATCATAGCGCAATCACAAATTCTTACACAATGGCATTAGATGCCGCGAAAAGTTATAGTATTAAATTAGAATATTATGAAAACGGCGGAGATGCAGTTGTAAAATTAGGTTGGCGTGAACAAAATGATAACCTATTACTTGAAGCCGTAAACTTAGCAAAAGAATCAGATCTGGTATTGGTTTTTGCAGGAACATCTTATCAATATGAAACTGAAGGACGGGATAGAAATGATTTAATTCTTCCAAACAATCAGGATAAACTTATTACTGAAATTTCTAAGGTGAATGATAAAGTTGTGGTTATTCTTACAACCGGTTCTCCAATTTTAATGAATGATTGGGTAGAGAATATAGAGGGGTTGCTCCAATTATGGTTTGCGGGTTCCGAGGGAGGGAATGCAATTGCCGATGTTTTGTTAGGAAATGTGAATCCATCCGGTAAACTTCCGATGACTTTTCCTAAACTATGGGAAGACTGCAGTGCATTTGAATCTTATAAAAAACTTGATAGCATTACATATTATTCTGATGATATATTTGTAGGGTATCGTCACTTTGAAAATAAAAAGATAATACCTCTTTTCCCTTTCGGTTACGGTTTATCTTATACCTCGTTTGAGTATGACAAAATAAAACTCTCAGCAAATGAGATGCGCGAAAATCAACAGATTGATCTCTCATTTGAGATTACTAATAGTGGTAAAATAAAGGGAGCGGAGATTGCGCAACTTTATATAAGTGATATAAATTCTTCTGTTATAAGACCCCAAAAAGAGTTAAAGGGTTTTGCGAAGGTAGAATTGAATCCGGGGGAAACTAAGAGTGTTTCTATGAAGATTGACAAATCATCATTATCATTCTATGATGAAAAAGCAAAATCTTTTATTACCGAACCGGGTGAGTTTGAAGTATTAATCGGAAGTTCTTCTTCAGATATTAAACTCAAAAAAACATTTACGTTAAACAAGTAGAATTTCAAAAAGAGAATCTTAATGGTACATTTTAAAAATATTACGCTGATCACTATTCTTATAGTTTCTAATTTTTTCGCTCAGAATAGTGATAAGATAAAGATAAATCAAGCCGGCTTTATAACTAACGGTCCTAAAGAGGCAGTTATCGTTTCTCCACAAAGCCTGACATTTTTTATAACTAGTCAAGTTACCGCCGAGACACTTTTCACAGGGACTCTTGGTTCTGAAAAGATTTGGAGTTACTCAAATGAAACTGTGAGAATTGCAGACTTTTCATCATTCAAAAGTGAAGGGAAGTATTTTTTAGTTTCACCCCCCTCATATAAATCTTATTCATTTGAAATAAAAAAGAGACCATTTCATGAACCGGGGAAAGGATCGTTAAAGGGATATTATTATCAGAGAGCTTCCACAGCACTAACAGTACCGTTTGCATATGTCTGGTTTCGACAAGCCGGGCACTTAGATACTGCGGTTATTGTTCATGCATCAGCTGTTTCAGTGAATAGACCTGAGAATTCGAAAATTTCATCTCCAAAAGGTTGGTATGATGCAGGTGATTATAATAAATACATTGTGAATTCAGGTATTTCAATGTTTACACTTTTATCGGCTTATGAAACATTCCCTGAATACTATGATACGTTAAATCTGAATATTCCAGAGAGCGGGAATCAACTTCCCGATATCCTTAATGAAGTAAAGTGGAATTTAGATTGGATGCTGACTATGCAAGATCCGGAAGATGGAGGAGTTTATCACAAACTAACAAACGCAAACTTTGACGGTTATGTAATGCCGCATAACGCAAACACTCCAAGATATGTTGTTCAGAAAAGTACGGCTGCAACATTAAATTTTGCGGCTGTAGCAGCGCAAGCCTCAAGAGTATTCGCAAAGTTCAATAATTTATTACCAGGTTACTCAACTCAACTATTAGAAGCCTCAAAAACAGCTTGGTTGTGGGCTAAAGCGAATCCTGACACATACTATAATCAAACATTAATTAATATGTTGAGTGATCCCGATATCAATACAGGAGAATATGGCGACTCAAATGTTAATGATGAATTTAATTGGGCAGCATGTGAACTTTATATTACAACAAAAGCGGATAGTTTTATTGCGTCAAGGATTAATTACTTACCTATTCAGTTAAATATTCCTTCGTGGCAAAGTGTTAACACACTTGGATTTATTTCGCTTTCCGTAAATCGAAAAAACCTTACTTCTATTATTGATACTGCTATTATTGTTAATCGAATATTGACATTAGCAAACTCACTCGCTTCTAACCAAGCTAATTCCGCCTATAGGGTTGCGATGGGACAGAGCAATAATGATTTTGTTTGGGGGAGTAATTCTGTTGCCTCGAATCAAGGTGTAATTTTACTAAATGCTTATCTTTTGAGAAATGATGTTAAATATTATAATGCAGCATTAGCTAATGCTGATTATCTACTTGGAAGGAATGGTACAGGTTACTCATTTCTAACGGGGTACGGAAGTAAACGGGTAATGAAACCACATCATCGTGTATCGCAAGCAGACGGGCTAACTGAGCCGGTTCCGGGATTACTTGCCGGAGGTCCAAATCCGGGGCAACAAGACAATTGTGCAGGCTATCCATCTAATCTACCCGCTCTTTCTTATCTTGATGATGTTTGCAGTTATGCTTCAAACGAAATTGCAATTAACTGGAATGCCCCGGTGGTCTATCTGTTTTTGGGACTCGAAGCATTATCGCCATATATTCTAACAGGTGTGAATGAGTCTAATCTAAGCCCAAATAATTTTAGATTGTATCAAAATTATCCAAACCCCTTCAATCCGGAGACGAACATTAAATTAGATTTGGAATCAAGGGGATATGTTAATTTAAAAGTATTCGACTTACTAGGGAAAGAAGTAATTACATTGATAGACGAAGAAAAGGCTGCGGGGAATTATAATATAAAGTTTAGTAGTAATTCTTCACAATTCTCAGATTTACCGAGCGGGGTTTATTTTTATCAATTAAAAGTTGATAATAATGTAACCGCCAAAAAGATGATATTGCTTAGATAAAAATTACAGACTAAAAATTAAAATCCATTTGCAGTGTAGGAAGAATTAACCAGTCGCCAAATGTCCGTTCCATCCTAACTTCTTTAATAGCTTTAACAGTTAAAACCATTCTGATATTCTCATAAACTTTTAATGAGAGCATTGGAGATAGAATTATAAATCCGGGTGTCGATTCCGGTCGTAAATCTGTTTTATATTTATCATCGAAGAGCCGATTAAATGAGATTTCCCTAACGGAGTTATTTGTTACCCCGGGTTCAAAGTCGAGGAGTTCTTGTGTAAAATATCCTAATGAAAAACCATAGTTTATCAAATCTTCACTATATGCAGAATGAAGAGTCAGCATCGAAAAAAAACTATAATTTGTTTTAGAGGCTCTATCACGAAAATAAAAGAAATCTTCTTTAACTACTTTTCCACTCCGGTCTGTTTCTTTTGAATGAACGATGGTTTCTGAGTCAAAGAAATATTTTTGGAATAAAATTCCGAAATCAACACGCACGCCGCCTGAAGGTTTTTGAGAGTATAACCCGAAACCTAAATTCCAATTTAACAATTGCATTTCGTCGAAAGATGAATAATACCCCCCAGCAAAAAAGGCTAAACTTTTTGTCAATGCAGCATCAACATCAACCCCAAACTGATATTGCGGAAAATTCCACTGAAAGTTCTTTTCATTAACTGACATTATAGAACTATCAGATAACAGGAGACTTTTGTTAAACGGATTTGAAGTACGAAAATTAACATTTCTTGTTTGATTAATTTGAACCATCGGACTGATGATCACATCCCCTTCCCCGGATTTAAAGCCTGTATGAACCGGCGGAGGCGTTATCGGCGAATTTACTTCTGAATTCCCAATATAAAGAGTTTCCGTAATTACGCTACTCGAACATGAGTTGAGAAGTGCAAGAAGTATAAATGATAATACGATGTAAATCTTTTGCTTTTCCACAATAATAAACTCCTTTATAATTGAAAATTTAAACCGAGTGAAATTGTAAAGTGACCTTGTAATTGATTCCAATCAAGAGGAAGAGATAACTTGTAATCGGGGGTACGAGTTAGAAGACTGAATTTTGATTGAAAAGTTAAATGTGTTTCTCTTTCACTACCAAATCTATAAATAGTGGCAAAGAGAAATGCCGGGTTGAATCGTGAGAAAGAAATTTTTTCATCAAAATAGAAATCTTTCTCAAATCCATTGTTAAAATAGATCTCCCTTTTAACATTGGCAGATTCTGTGATAAAAGTATATTCAAATAGTAAACCGAGTCCCGCTTGCAACCGATTTTGTGCATAATCTTTAGAACCAAAAAAATAGGTTATCCCGAAATATGGAGTCATCATCATTGCATCGGTTTCGTTCAACTCATCGTAAAATTCTTCCTGATCTCCATTAGCAAAATTTGTAGTTGTCAGATAATCAAATTTTGCTCCGGATGAAATACCGGAATAGCCAAATCCAAATGCAAATTCAAAATTGTTGAGGAAATAACTACCGTTTACTTTTAGATTGAATCCCGAAGCTTTATACTCAAGGTTATCTTGTACAACTAAATTGGAAATACCTATTGAAGCCCCAAGAAATAATGCGTTCGGCAGATCAGGATAAATTATCTCCGGCTCAATAGGTTTTATTACCTCCAATTGCGGTTTTTGTTTCTCCAAAAAAATCTCGTTGTTAATTTTATTGTAACTTTTTAGAGTATCACTATCTGATTTTATAAATTCCGAATCTAAACGCTGTTTAATACTACCCGGTTCTTCAGACGAAGAAAAAATGGATTCGAGAAGTGAATCGAATAGTGAATTGAGCATTCCGGTTAAGCAGGATGAAAAGCAACTTCCATTCTCATCATCAACTTGATGAGTAGAAACGCGATTATTTCTCTCTTCCTCTTTTGGAATGCGAGTTTTAGTGGTTCGGTCTCTTTCTCGAGTGCGGGAAGAGTCAGGCATGCTGGCAAATTTAGCTGATGCTATTTGCTGACTCATAAATATCAAAAAAAAGAGGAATACTATTTTATTTGATTTAACTAACCCAAACATCTTTTTCTCCCATAAAAGAAGAGGTTATCCTCGGTTAATTTTTTGTCAATCGGGATAACCTCCGCGATTGTCATTTCATGAAAATCATTTTTTTTGTTTGCGAAAAATTTCCCGAAGTCATACGGTAAAAATAAACATTTGACGCAATTGAATTACAGTTAATTTTATTAATATCAAAATTCACTCTGTAGTTACCTGTTTGATGAAATTCATTCATGAGTTCTGCAATCTCCGAACCGGTAATATCAAAGACTTTAATTGTAACAATAGATGGTTCTGAAACAGAATATTCAATTATTGTTGAGGGATTGAATGGATTCGGGTAGTTTTGAAAAAGTTGATGTTTATCAGGCAAAATTTCCCCGCTGCTTTTTGTACCGGCTACTATGCTATTTCTTCGATAAGGAGTAATTGTACCCCCCTGAGCTAAAACATAATCTAGTAAAACTTGAAATTCCGTTGAGTCGTTGTACTGATAAGTAGTTTGAATCGGAACTCCAAAAACCTGAGAAATTGCATAGTGTAGAAATTCATTTGTGGTTACAGAATAGGTTGTTGTTGGATTAATCGGATTACCATTAATTGTTAATGAAATCAATCTGGAGTAAGGTTCACGATTCGGATTGTAATTAAATTCTACTCCCGAGACTTGCGGGAATAATTCATCATTCAACTCAATTTGGGATAAAGCAATTTCAAAAGCCTGCCATAATGCTTCACCGACAATATCGAATGTTACAAGGCGATAGCCTAAACCATTTACTGTATTAAATCCATATCCGAAGACTCTGAATAGATCGACAGGAACAATAACGCCATTATATATAGGTTGAGAGGTTGATCCTCCAACTTGGATTGCAATTTGAGTTCCGGTTTTCCATCTGAATGCATCGGTTACTAAGTTCCCGATTGGGGTATCATGATTCCCCGCGAAAATCAACGAATCAGCCTCTTCTTCAAAATAGTCATTCGAAAAAGTGCAAGCTTGGGTGAAAAGGTTTCCGTAAACTAGTTCGATTCCCGCGATTAAATCATTTACGACTGCGGCAACTGTAGGTTCTTCAGGAATGTTTTCATCGAGATTAATTATATCATAATCGAGTAGATTTATATTACTATTCACGACTTCAATTTTCATCTTACCGATTGATTTATAAAATCCATCGGTTTGAACAATTCGAGTTGTTTTGCCAAGTGGATTGGTTACCTCGATTGGAGTTTCGGTTTTAAAGTGATCGTGTGAACTGATTATGATATCGATATATGGAATATTCCCGGCAATCATCTGATCATAATAAATGCCCAGATGCGATAAACAAATAATCATATTACATCCTTTTGAAAGAAGAGTATCAATCAGAGCCAATGTAATCGGGATAATATTTGTATCGACTACAACCGGTGAAGGGAGTGAAAACAGATTCGTCTCAGGTGTTGTAAGTCCAAAAATTCCAACTTTAACATTTCCGAATTGTTCTATTTTATAGGGCTTAATGTAATTTTTTAAAGCAGGAAGTCCATCCATATAAAGATTAGATGAGATTAATGGAAAATTTAAGTATGATGAATCGAGTGAGAGTAAAAGATTTTCAGAGGTCAAATCAAACTCATGATTTCCAACTCCCATGGCGTTGAATCCGAGTTCATTCATAATTCTAAATTCAGCTACTCCATAGTATTGATTGAAGAAAATATCTCCGGCGAAAACATCGCCACCATGAAGAGTAAGGACATTTTGCTCAGTCATTTTTGTTAAACCAATAACAGAAGCTGCTCTTGCAATACCCCCTTTCGTCCCCGATAAATTGCTATTTCGCGGACCAATTGGTGCAAGATAAGAGTGTGTATCGTTCAGATGAAGAATTGTAATTGTATCTGTTTGAGAAAAAGAGATAATTGAGATACAAAACAGAATTGATAATAACGTTTTCATTTTTTTCTCCTTTTGATAATTATTGTTGCTTTGATTTTTCTATTGCATAACCAAATATGAAACTAATTCTATAACCCTTCGGATTAGTTGTAACCGCAAGATTTAATGGAATACTAACTCCGCCAAAATTGAAACTTTTACCTACTGTGACCATCAACGCTGAAAGGAGTCCTGATTCTGTTGCCATAACATTAGGACCCATACCAAACTCGATCCCGTTCGGGAATCTGATTCCGAAGCCAAGTGTTAAGGTTGGAATTATCTTGCCATATTCTACACCGGCAACAAGAGGAATAACTTCGATAAGAAAACAGGGACCTTCAGTCTCCGGAACTATTTGATACTCAAAGTGCCATCCGAATTGACTGAGAAACACCCCTATATTTTTTTCTTTGAGTTTTGTAACGAGTTCACCCTGACCCGGAAGGTATGTAAAACCTAATCTTGGTCCGCTAAGGTTTTTAGATTCGAATTTTACCTTGTAAGTCTCGCCCGATGATTGAGCGGAAAGAAATGCTGTTGCTGAAAAAAGGAAAAACAGAATTAATGAGATTTTATTGAACGTTTTCATGACACCACCTTTTGTTAAATTCTTACGGTAGAAAACTACCGGAATCATTAAAGGGAGTTGTCATGATTTTGTAAAGATGTTGTAAAAGTTCAGTAAATCAATTTACATCGTTCAACAAACTATTTTACAAACTTATAACCAGCCTTGTGCATAGTTATAAGATGTTTTGGATTGGCCGGATCGGCTTCAATTATTTTTCGCAGCGATAAAACAAAATTATCGACCGTTCGTGTACTTGGATATGAGTCGTAGCCCCATACTTCATTGAGAAGTTTTTCTCTTGAAAGGACTTCCCCCTCATGTTTAATAAAAAATTCAAGGAGTTTAAACTCAGTAAGAGAAATCTCTACAAGTTTTTTCTTTTTAAAAACTTCCTGCCTAATTAAATCAATAGTAAAATCACTGAAATTGTAAACATGGCTAATTGATTTTTTCTCTTCAGAGCGTCTCAAGATTGCTTTGATTCTTGCCGAAAGTTCACGAAGACTAAATGGTTTTGTCATGTAATCATCGGCACCAAGTTCAAGTCCCAAAACTTTATCTATTTCATCAGATTTGCTGGTGAGCATAATAATAGGAGTAAGATTCTTATTTAATCTCAATTCACGGCAAATTTCGATTCCGTTCTTCCCGGGAAGTATTAGATCGAGAAGAATTAAATCGGGTTTATATTTATTGATTAAATCAATAGCAACTCCGCCATTGTCGGTTGCTTTCACCTCATAACTTTCAGACTGAAGATATTCTTCAAGAGCTTTTAGAATTGCCGCATCATCTTCAACAACAAAGATTTTTTTCATAGATTACTCCTATTAAAATCATCATAAAATGTGATAATGAATTCCGTTCCTTTACCTAACTCACTAATCATTTTCATTTTGGCATTATGTCCTTCAATAATATGTTTTACAATTGAAAGTCCGATTCCCGTCCCCTGTTTGTTTTTGACATCACCGGAGTTTGCTCGCTCATAGGGTTTAAATATTCTTTCGATATCTGCTTCACTGATACCAATTCCTTTATCTTTAATGGAGAGAATTGCTTCACCATTACAATGTTTTGTAGAAATAGTAATTTCCTTTTGTTGATGCGAATATTTTATCGAGTTGGAAATAATATTAATTAAAGCTTCCTCAATTGCATCTTGATCAGCATTAATAAGCAAAACACCATTGAATAAGTCAGTAGTAATTTCAAATCCATTCATTTTGATTTGATACTCCATTGCTTGGAGTGCAGTGTTAACTATATTGTTCAGATTAACTTTCTCGAAGCGATACTCTTTAATTCCTCTTTCAATTTTCGCAATATCGAGCACATTATCAATCAGTCTTCCCAGCCGTAAAGATTCACCCTGAATAATTTTCAGATATTCATTTCGCTTTTCGAGTGGGAGTTGAGGAGAGTCTTCCATTAACTCAGCAAACATTTTTATTGATGTTAATGGAGTTTTAAGGTCATGTGTGACCGAAGCAACAAAAAGTGATTTAAGTTCATTTAATTCCTTAAAGCGATCAGCCTCTGCTTGTTGAAGAAGAAGAGTGCTTTGCAGTTCAAGTCTTTCAATGGTTGATGCTGTTTGGATTATCAATACATTAATTAGATCAACATCCTCAATACCATAAGGCAGACCGGACTTTTTCTTTCCGAGAAATAATGCACCGATCAATTCATTTGATTTTGAAAGTAAAGGAAAAATAGCGGAAAGTTCTGCTTGACGAAATAGTGCTTTATCGGCGGGGATGTGTTTTACTTCATTCTCGACAGAATCCTCGGTTATGATAGGTTGCTGGATTAAAGTATTATCCTTATTGCAAATTGTGTTAATAATATTTGAAAGGTTTTCATCATAATTTTTTTGCGAGACAATTAAAGATGATTTTCCTTGATCAGTAATTTTATAAAAAGCAATTTTATCGGGTTGGATTAATTGATTAATTTCATCAACCAGATGATTAATAACGTCATCAATTGTTAAAGCAAAATTTATTTTAGGGATGATTTCTTTTTCTGCTTCTCGGTAGTTGTAACGAATACGGAAAAACTTTTTATCGACAATTTTTTGAATTCTTATTTTTATAGGTTCGAATAATAATGCGATGACTAAAGCTGCAAATGCAGAAACCCACATTGATTTTAATACAGCTACTTTTCCGATTAAGACTGCAACACCAGCTACAATCCCGGCATAAAGCCCAAGGACAATTATCATCATCAACACATAAACCGTGCTTCGATTAAAAATAAGATCAATATCTAGAACCTGATATTTTTTTATTGCAATAGAATAAGTCACCGGAATAGAGACCACAATCAATAAAATATATTCCTCGGGGACTAAAGGATGAGATGTAAGGGTTTGTGGAAGCAGCCATAAAAAGACAAAGGATAATGGACCGAGGATTGTTCCAAATAAAACCAGACGAAGTTTTCTTCTTTCAGATTCAGCCGTTGAGTATTTGAATGAGTGGAAAAAATTCAGAACACTAACTAAAACAATAACCGCAAAGAAGAGACGACAGATGTCAAAGGAGGTCTTGTATAGTCCGAACCTTTCGATGGAATTATTATTCACTGCAGATATAAAATAAAATGACGTCACTGTTCCTATAATCAAAGCAACTAAGTAGAGTGGTATTATTATTTTTCTGTAATAATTCCATTTTGCTTTAGGGAACAGAAGTGTAAAGTGAAGAAAAAAGATTGGGATGAGTGCATAAGAAAAATTGAAGAAAGTTCTTACAACAATACCTGCCCAAGATGGCTTAATTACATAACTTCCCCATGTGGTTGTCATTAATAAAAATATTGAAATAATTAGCGCATGTAAAAGAATTGCTACACTTCCGTTTGAAGAGGGCTTCAATAAAATTAGTAGTGCAAAAAAGATGAACAGGAAGGCGGTTATGATTAAAATAATCTGGTATTGGATGCTATAATAATTTGTTAAAACAACTTCAATAGAGTATTCTTTAGAATTTTTGGAGATTGAAATTTTTACTTTGTCGCCAATAGAATGACCATCACAAATAAATTCTACATCTTCAAGATTTTTTACTTCTATATTATTAATGCTTAACAGTAAAGCATTTGTGAATTCATGAGAGAAGTTATTTTGTTGAATGAAGAGTGAATTATGTTTTGTGATAAGATTAAAGGGAAGGGATGCTTTCTGATTGATTTGTATAAAACCAAAGATACTGATAAAAACCAGAATAGTATCGATGAACAAGATTAGCCATATCCGCTTCGAACGATGCACAGCAATCTCTTATTAATTTTCAGTTATTGATTAGCCAAAATTAACTAATAAAAAAAGAAATTGAAATATCGATTTTAGATATAGAAGAGTCTTTCTTCGCTGATGTAATTCCAGTTCCAATCTTGGGGAGTGGAGCAAAAACTGGCTTTAACCGGATTGTTTAGAATATATTCTATAATACGATTCAACTCATGGTTATTGCGAACTAAATGATCGTAGCTCTCATGCTGCCAAAAGGGGCCTGTACGATTTAATAGTTTATTGCACTCTCTTGCTGTTGAACCTTTTAGTTTTCTCAGGATGTCGGTAACTATGGGGAAATGGTTTTTTTGTAGCTCGATCCGCCGCGGCGGATTTATGTCGAGGCTTTTGGGATTGTTGGAGATGCTGCCATGAAGTGATATTTCTTCAGTTTCCACTTCCATATACTCGCGAGGAACTTGTCGAGATGAATCTCGACCTACAGAAAAATGATCGTTCTGTAGCTCGATCCGCCGCGGCGGATTTATGTCGAGAATATTTGAATTGTTGGAGTTGTGGTGATGGAGTGGGGGATTTTCGTTTGCTGTATTGGTATGCTCGTTGGGTGAGTGTCGAGATGAATCTCGACCTACAGGGGATTGTTGAGATGATTCCGGATTAACGGGGAAATGTTGAGGTGCATCAGGATTTACAATTGGTTTGAATAGGATGTGAACATGATTTTTCATTATTGTGTATGCGATTAGTTCGTACTCGGTTTTATGAAAACGATGAATTGCATCTTTAACAACTTGGGCAACATCCGGATTATTTAACCAAGTTGGACCGTAATTGGAATTGTCTAATAATTTATCAAACTTTCCGAAATATCGGGATTGAGATTTTCTATATTTTTCGTTTCGAACGGTTATATCAGCGAATTCGGAAATGGCTTTGAGTTCTAAATCCCGCTCAACTATGAGTCGTTTAATCAGGGATGCAGGGAGTGAGCCGGCTAATCGAAATGTAACAAAATAGATGTAGCCGGAGGGTTGATAATGGGGAAGGTTGCGTTTGTAAAATTCTTTTATTTGTGACATTTGGAATTTATTTTGAAATTTTGATAGAGATTGAATTAGCTAAAGATTCTCGACATGATCCGCGGTGGCGGATTGAGCTGCAGTGTGTTGTTATATTGTCGTGTCATAGTACTACATTTTTAAACTGTATGGCAGTTCTCGACATAAATGTCGAGCTACAATGCTGAGCTGCAGTTTCTCGACATGAATGTCGAGCTACAATGTCACGCTACAATTTCGAGTTACAATGTCACGCTACGCTCTTGAGCTACGCTGTTTAGGAAATGTTTAGGATGATTTTTTCCAAAAGTTCAAATGATTCGAATGGTTTGGAAAGATAATCATTGCACCCGGCTTCCAATGTCCTTTTTCTATCTTCGGGAAAGGCGTGACCTGTTACTGCAATAATCGGAATATTAGGATTTTTCTTACCTGTTCTTAATAATTTAGTTAATTCTAAACCATTCATTCCTTTTTTTAGCGAAATATCCATAAGTATTAAATCAAAATCTTGAGAATCAAAAAACTTGATCGCCTTATCAGCATCTGAAGCAATAACTACCTCATAATCCTTAACTAAAACGGATTTAAGATAGAGTTGATTTATACCGTCATCTTCAACCACAAGGATTGCATGTTTTGAAGTCTTACTTTCAGGCTGAATGAGTCGGTTCATACTTTCAATAATATTTTCACCAACATCGGTTGCTGATTCTACTGAACCGGAATCATTAAAGATTAATGTAAACTTGGAGCCTTCATTTTTCTTGCTTTCTACTTTAATAGATATGTTATTCATATCAAGGAATTTTTTAACGAGTGAAAGTCCGAGACCAACACCTTCAAAAGCTCGGTTATACCCGGATTCCTCTTGAGAGTATGGGGTAAATAATTTGGGTAAATAGTCATCAGATATACCGATTCCGGTATCGGTTACATCAATACAAATTAAATTTGATTGATCACGATACATATCAATATTTACAGAACCTGCATCTGTGAATTTAACTGCATTATCGACAATATTTATCAATGAAGTTACTACCGTATATTCATCTGCAAAGACTTTAGAGTTGGTGATTGAGGAGTTGAAATTAAGTGTAACAGATTTTTCATCAGCAATTGGGGAATACTCATTAACAACATTTTTAAGTATATCGGTAAGAGAAAGATCAACAGGATTAACCGTGAAATCACCCACTTGTAATCTTGAGAAATTTACTATTAAATCAACTGTCTTCATCAATCGTTTAGAAGATATTTCCACAGATGTGAAATAGTATTTTTCATCCTCAGCCGCATGATCACTAAATGTTTCTTTTATGATACTAGTCATTCCTAAAATGCCATTCAATGGTGTCCTGATTTCATGTGAAATATTTGCAATAAAAGCATCTTTGAATTTGTTTGCCGTTTCGGCGTTTTCCTTCGCCCTGATGAGTTCCTCTTCTCCTTTAATTCTAAGCTTAATATTAACTAGCATTTGTGCGTAAACGAGTAAAAGCTGTTGTTCTATTACAGAGTATTCGTGATTCTTATTTATTGAATCAAACCCTATAAAACCTATACATTCATTCCCCTCCAACATGGGAACTGATATAATACTCCGGATTCTATTCTGTTCCAATATAGATTTACTCTCACCTTTCGCAAATATTGATACATCAGGGATATACAGAGCTTTGCCTTTGTTAAAAGAGTCTATCCATTCATCTGACAATTTCATGTTTTGCAAATCATTGAACTTAGAAGTTGTGCCTGTATTGCACCACTCTTGGGTCATAGAACAAATGCCGGTAGAACTATTGAAATCGAATACATATGCCCGATCGGCATTAACAAATTTTCCGAGTGTCTCCAATGAATTATTAATGGAAGAATCTACTTCTGTTAATGGCAGATTGATATAATTTGAGGATATTTCAATGAGAATTTGTCGGAACTTCGATTGTTTTTGAAGTTCTTGTTCAGTCAACTTTTCGTCGGTAATATCTTCTTTCACTGCAAGATAGTGCGTAAATTTTCCCGTCTCATCTTTAATAGGGGAAATTGAAACATATTCCCAATAAAGTTCGCCGTTTTTCTTTTTGTTGTGTAGTTCACCTTTCCATTCTTTACCGGAGGATATTGTCTTCCACAAATCTTGATAACCCTCAATCGGCATTTCACCTGAACTGAAGATTCGTGGGTTTTCTCCGATAACTTCTTCATAACAGTATCCGGTAATTTCAAATGTTCTCGGATTTGCATATTCGATATTTCCATCGAGATTTGTAATTACAATTGAAACAGGACTTTGTTCAACTGCTCGAGAGAGTTGAATAATTTTTTCTTCAGCCTTTTTACGATCTGAGATATCACGAACAATTAGCTGTACTGCATCTTCACCTTTAAAATTTATAGGAGTTGCCTTAACCTCTACATCTATTGAAATTCCATCAGATCGTATAAATTTTTCTTCTGCAATTGGAAGAGATTCTCTACCGTTTTGCGTTTGTCCAACTCTCTTTTTAACCATTTCGATTGAATCGGGATGGATAAATTGCATTATCGGTTGCCCTATTAACTCTTCTGCAGAACCAACCCTCATTAATGCGACGGCAGCATTATTTGCGTAAACAATTTTTCCTTTAACATAAATTGCAATCGCATCAGGGGAGTCTTCAACAAGTTTTCTATATTTTTCTTCACTTTCACTTAATGATATCTCAGCTATTTTTCGTTCTGTTATATCGTGGATGATTGAGTGTAAGTGTTCCTTCCCTCCGATATCAATTTTACTGCTAAAGACTTCTACCTCTCTAATACTTTCATCGGCTCGGCGATGTTTAAATTCAAATCTTACTTTTTTTTCTTTTAATACTCTACTGATTGTTTCTTTCATCTCTTCAAGAGATTGGGTGTCAATTGAAGACAATTTCATTTGCTTTAATTCTTCACGAGACCAACCATAAAAATCACTTGCTGCCTGGTTTGCATCTATTATTGCACCGTCTTCGGGATTAATTAGTAATTTAACTGCCGAATGCTCTTCAAATAGACTCTTGTAACGACTTTCGCTGTTTATAAGGGCTTGTTCGGCTTTTTTACGGAGAGTATTATCACGTTGAGTTCCCCAATTACCAATAAGTTTATTATTCTGTATAACACCAATAACATTATTTAAAAAGTACTTTTCATTCCCTTCTGCATCATACTCCAAAGTTTCTAAATCTTCTATTTGATAGTTGTTGGTTACAAAGCTTTTTGTAGTCTCGTAGTTAATTTCATTAATGCTACCTCCGTAGAGTTCAAGCATAGTTTTTCCGATTAAATCTTCTCGTTTGGTATGACCATACATTTTTGCCATAGCAATATTACATTCACTTAGTATACCTTCATTAATTACAGCCAATACTTGCTCATCAACAGGTAAAGTTATATCGATAGGTTCATCATATTTAATAAAATAGATACCTTCGTTACTCTTTTCGACAAAGTTTTGATATTCAGCTTTACTCTCGAGTAATTCTAATTCAGTTTTCTTTTTTTGTGTGATATCTGCATCGGTTCCTTGATATCCGATTAAAACACCATAGGAATCATAAATTGGAAATCCATTGGTAAGAACCCAAAGTAATTCTCCGGCTTTATTAACAATCTTATTTTCAAAATTTGTAAACTTTGAGGCGGTTTTTACATTCATTATTGTAGCATTTATAAAATCTTCTTTTCCCTCTACAGGATGAAGATCATAGAAATGCATTTTACCAACTAACTCATCTTTAGAATAACCATAAACGGTTTCACAAACATCGCTCACAAATCTAAAAATGCCATCCAAATCAACAGTCCACGTAACTGTTCTACTTTGAAGAGCAAGTTCGAGATATCGTTTATTGCTTTCATTGAGTGCATGAAGAGCTTTTTTCCTTTCATCCATTTCTACCGATAGATCATCTATAATATTTAAGGTGGCTTTACGTGATTTTTTTAACGCTTCATTTCTGTTGGATAGTTCTTCATTAATCTTTCTTTGTTGTTCGGTAAAGTTCTTAAGTTCATCTTCGAACCTCTTACGATCAGTAATATCTCGAGCATAAACAACTATGCTCTTAAAATCTCCATCACTTCCCTTAACCGGATGAAATCCATACTCTACAGAATGATCATTATCATTTAAACTATAACTTTTTTCAATTTTAAAAACCTCACCGTTAAATGCCCGCTCAAAATATTTTTCCCATTCTGAGATAAGGCTTGGGAATGGGGTATTAGTAAAGATTGATTCCCCAATTATCGGTTGTTTTCCAATATTTCTAAAAATATAATTGCTATAAGCTTTATTACCATAAAGAAGATTATAATTTTTGTCGATCGACCAAATTCTATCTTCACTACTATTCAATACAGCGACTAATCTTTGTTCTGTTTCTTTGAATGAGTTTTCTGCACGCTTTCTTTCCGTAATGTCAATAGCGGAGTCAGCTAGTTTTGAGAGTAATTCAACATCATATTCATCATACAATGTTTCTTTATTTCCGACACCAAGGATTGCTACAATTTGGTTGTTTCTCAAAACAGGAACCACAAGTTCACGCACTATAGGGGCGTGTCCTTCAGGTAAACCTTTTTTATGAGTAAGATTTTCATAATCGTTATGAATGAGAGGTTTTCCTGTTTTTACGCAATCGGTCCAAACACCGGCTTTACTGATACTATAATGTGTATCTTTTCCTTCAGCAGTGCACATAGTATTTATTGTATTTGTTGACCACATTTGTAGTTTCAAGGTCTCTTGATCTTCTTCAACAAAATGATAAAAACCGATTTTGCTTTGTGTGAGTCTTTCAGCTTCATCAAGAAATTTTTGCAGGAATTCATCAAGGTTAGAATTATAGGAGTATTCAACGAGATTAATTCTTGCTTCAGCAAGAAGTTCGTTTCGCTTTCTATCAGAAATGTCTATAATGTTTCCATAAACTTTTTCTATACGATTGTTGCGATAAAATGGTTTGCCAATAGTTTGAATCCAGATATTCCTCCCCTTATGAGTGATAAAAGGGACTTCAAGTTGATACTCTTTACCGTTTTTATAACAATCTTGGAATGCCTTCCTTACAATCGTTCGTCCGGGTTCGGGATAACATTGAAGGCTTACCTCGACAAGTTCAGAAGAACCGGAAGGGATTGAAAATGGTTCAATATCGTGTATCACATAAGTTTCTTCAGTCCAATACAAACGTTTACTCTTAACATCAAACTCCCAGCCTCCAACTTTAGAAATTTTTTCAACGTTACTAAGTAAAATTATATTCTTCTTATTTGATTCTTCTATTAACAACCTCTCGGTGTTATCTTGAATATTGATAAGAATTCCCCTTATATCGGGATTTGAAAGGAGATTAATTCCTTTACCAACTACATGAAGAATAGTTCCATCTTTATGCAATATCCGTTTTTCAATACTAACTTGCACTTCACTGGCAGCAAGAAGATCAATCAATAATTTTTGCGCACTAAGAAGATCTTCCTCATGAATGAAGTCAAAGTAGCTTTTACCGGTAATCTCTTTTGGAGAGTAACCTGTTAATCTTTCAATTGAGGGAGTAGCAAATTTGATGGTCCCTGATTTTTCTAAAATCAATACTACATCAGAGATGTTCTCAAGCAGAAGATTAAATGATGTTTCATTTAATTCTATGCTTTTCATTTCAGATTTGTTTTTCTTTCCCATATTGCACTTAAATTAATTTGGTTGAATAATTATCAAATATAAATTATGCCGTAATGTTGTTCGCCTTGATAATGTCAAAAGGTATACTCGACATGAATCCGCTACGATAATGCCAGATGGCATGTCCATACCATTTGTCACTATCGTCATTTGCGCCAAATGTCAATTATTTGATGTAATTTATTGGCTAATTGCCATTTGGCTCAAATATAGGCGAATCGAGCTATAATTGTCGAGTTACAATTTTTATGGCATACTCGACATGAATGTCGAGCTACAATTTTTATGCTATTCGCTTTGTGCGAATTGTTTCAGTATCTTGCTACGAGATTTAGATTCCGACCTTCGTCGGAATGACAGCTTCCCTTAAACCCCTAAAACACGTGTCAGGCTGAACTAGTTTCAGCATCTTGCTGCGAAGACTTAGATTCTGACATTCGTGAGAATGACAGCTTCCCTTAAACCCCTAAAACACGTATAATGCTGTTCGCCGCAGCGAATTATTTCATCATCTTGCTATGTGTGAGAAGATTCCGACCTTCGTCGGAATGACAACTTCCCTTAAAACTCAGAACACGTGTCATGCTGAATTTATTTCAGCATCTTGCCAAATATTGAATATCTCTAATCAAATTCTTCAGATAAATCTCTCCACTCTTTATTAACAGTTTCAATTAGGTTAATTTTCCAGTTGCGATGCCAATTCTTTAATTGCTTTTCTCTAATGATAGCTGTCTCTATTTCGTTATAAACTTCAAAGAAGACGAGTTTGCTCATGTTATACTTTTTACTAAAACCGTCTATCATTTTATTTTTATGTTCGTAAATTCTTCTTCGTAAGTCGTTAGTAACTCCGATATATAGGGTTCTTGAGTTATTGGTTAATATGTAAACATAATAGTTTTTCATAAAAGAGACTTCGCTTTATTTCATGTTGTCAATATTAGCTGATTGCTGCATTATCCTAACAGTTCAATTTAGATTCTGACATTCGTCAGAATGACAATTTTCTCCTACTTGTCATGCTGAACTCGTTTCAGCATCTTGCTACGAGATTTAGATTCCGACCTTCGTCGGAATGACAGTATTTTTCCATCGTGTCAGGATGTTCGCTGTGGCGAATTCGACAGAATGACTTTTTTTAGTTATCATCAATCCTATATTTTGGTTGTAAACCAATTTTTATCAATAATTCATTAGTCTCCTTTTTCAATTCAATCATTCTATTTTCTCTGCCAACCATTAACAAGTTAAAACGATTGATTTCCTCTAACTGCTCTTTTAATTCTCCTTCAATCCGCACCCGTTCACCAATTTGATACTCGAGATCAAGGATATTTTTCTGACTAAACTCATATAGTCGTGCTTTTTCCAAAGCTAAAGCTGATAGATTTGCAATCGTTTCACATATCTCAACATCATCTTTTGTAATATCATAAAGTTGCCTTGAAGATGCAATTAAACAGCCAAGAGTTCCCTCTGAAGTATGAAGAGGTAAATAGAGAATACTTCTTAGTTTTCTCTCATCGCAAACAGCTCTTTCTTCTTCAGTTAAGTCGGCAGTTAACGTATCGGCTATAATAATAGTTTTAGATTCAAACATTGATTTTTTAATATGAGGATGATTTTTCAATTCAGCTTTTTTTAAAATTTCTGGAATTTTTATCGGTAGTGGCGGGGTGGTTGCCTTCAAATAAATAGAGTCGCCTTCCAAAAGATAAATTGCAGAACTATCGAAGGCATCCATTTCACAGATACTATCGGCAGTTGATTGTAGGATTGACTCAACATCAAGTGTTGAAGAGACATTTCTACTTATCTCAAAAAGTGAAGAAAGTTTTGTGTTCTGTTTAATAATTTTTTCTTCTTTTACTTTACGGTCGGTTATATCTTGAATAGCTCCTGTTATTCTTAAAGGATTACCTTCTTTATCATATTCCAAGGCTCCGAGTCCATTAACCCATTTTACTGCGCCGTTATTTTTTGACACGATTCGATATTCTTTATTAAACTGTTTTTTCCGTCTTTTTAATAATTGAGAAAAATATGCGTTCATTATGTCGTGATCATTCGGATAAATTATTTCAAGCCATGAAGAAAATGTTTTTTGATAATCAGGAGTAATTCCAAAAATGTTATTTAACATATCAGAACTTGTCCATGTATCATTTACCATATCGAAAAAGTAGTATCCGATTCGTGCGGCTTTTTGCGATTCCCGAAGCATAAGCTCGCTTTGCTTCAATAAATCTGTAGCTTTTTTGCTTTCGGTAATATCAATTAGTGTTCCTTGCAGAAGATTGAGCTCCCCCGTTTTATCGGGAAGAAGCGAGACACTCTCTGTTATCCAAAAAGCACTCCCATCCTTCCGCTTGAGTAAACATTCATTGTTTTCAACACTTTTTTGGAAAAGCATTTTTGTTAGGAATTCTTCCCGACTATCTTTTGAAAAATATAAATTTTCCGAGTTGCCAATTTCACTGATAGATGAGTAACCGCAGTAATCGAGAAAACGTTTATTGCAATCGAGTATTTCTCCTTTTAGATTAGTACGATAAACACCTGCCAGGTTGTTTTCAAACAACGATTTATATTTCTCTTCGCTCTCTCTAAGTATTCTTTCTGATTCTTTTCGCTCAGTAATATCCCTCACTATCGTAAAACTAAAAGCTTCATTATTAATCATTGCCCCAGTGACTGTAATTTCAACATTAAATAAAGAACCATCTTTTTTTCTATGCATCGTTTCCAATTTGGTGTGGATATTTTCCAATTTCGAAAAATTCTTCCGGATTTCCTCTTCCGTCGCAAATGCATCAAAATCCCAACTGTGCATATTTAGCACTTCTTCTTTAGTATACCCGCTCATTTCGGTAAATCTTTGATTTACCTCAATAATTTGGTGTTGTTGGTTGAAAATCAAAATTCCGTCAAGAGCCGTTTGCATGAATATCCGGTTTCTTATTGTTTCTTGATTTAATGTATCTTCAATTTTGATACGTTCGGTAATATTGTAAAGAATACATTGAGTATGGTCAATTTCACCGGACTTATTATAACTGATTGTCCCATCAGCAGAAATTGTTATAATTGATCCGTCTTTACAAACCATGTCAAATTCTTGCGCAGTTACAGAGCCTGTGGATTTAAATTTCTCGAAGGCTTCAGGAAATTTTTGCTTTGAGTCAGAGGTTATATAGTCACCGAATAAAGTTCCGATTGCCTCTCTTTTTGAGAAGCCTAACATTTTTTCCCAAGCAAGGTTTACATTGAGAATAACTCCATTTTTATCAAGGGATTGAAATGCAACTGGAGCGTTTTCATACAAAAGACGGAAATGCTCTTCGCTCTTTCTTGTTTTCTTTTCCATCTCATGTTTGTAAAGCACCATTTCGATGCTGTTGAATAAGTCCCTTTGATCGAGTGGCTTTATCAAATAACCATAGTGACCGATAAGTTTTGCTCGTTCAAATGTTTGCGGATCGGAGGAGGCGGTAATAAATATTATTGGTATATCGTGTGAGTCTATTATAGTTTTTGCAGCTTCAATTCCATCGATAGAACCTTTTAGAATAATATCCATGAGGATGATATCGGGTTTGTCTATTTCGGTTTTTAAAAGAGCATCTTTTGCAGAAACTGCAATGGCAGTTATCTGATAACCGGCTATTTCAAGGGTGCGTTTAATATCCATTGCTACGATAAGTTCATCGTCAACTACTAATACTTTAGCTTTTGGGGGGTTTTGAATTTCAATTTTACTCATACTGGACTCATTCTTTAATTGCTTATTTCTATTTTGGAATATTTTTGAAAAAAAATCAAAATTTATATTTCATTTTCATGGCAAACTATGTTGTCTTTTTTAACCGCCAAGTTCGCCAAGAAACGCCAAGAATTTTTTGCGATTAATTTGATATTTCTTTTTGCTTTTTCCTTTGCGTCACTTTGCGTCCTTTGCGGTTTATTTATTTACTCCCTAAGATTATTTACAACTCTCTTAATTCCACTTTTAATTAAAGGCACGTTGAAATTAATTAAAAATCCGAGTTGCTTTCCGGATAGTTTTAAGTAAGTTAGTATTTGCGCAAGGTGAATATCATTTAATGCTTCCACTGACTTATTCTCAATTATAACTTTATTTTCAACTAAGAGATCAATACGGTACCCGCACTCGAGCTTTACTTCTTTATAAACCACAGGTAATGGTTTTTGTTGTTCAACTTTTAATCCTTCACATAACAGTTCATGCTTTATACATCCTTCGTAAGTAGATTCCAATAAACCGGGACCAAGTTCTTTATGAACTCTAAGTGCACAATCGACAATAATTTTTCCGATCTCATTTTCAGACAAAATTGCTCCAAGTACTCTGTTCATAAGAAAAATAGTTTCACAATTATTAATTGCCAATATTCAATTGATTTCTCTTTGCAGTTAAGTGTTCTAAAGCTGAAAGCATTTAACCGCCAAGTTCTCTAAGAAACGCTAAGGACACAAGGTTTAAGTACTCGATATTTCAATTCGTATGGATTGAGCTACAAGTATTATAATGCTTTTGGCAAAGTGAATGAGAATTTACTCCCTTTACCTTGTTCACTCTCTACCCAGATTTTCCCACCACACTTTTCAACAAATTCTTTGCATAACAAGAGACCGAGTCCCGTACTCTCTTCTCCTTCTGTTCCATCTTGCCCGACTCTTTCTTCTATTTTAAACAATTTTTCTATTATCTCATTAGACATACCGATACCGGAATCAATTACTGACACTTCTATAAAATTGTTTTTAACCTCTTCCGACTTTAGTGTTATTTTCCCATCCCGATAACTAAATTTAATTGCATTCGAGAGGAGGTTTTGGCAAACGGAATAAAGCATATTCTGATCAGCAATTACTTTGTGCATTTCATTAACATCATTAAAAATTTGAATCGATTTATTTTCAGCAAATTGTTTAACAGTTTCAATATCCTGCATTATTGAATTTCTAAGTTCAATTATTTCCGGTTCAAAAGGGATTGTCCCCTGCTGAACCCTTGCCCACTCAAGCAAGTTTTTAAGAAGTTTGAAAAGATTCCTTGCTTTACTATTCATCTCCGTACTAATATTAGAAAGCTCAGTTGCTGAAAAATCAGATGGGTTTTCTGCCATCATTTGAGTTATTCCAATGAATCCTTGAAACGGGCTTTTCAAATCGTGAGCAATAATCGAGAAAAACTTATCTTTTTCAGAAATTGTTTTTTGTAATTGAACGGTTTTCTGCTCGAGTAGTTTTTCGGCAGCTTTTCTATTTGTTATTTCTATTAATGTTCCATCAATGTAATCACTTAATAAAATCGCATTCATAAGTAGAATTATGGTCTTACCATATTTTGTAACAAATTCAATTTCGAAGTCTGCAATCTTTCCATTTGTTTTTAACCGGTAAACAAGTTCATCCCGTCTTGCTTTATCCTTATAGTAAAATGTTGCTTTTTCATTCATTAACTCTTGCATAGATGAATACCCAAGCATATTTACCAAAGCATTATTAACAAATAAAATTGTTCCGTCAAGTTTAGTTTGAAAAACTCCGACGGTCGAGTTTTCCACAAAATTCCGATATTTCACTTCACTCTTCGTTATGATTGATGATAACTCATAAAGCTGTTTTGACCTGTTTCTCATTTCAATAAATGCCACAAAGAGAGCAAAAACCAAAAGGGATGCAACTGTACCGACTATCATTATAATATAAATTCTAGCTGAATGCTCCCCCTTAAATTGAGAAATGATTTTAGAATATTTAAGTTTCCAGTTATGCCCGTTAAACTCGATTGTCTTAATCCGCACAACCTTTTCAGAAAAATAATTGACTTCCCCTTCATCAATTTTACTGTCAAAAAGGAGGTTTTTGGTCGAAATTTCTTCACCATCATAAATCTCCAACTGTATTTGATTTTCATCCGGAGAAAGTTTATCGCCCAAAATTCCGCTCATTAAATCTGTCATTCTGTATGGACTATAGACCCATCCTTTAATTGCTGCACGTCTTTCATCTATTGTAGCAGTTGGAATGTTTTGATTATAAACCGGGACGTACATTAAACAACCTGCTTGAACATCAGCTTCAGTTTCTTGAACAAGAATAACTTTACCTGATAAAGCCGGTATATCAAAATCACGCGCTTTTTCCATTGCCACCCTTCTCACAGGTTCGGTGAACATATCGTATCCGAAGGCGCGTTGATTACGCCAGGTAAATGGTTCAAGATAAACTATTGAGGTATAAACTTCCCGTTTTCCTTCAGGTCTAATGATGTAATTACTAAAACCTTCCCTTCGTATTTTGTTAATATGTTCTTGCAATTGACTTGAAGAAATTAGAAGTGAATAACCAATTCCTTGTATTCCGGGTAAATTTGATTCGACTTGAGATTTTTGAATAAATGTTTTCCATTCATCTCTGGTAATGCCATCGGATGACTCAAAAAATGCTGCGCCATTCCGTAAGATTTGAGCATGCGCTTTCAGGCGTAACGAAATCCTCGTCGTAACTTCTTTACTTTCGAGGATAAAAGAGTGTTTAAGATATTCAGCAATATCTTTGCTTGTATAATATGCTGAAATAAACGTAAACAATATTCCAAGAGATAGAAATGCCCACGCTTTCCAATGTCTTTTTAGAGAATCAACTGATAATAATTCTCTCAATATTTCAGTTACTCGACTCATTTTATCACCTCATCTTAGATTCAGCATCAACAATCCTTCGGGAACCAATAGCGATTTTACTGTAAGATTAAATAGTTTCTACTAATTCTTAAAAGATACCGTAAAAGATGCTCCTCTATTAACTTCATTAATGATTAATTGTCCGTCCAATTGCCTAGTTAAAGTTTCGACAAGCTGCAGTCCGAGTCCTATATTTTTCTCGGGTTTTTCAGCCAAACCAATTCCGTTATCGTTTACCATCAATGTAATTTCGTTCTCTTCTGATTTATGAAGAGAGATGGTTATTTCCCCATTGAGGTTATCCGGGAAAGCATATTTTAATGCATTCGATACAAGTTCGGTAATTATTATTCCACATGGAATCATAATATCAAGTTTCAGATTTATTTTATCAATATCACTTTTTACATTCACATTGCCGTTGTCTGAGCAATACGATCTGTGGAGATAGGAGACTAAACTTGTTATATAATGATTTGTGTCAATGTTTGAAAAATTACCGGATTGATACATTATTTCATGAATCAGTGCCATTGATTTAATTCTATTTTGACTTTCCTTAAAAACATCAATCATCCTCTGGTCTGTGAGCAATGATGATTGAAGATTAAGTAGACTGGTAATAATCTGCATATTATTTTTAACGCGATGATGTACTTCTTTTAGTAAGACCTCTTTTTCTTTTAAAGAGTTTACTATTTTTTCAGAAAGAAGTTTTCTTTCGGTAATGTCGGTGGAAATAATAATATATCCGGTGATTTCATTTTCGGTTTTAATTGGAGCGATTCGGTTTTCGTACCAGATTACTTTCTCTGCTTTGTGAACTGAATACTCAATCGCTCTATTAAATATCGATTCATCGGGATTATTTAAAATGTCAACCATAATCGCCTTTTCTTCTTCACCCAGAAACTCCGAAAGGTTTTTATCGATGTCTAAACCGGTAGCTGCTCTCTCTTCCAGTTTGTTTAAATACTTCACCACTCCATTCTTATCAACTACTGTGACTAAATTCGGAGCATTACTAAGATAAGTTTCAATTTTAGCTTCACTTTCTGAAAGTGATTTTTCTGTTTTAAGTAGAGCGATAATATCCTTTTCTATTTTTGCAGCTCCGAAATGTATTAATCCAAACCCCATAAAGAAAATAACACTAAGAATTAAAATCATTCTGTTTTCTTGGGTGTCATAACGCTCTTCAATTTTATTTAGAGGTATGGAAATTAGAATACCTCCTCTTAAATCACCTACTTTATAACCCTGTTGCTCGTGACATTTTAAACAACTTTTCTCTGTAAAAAATGGACGCAAAACCGATATATACTTTTCACCATTATTTGTAAAAATTGTGTCGTAGTGCTCTTTATTTTCTCTTACTTTCTGAAGTGCATAGTTTTCCCAATCGTCAGCTTGATTGATAGGATTAAGAGCATTATCACTTACTAAACGGCTGCTTATCATGCTGTCTTTTTTTGCTAATTCATAAACCTGTCTTGTCATGTAGGCAGGATTTACTAAAGTATATTCTTTACCGTTAATTGTAACATCTCTATTGGATACATATTTAAGGTATGGGTTTGGTTGAGTATGTTCATCCACAGGGACATAAGCTCCACCTCTCAAAGAACTCCATCTTCTATAAAGAAGGTCTTTTTCATAATGAACTTGTGCCCTTAAATGAGACTCTGATATAAGGTTTTCTTTAATCTGCCAATCATAAATAAAAAAAGAAGCTACAACGACAATTGTCCAGAGTAAAAGAATCCAATATTTGTATCTTTTAATCTTTTTTATTTCATCAGTTCTATCAAGCATTGAGTTACCTCTAAAAACAAAATTGTATTGTGCTTATTTAATCAAGCTAAATGATATAACTACTTCTGTTCCATTATTCTTTTTTATTTCCATTTTGGCATCAATTTGAGAAACAAGAGAATGAATTAATTTGAACCCAAGAGTTTCAGATTCTTGAGTATTAAACTTTTCCGGAATACCAATCCCATTATCTTTTATGGAGAGGAAAATTTGTTTCTCTTTTCTCAACATTTCTATCTCAATTTTTCCATCCTTTTTATCAACAAATGCATGTTTAAAAGAATTTGAAACTATTTCATTAATTAAAAGTCCGAGTGGTATAGCAATATCGATCGACAAATAAATCTGTTCGAGGTTAAGATTTAAGGAAACTGATCTTGCTGTATTGTAATATGAACTATGCAAAATATTGGTCAGGTCAACAAGGAATTTGTTAAAGTCAACACTTGAAAAGTCTTCTGAACGATAAAGCCTTTCATGAATCAATGCCATTGAACGAACACGATTTTGACTTTCCCGCAATATTTCAATGGTTTCTGAATCTTTTAAATAACCGCTTTGAAGATTCAAAAGACTTGATATTATTTGGAGATTATTTTTTACACGATGATGAATTTCTTTTAAGAGGGTTTCTTTTTCAACTAACGAGTTTTTTATTTTATCTTGTGCGGCTTTTTGTTCAGAGATATCTTCAAATGTAGTATCTATTTGAGAAGGAGTAGTTTCTCCGTTATTAAATTGAGGAATTGAATTTACCTTAATCCATTTATTCTTTTTATTTTGAGGATTCTGAAATCCTAATACTATATCATGCACTTTTTCACTCGTTTTGCAAGCTACATTGATTGGATATTCTTCTGATGTTATTGGGGAGCCATCCTCTTTGATAATTCCCCATATGGGATCGTAACCTGTTATTCCAATAAACTCTGATTCTGTCAGTCCAAGTATTTTTAGCGCCGCCTGATTTGCAGATAGAACTACGCCTTCGCAATTTGTATAAACAACTCCATGAGCCATAGTTTCAAATAACTGCCTATGTTTTCTTTCACTGTCACGTAATAGTTCTTCGCTTTGCTTGAATTTAATTTCTGCATTCTTTTTTTCTGTTATATCTCTCAAAGCAGACAAATGATAACCGGGGATAAAATTTGTCACAGCTCTAAAATGAGTATTTCGGATTTCACCCGCTTTAGTAACAATTTCAAATTCCCCTTCCATTTCTTTTTGCGAAAGAAATAATTCCCATAATCTCTTAGTTTCTTCAGCAGATTTTTCAGGAGAAATATCTTTTACAGATTTCGTCAAAAACTCATCTTTACTATAGCCAAATAATTTACAGGCTGCTCTATTCATTTCAACATAGTTAGCTGAGTTATCAGCAACTAAAATTGCATCGAATGAATTTTCAAACAACTTAATATAAGCTTCTGCCGAAAGATTATTTGAAGTTGACAGATCAGAATTATTTTTCATTTATGTTGCCCGTTATTCCCTTTTTTACATTTCAACTTCTCAATTTGCAAAAAATATCTGTTTCAATAAATTCAAGACATCCCTTTTACTGAATGGTTTTGCAAGATAGTAATCAAGTCCTTCAGCTTTGAATTTTTCTTCGTCACCTCTCATGGCGTAACCGGTTATTGCAACAATCGGAATATGTTGATACGATGGGTGTTTTTTAATCTCTTTAGATAATTCAATTCCGTTCATTCCTCTTCCAAGATTAATATCCATCAAGATAATATCGTAGCGATTTTCTTTTATTTTATCCAAACATGATGGAGCGTCCTTTGCATGATCAACAAGATAATCTTCATTTAGATAACGCTTTATTACTTGAGCATTAATAAAATTATCTTCCACACAGAGTATTGAGGGTTGCGTGACATTGGAACTGAATGATACTTTTTCCAAAATACTACTCTGTTTTTCCGTTTTAATTATTTCAGATGGATTAAGAAGGGGGACTGAATCTGAACTAGCTAAACAAGGAATAAAAATTATAAAAGTCGATCCTTTCCCCGGAATGCTTATTAATTTAATTTCCCCATTTAATTTTTCAATTATTTTTTTTGCGATTGAAAGTCCCAAACCGGTCCCTTCAAAATTTCGGCTAAACCCTTCACTGGCTTGTCTAAATTCTTCAAAAATGATTGAACTATTTTCCGGAGTTATTCCAATTCCTGTATCTTCAACTTCAACAATTGCATTTTGAATTCCTTTAATAATTTGCTTTTTTATCCTGATTTCTATTTTCCCCTGTTCTGTAAACTTTATTGCATTATCAACTATCTTTGAAAAAAGCTTCACTAATTCGGAACGATTTGCAAAAACCAATTGTGGCTCATCGGTTTGATAAATTTTAAAACTCAAATCCCTCTTAATAGCTTTTTCGCCATAACGTGAATATACCTCTTCTATTACATGATTGATGAAAACTATTTCCGGTTTGTTTTCAGATGCATTAGCTTCAAGGTCGGCAAGCTCAAGTACTGAATTGAGAGTATCAAGCAGCCTGTTACTCGATGTAATTATTCCTTCAACATACTCAAGAATTTGAGGTGACTCTTCCAATTCTTTAATAATTTCAGATAGTCCTAAAATTCCTGTCATAGGAGTTCTGAATTCATGACTAAGATTTGCAAGCAATGAGGATTTAAGTTTACTCGATTCTTCAGCTTTATCGAGAGCATGTTTAAGTTCAAACATTAACTCCTTCTTTTCAGTGATATCTTCAGCGGCTGAAAAAATCCGTTGACAAGAATTAGATTCAATCAGGCATTCGCATACAATTGTTTGTCTAATCCACCTAATATCACCCAATTTAGATATTAATCTGAATTCCAATATTTTAGATTGACAGGGAGTAATGTTCTCAATTGCAGATCGGAATTCAGAAGCATCATCGGGATGAAGAAAAGATGTCCAATCATTTTTATTAATGACTTCTTCCGCAGAGTAGCCTGTTATTTTTTCAAATGCTCCACCAATCCATTCAATATTATAATTTCCCTCATCCGATTTTGATGCAGAATAAACGAAATCCGAAATTACATTTGTTAAATCACGGTATTTCCTTTCAGATTCAATTAACTCATTTTCCGCTTTGATTTTTTCGGAGACATCAATAATAAAGCCTTCAAGCGCTATTAGGTTATCGTTTGAATCATACACTCCGCGTCCCTGTTCCCAGACCCATTTAATGGAGTTATCGGCATGTATAATTCTATAAGTCAATTTAAAATGAGAATGCATTTCTAAAGCATCTTGAATAGATTCCCAAACACGGTCTTTATCCTCGGGAAAAATTATATCATTGTAAGAAAGCTCCTGATTGTAAAAAAAATCAGCGGCGTCATAACCGGTTAAATCAAAACAACCCTGACTAATAAATTCCATAGTCCAATTTGAATCATTTTTACATCGATAAGCAATTCCCGGAAGGTTACTCATAAGAGTAAATAACATTCTTCTGCTTTCAGACAATTCTTGTTGTGTTTTTATGCGATCTGTTATTTCTGTAAAAATTGTTGCAAACTTCCCTTTCTCATAAGTTGAAACCGATATTGCAAAATGTTTATCAAGTGGCGGGAAATAAACTTCAAAGTGAGAAGGTTTACCTGTTATTGCGACATCTGCATATTCTTTTAGATACGGAGCTTCAGCTACTCTGTATATTTCAGTAGCTTTTTTAAACAAGATGTCATCTTTTTTTATATTTAATATTTTTTCGTATTGAGGATTAACATCAGTAATTATGTAGTCGATCGGTTTTCCGGAATCATCAAAGAGTAAATCATGCAGCACAACACCTTCGGGCATTCCGTTGAAAAGCATTTGAAATTTTTTTGATGCTTTGGTAGAACTTGTAATTGCATGACGAAGGTGGGTTTCATCAGTCGAAATAATTATGATGTTTACTATTTTATCGTTTTCAAAAATGGGGGCTGCACGATTTGAATAATAATGATTAATACCATTAATAGTTTGTGATGTTTCGAAGCAGCCTGTTTTTCCGTTTTCTTCAACTATTTTAAGTGATTCTAGCACACTTTGATGAAATTCAGGGTTGGTGATTTCCAAAATCGATTTACCCAAAACAGTTGAAGCATCCTTTTCATCTTCAAGTTTATTAACAAATGTAATTTGATAATCCAGATCAAGAATTATAATTGTATCCGGTACATTTGAGATAAAAGTTTTCAACCTTTCATCGCTTTTCAGTTTTACCCTAAACTGTTCATATTTTTTAATAAGCGAATTAATAGTAGGAACAATTCTTTTTATATGTTGTTTAAGGATATAATCATCTGCTCCTTCTTTAATACAGGCAACAGCAGTTTCTTCATTTACACTTCCGGTGAGTATTATAAATGGGACGGATGGCTGTTTTGATTTAACTATTTGGAGTGCTTCTAATCCGTTAAAACCGGGGAGAGCGAAATCGGAAATAATAATATCAAATACCCCTTCATTCAATAACGATAATACTTCTTCCTTTGAAGCTGCAACTTTCATATCGTATGAGATGAAGTTTATATCGAGTTCATTCTTGAAGAGAAAAACATCATGTTTGTTATCTTCAATTAATAGAATTTTCATAATAATCACCATTTAATAAGAATTATTCATTCCGATAAGGGAAAACGTGTGTAAAAAGTTGTTCCTTCATTTAGAACCGATTCAACTTCTATTTTCCCATTATGTTTGTCCATTATTTCTTTACATAGTATCAATCCGAGTCCGGTTCCTTTTTCTCCTTCAGTACCAAGTGTTGAGGTATTGGAGTCCAATTTGAATAGGTTAGGAATGCTTCCGGATTCAATCCCTACACCATTATCGTGAATTGATAAAGTCAGGAAATGTTCATCAGAAGAAGCATTCAGAACAATTTTTCCACCGTTATTAGAAAACTTTAAAGCATTAGAGAAGAGATTTCGGAAAAGAGTGTTAAAAAGATGCTTGTCTGCGAAAAAGGAGATTTGCTCATCAACTTCAATTGAAACATTAATTTTTTTGGTCAAAATATTTGATGAGAAACGATTGACAATTTCAGTGAGTTCTTGTTTCACATTTAATGACTTTGGTTTGAAATTAATTCTTCCCGATTGAAGGCGTGACCATTCCAGCAAATCCTCAAGGAGTTTGTATTGAGCAATTAGAGATTTGTGAAGTTCAACCCCCATAAACTTTAGTTCATCTTGTGTAATAGTATCTATCTCATTCGCAATAATATTTGAAATTCCGAGAAAGCCATTAAACGGACTTTTCAAATCATGTGAAAGAATAGAAAGGAATTTGTCTTTAGCAGCATTAGATTCTTGAAGAGCGGTGCTTACAATTCTTAGGTTATCTTCTATCCGTTTTCTCTCCGTTATATCGTGCGCAAAGGCTAAAATTTCGTATGGTTTTCCGTTGTCGAGCAGAAGCTTACTTTTTACTTCAACTACTTTAGTTCCGCCATCCTTTGTGAATAATTCAATTTCATAAACTGAAATTTCAGAAGGGTGTTTTAGTTTCCTATCTCTCTCTTGTTCAGTGATTTTGTAAGAATCCTCTTGCATAATTGAGTTTAAACTTGTACCTATTAACTCATCGGGTGAATAACCCAGGACAGCCTCGACGGAAGGACTAACTGATTTAAAAACCCCATCAAAACTGAAAGTGCAAACAATATCTACTGACTGCTCAAATAATTCACGAAATCGTTTTTCGCTAAACTTTAATTCTTCTTCTATGATTTTGCGTTTTAGAATATCCCGCCAGACAATGTGTAATATATTTTCGCCGCTAACCAAAATTGGTGTTAACATAACCTCAACCGGAAAATCAGTTCCGTCTTTTTTTGTATGAATCCATTCAAACTGATAGTACCCTTTAGCATAAGCTAATTCAATCGCATCTTTCGCTTTTTGCGAAGAGAGTTTTCCGTCGGATTGATATTCCGGGGAAAATTCGATTGGCTGCTTATAAAGGATTTCAGATTTGTGTTCATAACCTAAAATATTCAACGTAGCGCTGTTGCAGTCGATTATTCCATTCTCACCTAACAATAAGACTGGATCGGTTGATTCCGTGAAAATTTTGCGAAATCTTTTTTCACTTTCAATTAATTCTTCTTGTGCAATTTTCTGTTTAGAAATATCACGGAAAATGCTAAGAATGTATTTAGAGCCATCTTCATTAATAATTTCAGAATTTGAAAGTTCGAACCAAACCTTTTTTTCATTCCATAAAGTTAATTCTCTCTCAATTTTTCTGCTGACACTCCCCGTTTTTACTCTCTCTATTGCATGTGCTAATATAGAGTTTTGTGAATCGGCGGAATAAATTATAGATAGATCTTTTCCGATTAATTGGGACTTGCTTAATGATACCAACTTACAAAAAGCATTATTAACGAGAATAATTATACCTTTTTCATCTATAAGCCGCATTCCATCAAACGATTCTTCCCAAACCGATTCAAACAGCGATTTCTCTTTTACATTAGCTATATTGTCATCTATCGTATTCATAATAATATTCTATTTGTTTCATCCATAAATTATGTTAAAAATTCTAATATTTAAATTCGGATACCGAATTAAAAACAAGTTGAAAAGAGGAGCCTTTCCCTTTTTCACTACTTATAATTATTTCAATATTATTGATATTGGCATAACTTTTACAAAGTGCCATTCCAAGCCCATTCCCTTCATAACTTCTGCTGTATCCGGTATCCTCTTGAGAAAAGGGGATAAAAATATTTTCTAAATATTCTTTCGAAATACCAATTCCGGTATCTCTGATTTCAAAATGAATTTTCGCATCCGAATTATTTTTAATTGATATTTCGACCGATCCTTCATCGGTATACTTAATAGCGTTATCAATAAGATTAGTCATGATCTGATTAAGCATAAATTTATCGGCATTAACCATAGGGTTGGTTGCCAAGTTAAGATATTTAAAGCTAAGATTTTTATGTTTAGCTTTTTGAAAATATTCAAGTACAAGGTCTTCGAGAATATCTTTATCAAGATCAATAATTTCCGGAAAAAATTCTTGATCACCGGTTTGCAGTTGTGCCATCTGAATAATTTGGTCAACTGTTCTAACTAATCTTCTACCTGCGGTATCCATTATATTAAAACAATTTTTGATGTTATCGTTCGTATGATCCCCTAATTCTTCACGAATCAGATACGAAAAGCCAAGAATGTTATTAATAGGGGTTCGAATTTCATGTGATATTTGTCCGAGGAATTCTGTTTTAAGCTTATCAGATTGTTCCAATAAATCTTTAGCCTCGAGCAAAGCACGTTCGGCTCTCTTCTTGGTAGTTATATCTTTTACTGTACCCATAATCGCCGGTGCATTTTTATAAATTATAACTCCGGCTGAGAGATTAACGATTAACTCAATCTTTTTATTTTTATGTAATCCTTTAATCTCATATTCTTTCTGCACATATAAGCCGTTAATACGATTTCTATAATTTTCACAAACGCGTTCTCTCTCATCGTGAGAAACAAAATCTATAAAGCTTTTACCTATTACTCCATCTAAAGTATAACCAAATAAATTGGCAAATGAATCGTTAGAATAGACTATCATAAAATCTTGCACAATGAAAATACCGTCTTGAGAATTTTCAACTAATGCTCTAAATAAATATTCTGACTCCCTCGTTTTTCTATCTGCAATACTTTTATATAACGCAATTTCGATAGTGGTTTTAATATCTTCATAAACGAATGGTTTAATAATATAGCCGTTGGGTTTGGTAAGTTTAGCTCTATTTAAAGTTTGTTCATCGGAGTGAGCTGTAAGAAATACTACCGGGATTTCGTATTGCTCGATTAGTAGTTGTGCTGCTTCAATTCCATCCATTTCTCCTTTTAACTTAATATCCATTAGAGTCAAATCTATTTCATTTTCAGCGGCAGACTTAACAGCTTCTTCAGCAGAATCACAGATATCAACAACTTCATAATGTAAATGAAGGAGAAATTGCTTTAGTTCGAGAGCAACAATTGCAGAATCTTCCACAATTAAAATTCTACTTTTTTTTTCTAATTCTCCGTTATTCATAATAATATCCAAAGGTTATCGTATAAATAAATACTAACATTATTTTTTGATTAATTCAAGTTCTTCAAGCACATTCAATAGTTTTTGTTTTTCTATCGGTTTAACTAAGTAATGAGTACATGCACCTCTGTAATAAGCATCAATAACTTCATCGGGAGAATCGAGAGCAGTCATCATTACAATTTTAACTTCGTTTTTGGGGTGAATGCCGGAATCTTTTTCAGATTGACGAATAAGCCGTAAAGCCGTTCTTCCATCCATTTCGTGCATCATAATGTCTAAGCAAATTAAATCGTACGGAACTTTTGCTTCTAATGCTAGATTAAAAGCTTCTACGGCTTCTCTTCCATTAACAACCGAATCACATTCACCATACGGAGTTAACATTTTTTGCAACACAAATCGGCTGGTTAAGTCATCTTCAACAATTAATATTTTCATTTTTTCCTCGAATCTTGGTTAATTATGAATTTCAAAAGGAAGGGTAACATGAAACTCGCTTCCGATACTTACTTTACTTTTAACGGTTATCTCTCCGTCTAATAAACCGACTAATCGTTTAACAATAGCAAGCCCTAATCCGGTTCCGGAATATTTCCGTGTACTTGTTGGATCAACCTGTATAAAGCTGTCAAAAATTCTTTCGTGATCTTCTTCGGGTATTCCAATTCCGGTATCAGAAACAATAAAATGATAAACAACTTTAGAGCAATCCTTTTGAGAGGGACTTCCATTTTCAGGATAAGCCTTCAGCTTTATCGTTCCGAATTCGGTAAACTTAAACGCATTATTCAGTAAATTACTGAGAATCTGCTGTACCTTAGCTTTATCACCAATCAATTTTTTATAAGATATTTCTTTAAGTTCTTTTTCAATAAATAATTTTTTTGATGAGGCTTGAATGATAAAAGGATCTATAATTTCCTCTATTGCCTGAACAATATTAAAGGGACGATTAATAACTTTTTCTTTGCCAAATTCCATTCTAGATACATCAAGAAGATTATTCAATAAACTCATCAAAACATTTGAAGATTGCTTAAGCATATTGCAGAGTAATTTTTGTTCAGTATTCAATTCGGTTTCAGCAAGCAGATCGGATAACCCGATTATTCCGTTTAGAGGTGTTCTTACTTCATGGCTCATATTAGAAATAAAATAACTCTTCGCTTTATCAGCAGCTTCAGCCGATTGTTTAGCTTTTAATAATTGTTCTTCAATCTCTTTTCTTTCGGTAATATCCACACAAACACCGATAAAACCGGTAAACTCATTTTTCAAATTATAGAACGGATTACCAACACAATACATCCATCTGAAGTTTCCACTATGATTTTTTAATCGGAACTCAATAACAAATTGTTCTTTTCTGTGGAAAGATTCAGTAAATGAATCATCAAACTTTTGCTTATCATCGACGTATAAGTGACTATACCAGCCTTTGTAAATTTCGTCCTCAATTGCTTTTCCGGTATAGTTCAACCATGTTTTATTGAAGTAGTTAAAATAGCCATCTTCATTAGCCCGCCAAATAAGGGCGGGAAATTCCTCCAGTAAAGTGATATAAAAATTGCTTGCTGTTTGAGCTGTTAATTCGGCTTTCCTTTTTTCTGAAAGATCTTTAAATATTATTGTTATACCGAGGATATTTCCTTTCTCATCTGTAACTACTGATTTTATTTCTTCTATTGGTATAAGACCTTGAGTTTTGGATTGCAACAACTTCGATTTTAATAGTTCTTCTTTATTCTTCGGAAAATCTTTAATTGCATTGATAAGCCATTCGTTTGAATAGTCAGCTTGAGTCTGATAAACTTCATCAATGTGTTTACCTACGCAATCGACCAAAGAAGAAGATAAAATTTCTTCAGACCTGTTATTCATGAAACGAATAATGTTTTTACTGTCAACTGTAATAATAGCTTCTTCGAGACTTTGTACAGTTGCACAAATCCATAAATCTTTTTCTTTTATCTGCTTTTCAATTTGACTGCGGTAAAGGGTGATTTCGATATTGGTAAATAGTTCTCGATAAACTATAGGTTTGGAGACATAACCGTATGGAATAGACAGTTTTGCACGCTGTACGGTTGACTGATCATTTGATGCGGTTAAAAATATAACCGGAATATTCAGATTCCTTTTGATAATTGAAGCGGCTTCTATTCCATCCATTTTCCCTTTTAGCATAATATCCATTAATACAATATCGGGGCTAAATAGCTGTGCTGCTTCAACCGCTTCCTCCCCTGATTGAGCAGCCGCAATAATATCATAGTCTTTTGATTCAAGATTTTTTCTTATATCAAAAGCTACGATTGCTTCATCTTCAACGATTAGAATTTTTGGTTTATACATTTTTTTAAATATTTATTAAATGTTAACTCTAACTATGATTAATAACATATCCGGCAATATTATCTAAAGGCAATATTTTGTCCACTCCACCGAGTTTAATAGCTTCATTAGGCATCCCGAAAACGATGCAAGATTTTTCGTCTTGTGCTATTGTTAAAGCACCTGTTTCTTTTAGCTCGAGCATCCCTTTTGCGCCGTCATCACCCATACCGGTCATAATTACACCAATTGCATTTTTACCTGCATATCTTGCTGCTGATCTAAAAAGGACATCGACCGAGGGTCTATGTCTGCTCACAAGCGGTCCTTCTTTTATCTCAACATAATATCTTGCGCCGCTTCTTTTAAGAAGCATATGATGATTACCCCTTGCGATTAATGCACGTCCTCTGATAACAGAATCTCCTTCAACAGCTTCTTTAACCGAGATTCGGCAGATGCCGTCCAATCTTTTTGCAAAAGCCGAAGTAAAATTTTCGGGCATATGTTGAACAATTACGATGCCCGGAGAATCAAGAGGCATCGATTCTAAAAAAAGTTTTAATGCTTCTGTTCCGCCGGTGGATGCTCCGACCACAATTACTTTTTCTGTTGTTTCAACCATTGCTTTATTAGTTGATTTAGCAATAACTGCGTCAGCAGTTAATTTAGGTTGAATATTTGTTTGCCAAAGAGTTCTTCTTTTAACATTCACTTTTGAAGCAGCTTTTACTATATCACAAATACTAATTCGAGATTCTTCAAAAAACTGCTTAGTACCAAGTTTTGGTTTTGTAATAATTTCAACAGCACCATATTCCAATGCTCTAAAGGTTGTTTCGGTTCCTTCTGCTGCGAGTGTTGAGCAAATGACAACCGGAATCGGATGCTGATCCATTAATTTTTGTAGAAAAGTTAATCCATCCATTTTCGGCATTTCTACATCAAGCGTAATTACATCAGGGACATCTTCCTCAATTTTTTTCGCTGCAATAAAAGGATCGGCTGCTGTGCCAATTACTTCTATCTCAGGATCAGAAGAAAGAAGTTCTGTAAGCGCTTGTCTGACGATTGATGAATCATCAACAATCAGCACTTTAATTTTTCTAGCCATAGGAAGTTCCATTTAATTTTTTTGGTATACTGTCGATGCGGCTCTGCGCAACGGCACTTTTAATCCTGTTATAGTCTCCGAATGTCCTAACAACAAATAACCACCGGGTTTAAGGTAGCGGCACAATTTATTGATGACTTGCTCCTGAGTCTGTTTATCAAAATATATAAGAACGTTTCTGCAAAAAATAATATCCATCTCTTCGGGAACATTATAATGACCATCAATAAGATTAATTCTCGTAAACTCAATTTGAGATCTTAATTCGGGAACAACCCGAACAATGTTTTCTGAATTATTTTTACTTTTTAAGAAATACTTTTTCTTTAGGTGAAGAGGGACAACATCAATTTCATCTAACCCGTAAACACCTAACTTTGCTTTTTGTAAAACTTCGGTTGAAATATCAGAAGCATAAATTGAAAAAGGTTTTACAACGTCATCTTGGAAATATTCATTCAATACAATAGCCAAAGTGTAGGGCTCTTCTCCTGTAGAACAACCTGCACTCCAAACTTTTATTTTCTTTTTGATTACTGATTCCCCATTGGCTTTTAGTATAGCTGGAAACGCCGTTCTGACCAGAAAATCAAAATGAGCAGATTCTCTAAAGAAATCTGTTTTATTTGTTGTAAGTACATCAATCAGTGGAACTAATTCTATTTTCAATCCATCTGTTGAAAAGAGATAATTAAAATAGTCATCAAAATCTTGATGATTAGTTTTGCGAATTCTCTTTTTAATTCTGCCTTCAACAAGAATTCTTTTAGAATCGGGAAGATTTATTCCACAAGCCTTATAAATAGCCTGGCTTAACTTTTTAAAGTTAGCCGGGCTAAGTTCTTGACTACTGTCATATTGCGAGGAGGTAGTAGAGTCCATATTTTAACATATAAAGTGAATAAATCTTCCCAATAATTACCCCTAAGCAGCTTCAGTTCCTTTAGCATTAACATCAGTTGAACCCTGAACCAAAGCAAGTTCATCGGAGGAGAAAACTTTATCAATATCTAAAATCATGATAAATTTTTCATCCCTTTTACCCATGCCTTTAAGAAACTCCGCTTTGAATTTAGTACCAAATCTTGGTGATGGTTCAATTTGATCCGGTTCGATTTCAAAGACTTCTTGAACAGAATCAGCAAGAGCACCAAGAATAATAGTATCATCTTCAAGGCAAATTTCTAAAACAATGATACAAGTATTTCTTTGATTTTCGGTTTTTGACATTCCGAATTTTAACCTTAAATCGATTACAGGTACCACACTGCCACGCAGATTGAAAACCCCGCGCATATACTCGGGTGTGCGGGGAATTTTTGTGATGTTTGTATAATCTAAGACCTCCCGAACTTTTGCTACATCAACAGAGAAAAGCTCATCATCCAACGTAAAAGTCAGATAAGGTCTAACGTCATTTATTTCATTCACACTCATTTTAAGCTCCTATTTATCCTTTGATAAAAATATTTCAAAATAAAGGGCGGTGTTTTAGACCGCCATTTGACAATTAAAATCTTTCAAATTCAGTATCAAGTTGATCGGCATTTGAATCCATATTCAACTTAAAGCCTTTATTATTGGATTTTGATTCAGCAAGAAAGGCAGAGTTATTACCCTTACCGCTGCTTACTTGTTTAGGAGTATTTGAATGAGAAAGTTGGCGTTTTACTTTTTTACCAGAATCATTTGTTTTGAAGAACGCCATTACATTTTGAAGCTGTTCAGCTTGACTTGTTAAACTTCCTGCGGTTGAGGACAACTCTTCAGAAGCAGAAGCGTTTTGCTGAATAACTTGATCTAATTGCTGAATTGCTTTATTTATTTGTTCTGCACCTGAATTTTGCTCGTTGCTTGCACCGGTAATTTCCTGAACAAGCTCTGCTGTTTTAGAAATATCAGGAACTAATTGTGTTAACATTTTTCCTGCATTTTCAGCAACTTCAACACTAGATGCAGAAAGCTTATTGATTTCAGCTGCGGCAGTTTGACTGCGTTCAGCGAGCTTACGGACTTCAGAAGCTACAACTGCAAACCCTTTACCATGTTCGCCTGCACGGGCTGCTTCAATAGCGGCGTTAAGAGCAAGTAAATTAGTTTGACGTGCAATTTCTTCGATTATTGATATTTTACCAGCAATTTCTTTCATAGCAATAACTGTTTCGGAAACTGCTTTGCCGCCAATCTTTGCATTTTCTGCTGATTGAAGTGCTATCTTTTCAGTTTGAAGTGCATTTTCAGCATTTTGCTTAATGTTTGAAGTCATCTGTTCCATTGAGGAGGATGTTTCTTCAACAGAAGCAGCTTGTTTATTGGCACCTACAGAAATTTGCTCAGAGTTTGCACTTAATTGAATACTTCCGCTGGCAACTGAATCTGCTGTTGCTTTTACATTTTCAACAACTTCAGTTAAACCATTAATCATTGAGCCCATTGCCTGCATTAATTTATCTTGATCTGATCTTACTCTTGCATTTACCACTAAGTTACCGGCTGCAATTTCTTCTGCAACAGATGTTATCTCATTCATTCCGTCAATAAGGACATTAAGATTATTTTTGATTTCGTTAAAGTCACCGTTGTAGTTATCACTTATCTTCTTTGGAATATCACCCTTAGCAATACGGTCAACATATTCAGCGGCTACATTCAAAGGTCCGATTACTGAATCGAGTGTATCATTTACACCTTGAACAATCCTACGGAAGTCACCTTGATGTTTGGTTGCATCAGCTCTGGTAGCCAATTTACCTTGAACTGCTGCTTCTGCTAACATTACTGCATCTTTTACGAGTGCATTTACTGCATCGATTGCCATGTTAAGGTTATTCTTGATTTCATTAAAATCGCCGTTGTAATTATCGGTAATTCTATTAGGAATATCACCTTTTGCGATACGGTCTACATATTCTGCAGCTACATTCAATGGTCCGATAACTGAATCAAGTGTATCATTTACGCCTTGTACTATTGCTCTGAAATCACCTTGATGTTTACTTGCGTTAGCACGTGTAGCAAGTTTTCCTTCTACAGCCGCTTGAGCTAGCATTTTGGCATCGGTTACAAGTGCATTAACTGCATCAATTGCCATATTGAGATTATTTTTGATTTCGTTAAAGTCACCGTTATAACTATCAGTAATTTTATTAGGAATATCACCTTTTGCGATACGGTCTACATATTCAGCGGCAACATTCAATGGTCCGATAACTGAATCAAGAGTATTGTTTACACCTTGAACGATCTTGCGGAAATCACCATGATGTTTAGAAGCGTCAGCACGAGTAGCTAATTTACCTTGGACAGCTGCTTCGACTAACATATTAGTATCGGTAATTAAGGCTTTTAAGTTAACACGAACTTGTTCGATTGTATTATTAATAAATACTTTCTTACCCGGGAATTTCTCGAGTTCAGCTTCAAAGTTTCCACGACCAAATTCAGCAACACACGCCATTGCTTTTTTCTTAACTGCAATGTGTCCGTTAACCATATCATTAACACCTTGTCCCATAACACGATAAACACCTTGGAACTTAGCTGCATTAACTACTACATCAATATCACCAAGATCATGTTGAGCTGACATATTTGTCATTTCGTCTATAAGTCCATTTAGTGCGTCGATGCATGTATTTAGATTATTCTTGATTTCGTTAAAATCACCGTTGTAATTGTCAGTAATTCTATTAGGAATATCACCTTTTGCAATGCGGTCAACATATTCAGCGGCTACATTCAATGGTCCGATAACTGAGTCAAGTGTATCATTTACACCTTGAACGATTTTGCGGAAGTCACCTTGATGTTTAGAAGCGTCAGCACGAGTAGCTAATTTACCCTGGACAGCGGCTTCGACTAACATATTAGTATCGGTAATTAAGGCTTTTAAATTAACACGAACTTGTTCGATTGTGTTATTAATAAATACTTTTTTGCCCGGGAATTTTTCAAGTTCTGCTTCAAAGTTTCCACGACCAAATTCAGCAACACACGCCATTGCTTTTTTCTTAACTGCAATGTGTCCGTTAACCATGTCGTTTACTCCTTGACCCATGACCTTATAAACACCTTGGAACTTAGCAGCGTTAATAACTACATCTATGTCACCTAAGTCATGCTGTGCTGACATATTTGTCATTTCGTCTATTAATCCATTTAATGCATCAATACATGTATTAAGGTTATTCTTGATTTCGTTAAAATCCCCGTTGTAATTGTCTGTGATTCTATTAGGAATATCACCTTTTGCAATGCGGTCAACATATTCAGCAGCGACATTCAATGGTCCGATAACTGAATCGAGAGTATCATTTACACCTTGAACGATTTTGCGGAAGTCACCTTGATGTTTACTTGCATCAGCTCTTGTTGCAAGTTTTCCTTGAACTGCGGCTTCGGCTAACATTACTGCATCTCTTACAAGTCCGTTGACAGCATCAATTGCCATGTTAAGATTATTTTTGATTTCGTTAAAATCACCGTTGTAGTTATCAGTAATTTTACTTGGGACATCCCCTTTTGCAATGCGATCAACATATTCAGCGGCTACATTCAATGGTCCAATTACTGAATCGAGAGTATCATTTACACCTTGAACGATCTTGCGGAAGTCACCTTGATGTTTACTTGCATCAGCTCTTGTTGCAAGTTTTCCTTGAACAGCAGCTTCTGATAACATTACTGCATCTTTAACTAATGCGTTGACTGCATCGATTGCCATGTTAAGATTATTTTTGATTTCGTTAAAATCACCGCTATAGTTGTCAGTAATTTTACTCGGGACATCACCTTTTGCAATTCTGTCTATATATTCTGCGGCTACATTCAAAGGTCCGATAACTGCATCAAGCGTATTATTTACACCCTGAACGATTGCCTTAAAATCGCCTTCATGTTTACTTGCGTCAGCTCTTGTTGCAAGTTTCCCTTGAACGGCAGCTTCTGACAATTTTGCGGCATCATCAACAAGTGCTTTAATGTTTTTAACCATTTTTTGCATTGCTTGAAGCATTATACCGGTTTCATCTTTACTGTTTGTATCGAGATTTGCAGTAAGATCCCCTTTGGCAATTTTTTCGGCGGCATCAACAGCAAGTCCGATAGGTTTTGTTATGCTTCTGGTAACCAGATAGGAAACAACAACAAGTAAAATTACAGCAATAATCGAAATTATAATGATTAAATTTTTTGCGCTGTTATACGATTCTTCAGCATTAGTTGCTTCTTCCGTTAATAACTCATTTTGATAAGCTACTATTTTAGTAATTGCTCCTATATACTCACTTTGTGATTTTCTTAGCTCAACTATTAAATATATTCCTGCTTCATCATATTTTTTCTGCTTTATAAGTTCAAAAAAACCTAATCGAGAATCATAATATTCTTGTCTTGCTTTCTGAAATTCCTCTAAGAGAGCTTTTCCTTGATCTGACGTAATGGTTCTACGAAGTGAGTCTATCATATTGCCGACCATTTTTGCCCCTTGTTCAATCCTTGTTTGTGCTGCAGTTACTTCGTTTGCAAACTTAGGATTATCCCTCACCATTACGAGATTACGCATAGCACGCGCAACATCATTAATGGCATCTATAGCGTTGTTTGCCCAAACTGTTTTAGGATAAAGGTTATGTGTTATCCTGTCTGTCCCACTATTCAAACCGGAAAGGTTTGTGAGTGAAATAACTATGATTACAAGTAAAGCAACACCAAGTATTGCAAAACTTAATCCGAGTCTGACACCTATTTTCATATTGTACTCCTGAAATAAATTAAATTAATGAACCGTTTAGTTAGAAATTATTTGACAAGACCTAAGATTTTTTAAAGTTGCTTTAATTATTTCTTCCGGGTGCTCATGAAGAGGATCACCATGACCGGGATAAATAACTTTAATTTTAAGCTTAGATAATTTTTTCATTGTTTCGAAATAGTCTTGAGTATAAGAAGAATTTGTATCTCTTATAAAAAGTGTTGTATCTCCGGAAAAGAGGATTTGTTCTTTTTCGCAATAAAGAGAAATTGAATCAGTTGAATGTCCGGGAGTATGAATTACTTGAAATTCACAATCTGCCAATCTTATTACATCGTTATCTTTTAATATCTTATCTACCATGTTGTTGGTTTTAATATTAGCATAGACTGTTGCGCTATATTTTTCCTTAATTGACATCGTTCCGCCGACGTGATCAAAATGGTTATGAGTCAGAATAATTACATTAACAGGTTTTTTACCCACACCTGTATGAGTGTTACTAATTTCATTCAAGATGTAATCATCCGAACCGGTATCGATTAAAGTATTTACATCACTAAGAGTATTCCAATCACCAAGCAGCAAATAAGATTTGCAAGCATAAAGATTAGGGTTTGAACGTAAAGCGATGACTTTCATTTTAGTTATTAGACTTTCCTAAAAAGTTGAGCATCCGGAACAACTTGTGTGAATAAATGGGCACATTCTTCCGGCATTTTTTGAGTTTGTTCTGAAGCGAACAACCCGCCGGGAGTGAGTGCGGCATGAAACATTTTAATAACTTCTATTCGTTCGGCATATTGAAAATGCAATAAAACGTTTTTGCAAAGGATTAAACTGAACCCACTTCCTATCGGATTTAGGGAGAGTAAATCATGTGTTTGATATTGAACTCTATTTCTGATAGTGTCCGTAAGTGTTGAGTAACCGAGTCTATTTTCGTCTTTAACAAAATATTTGCTAAATATTTCAGGCGGAATTCTACCAAGTTCTTCATCGGTATACTGCCCGTCTTTAATAATTTTTCCGAATTGACCACTTTCATCTATATCGGTCGCATCGATGTAAACATTTTTAAAAGCGAAGTTCCCCATATTTTCGGCAAGAATAATTGCAAGGGTATATGGTTCCGGTCCATAAGCACAGCCTGCATCCCAAATTCTAATGCGGCTTCTTCCGGCAACTTCGGGGACAAGTTGTTTTACCATATGTTCTATTGTGTGTGTATCTCTAAAGAAAAATGTAAATGCCATTTTGTTTATCTCTTTGTTTATGTTTTCTGAATAAGTATCATGTTTAGAAAATTGTTTTTTCTTCTAATTCTTCTTTTTCTGCCAGCTTTAATACATCAAGAATAAGAGCGAGAGTTCCGTCACCAAGAATAGTAGCTCCTGAAATGCCTTCAATATCTTTATATACTCTTCCAAGTGTTTTTAAAACTGTTTGATGTTGACCGACAACTTTATCGACTAAAAATCCTACTCTTGTTCCTTTAATATCAGCTATAACAACTTGTTCAATATCCGGTCTTGACCCACTAATCATAAACCGTTCGCGTAGATTTACGTAAGGGATGATATCGCCACGAATATTAACTAAATGTCTTCCGTGTGAGTTATCGATATCTTGCTGAGTTAATTCTATACATTCAACAACAGACGAGAGGGGCATCACAAAAAAGTCTTGCGAAATATTTACAAGAAGCCCGTCAATAATGGCTAGGGTTAATGGAAGCTTTAATGTAATCTGAGTTCCTTCTCCCTTTTTGCTGTTGACTTCAACCAGTCCACGCAGATTTTCAATAGCTTTTCTAACTACATCCATTCCAACGCCTCTGCCTGAAACGTTTGTAACTTTTTTTGCGGTTGAGAATCCCGCCATAAAAATCATTGTATAGATTTCAGAATCGGTTAGTTCTGCATTTTCACTAATCATTCCCAACGAAATTGCTTTATTGCGAATTGCTTCTTTATCTAGTCCTGCACCATCATCTGCAATAGTAATTAAAACACTTCCACCGGATTGAGTTGCCGACAATTTTACGCTTCCTGTAATCGGTTTGTTAGCCTTAGTTCTTTCCTCAGGCATTTCAATACCGTGATCAATGGAGTTTCGGATGATGTGGACAAGAGGGTCATTTAATCGTTCGATAACTGTTTTATCGAGTTCCGTTTCAGCACCCTCGGTTGTTAGTTCTACTTGCTTACCCAATTCTTTTGAAAGATCACGAACCAATCTTTTGAATTTGCTAAATGTTGTACCAATAGGGAGCATTCTAATATTTAAAGCACTATCTCGTAAAGCCCATGTAATTTGTTCAACCTCTTCAGAGATAGATATTATTGTTACATCTGTACTTGTAGAAGCAATTTGAGTTAAGCGAGCTTGAAGTGTAACGAGCTCACCGACTAAATTAATAAGTTCATCAAGTTTTTCAGCTTTTACTCTGATGCTCGTTCCGGTTTCAGGTTCGTGGTGTGATTCAGCAGCTTCCTTTGCCCTTGTAACGAGGGTTTTCTCTTTTGGTCTTGTGGTTGCTGTTTCAACTAGTTGAGTTATAAAATC
>JAGUXE010000180.1 GCA_020061995.1 Ignavibacteriales bacterium | reverse complement strand
TGGTAGAATAATTCTCTATTCTGTCGAAATCACCGCCTACTAACCAGCCCGAATCCCCCAACGATATTATTTTATGAACCGTCCCGTTGATATAAGGAACTACATTATTTTTCTCATTATCAATATCAAGTATTACACCCCCACCACTATATTTTCCGATGTATTTGTGATGTGTATTAAATATTATTAACGAGTCATTCGCTACAACTTTTCCTCCTGAATCAATGGGTATATATAACTGATTTATATTATTCTGAGCAGAGAGTGTAAATATTAATAATAATGAAATTAAACTGACTTTAATATATTCTTTACTCATTTTTATACCCCTTCGATTTATTATCATTTAATAACTTTCAGCGAAATATAATGTTTGAAATTATTGTAATATCTTTTCGATTGCGACACAACAATTTCCTTAGTTAAAGCTTCTTTGTTTTTAATTTTAGTATGAAATGAAGAAAAGACCACACCACTTTCACAGCCGTAAAATGTGGTTATCCTACCCCGATATGTCAATCCGTTTCCGGTGGAAGTTGTGAAGAAGTAACCCAAGCAAACCCCTTCATAAAAAAAGTTGAAAAAAATCGATAAAGAAAAGAAACTTTATTATTGTCTTTGCAACTATAACAAAATTCTCGAAACTGTCAAGTGGTGGCCATCACACGGACAATATTTTTCACCATTTCACTTTGAGTCTCATAACTAATTATTTAACATTCAAGCTTAAAAGAAAAGGAAGTAATACACTACTCCCTTTCCAATATCATCTACCGCAGCATTTAGCGGAGGAGAATCATCTTCTTTACTTCAGAATACTTTCCGCTATTTATTTTATAAAAATAAATCCCGCTCGGAAGTGCATCAGATTTGAATTCAATACTATGTGTTCCTGCTTGTCTCTGTTCATTCAGTAAAGTTGCAACTTCAACTCCAAGAACATTAAACACTTTTATCTCTACATTATTATCTGTTGGAATTGAGTACTCAATTTTTGTGGTTGGATTAAACGGATTGGGATAATTCTGTGAAAGATGAAAATTACTAATAAGTTCATTTTGGTCTTCGACTGAAACTAAAGTTCCAAAAGTAGAATCAAATATTTTACAGCCTATTATACTTGTCCAATAAGGAGTGTGATGAGCCGTATAATGATAAATAGGTCCAAATTTTTCTGATAAGCCAAGAGTAAATGGCACCAACCAATCTAAATCAAAGAATAAAATTCGGGTTGCCACTCCAAAAATTATGGCAGTATCAATATGAGCTAATTGAACTCGTGGAGAGTCTAATGGATTTGCATACATTCCAATCGAATACCACTCCTCCAATGGCGCATTGAGATCATAGATTGGCGTGTCTGTAGAATCACTTTCATCATAATAATAAATGAAATTTGAATCAACGTGAAGAAATCGACCTGGACCCATCGCACGATCAAGAACAAAGTACCTTTGTCCATTTGGCATTAATGTATCAGCAACTACATTGACTGAAATCGTATCAACCTCATTTCCCCAACTGCTTTCTTTATAATCCCAACGATTTCCAACTTCTAAGGGGAAGTAAGATTGTGCAAAACTTAGAGAAGAAGCTATTAATAAAGTGAATACATATTTGTACATATTTTATTCCTCAAAAAATTTAACCATTAATCAGCCCGCCAAAAATAATCATAGTACTCCGGCGGTAAGAGTAATCGTATCTTATTCATTCCATGAAATTTGTTATTATTGTTTTTATTTCGAATAGTAAGCGAAGGAGAGAAGACATCACTCTCACAGCCGCATAAAGTGGTTATCTTTCCCCGATATGTAAATCCGTTTCCGGTGGAAGTTGTGAAGAAGTAACCCAAGCAAACCCCTTCATGAAAAAATTTGAAAAAAAACAATAAAAAAAAAGAAGCTTTATTATTGTCTTTGCAACTATAACAAAATTTTCGAAACTGTCAAGTGGTGGCCATCACATGCGTTATTTTTTCTTTTGCTCCTGTTGCACCATCTATTAGGAAAATTAATTTACAGAAAAATAAAGCCTGAATGAATCGACATGAAAATTGACTCATAATCATTTCCTTTAGTTGAACCGGTTATGGAACTCGAACCCGCAGAGAACTGATATGCGACCAAGAGTACCATTTTACTTTGATTCCTAACAAAAGTGAAGCGAGTAGAAGAATTAAAATTGCCGTCGGTTTTTCCCGGAGTGATGGTTCCGCCAATCCGACAGACTAGAAGAAACAACAAAATATTTGGGCTTCAGCCCCATACCAAGGAAACGAAAAAAATGTTTTTAGACAGAATTTTTACTACAAAAAAAACTATCCCCTATCAATAATTAATGACCAATGTTCAACTACTCCAACTTTAAGTAAAAACCGCATCCACTTCAAGGATCAGGCGACTTAATGACTATAAATGACCCCGGCAGAAATACTTTAACTTTCATCCAAACTCAATTCCGACTTCACCGGGCAGGCGCTCCGCTTGAGGACTTGAAGGAAATGCCATTCACCGATCTTCTGCTTTGCATTCTTTAGAAGATATAATTCATGTATCCGATTACTCACAAAAAATCCGAGAAACCAGAAGTAACAATAATTACCCCGGAAGACCTAAAACTAATTTTCGATGACTTACAAAAAACCAATGTAGAACATTTTACCATTGCAAAAATTAAATACCTCGCAGCCTTAAGAGCCAGTGAACTAATTACTCTTACTGGCAAATCTTTTGATCTCCGAAAAAGATTAGTTTTTATAAACAATGCTAAGGGAAAAAGATTTGATACTATATCGATGCCGAATGACCTATATGAATTTTTACTTACATTAGAGCCCGGAGGGAATAATCTCTTCTTTCCAAACTTAACTTATGATGTAATAAAAAGTTTTTGGGCTCGAAGCATGCATCGATTGAATTTAAAATACAACATTCACTTACTTCGAAAAACGAGGGGGAGTCAATTAGCTGAGAAAGGTGTAAGTCCATTTACCCTAAAATCATTTATGCGTCACACATCCATTCGCACAACCGAACAGTTTTATATTCATACAAATATCAATAAAGCAACTCAAGAAATCGATTCAAAACTTAACAGTCTTTAAGCACTTAAAACTTGAGAGAGAATTTGACAGAGAAATGAGATTTAGTTAGGCACGAATAGACCGTTTTCAGTGAGCATTCTGAACACTTTAAAACAAAAAAAGTGTGAAAACATTTAATTTTCACACTTTTCGTTGAGCTGGCTATGGGACTCGAACCCGCGACCTGCTGATTACAAATCAGCTGCTCTACCAACTGAGCTAAGCCAGCATATTTTTAGATTTCAAATATAACATCTGTTTCTATTTTGCGCAAATTTTATCTTTCTTTTTCTAATTTCACTATTTCGTGAAATTCTCCGGTTTTACTTCTGAATCTAAATTGTATCATTTTTTGTTTGATCTTTTTGATTAACTCAATCTCTAAATCCCCATAATCTACTTTTTCGCCGGGATTCAGAATTTTTCCTGAATTAAAAGCTATAAATCCTGCAATGGTTGTATATTCTTCAGAAAAAGGGAGAGAAAGATTAAAGTTCTCATTAAAATCATCAACTGTCATCGATCCGAAAATTACATAAGAACCATCAGGTAATTTACTATAATCTAATACTTTTACTTCACCTTCTTTACCTATTTCTCCAACAATTTCGCTCATAATATCTTCAAGGGTCAGAACTCCTTCGGTTCCCCCATATTCATCTGTTATAATTGTTAAACGAATACCTCGTGTCTGCATATCTTTTAATATTTCAGATATTAATTTTGTTTCAGGAACAAAATATGCAGGACGAATCATCGAACGAATATTTAATTGACGCTTCTCAGCTAATGCTCTAAAAATGTCTTTTGTATGTATAATGCCCAATATATTATCGAATGAATCTTGATAAACAGGAACCATAGAATGCCCATTCTTTAATATCTCATTAAGCATTTCTTCATCGTTATCTGAAAGTTCAACCCCCGACATTTCGGTGCGCGGAACCATAATTTCATTTGCCCGTAAATCATTAAACTCGAAAACATTTTGCAATATTTCATGCTCGGTTTTGTTGATAGCACCATGCTTCAACCCCTCAGTAATTAAAGCCCGCAGCTCATCTTCTGATTTATTGAAATAAGAGAAACTTGTTTTAATCTTAAACGGCTTTAATAAGAAATTTGCGATACCAATAATAATTTCAACCGGATAGTGAAGAATATAAAAGAGTGCTACATAAAAACCAGCAATTGATTCAGAAATGTCATATGCATATTTTTTTCCAATCCCTTTTGGAATCAGAAGACCGAATATCCAATAGACAAAAACTAGAGCAATTAAACCAACTATCTGAAATGGAATTGAAAATCCGGCCAATAAAATTTCGTCAGCAATTTCTTCACCAAGCAAAATCACGGCTGCTGTAACCGAGATCAGAGAAATTGAAATACCGATTTGTGTAATTGCATGAAGTCTATCAAGATCGTTTAATATTCTTTCCAGTTGATGTTTTGTATCAGGAGAAATATTTGCCTCAGCATCATCCAGATCATCTTTATTGATACTGCTGAGTGCAACTTCAGCGGCAGTAAAAAATCCGGCAATTATTATTAATATTAGTATGGTTAAAGTAAGTATCATTGTTTGTTAGATGTGATATAATTGTTTAATCAGATAACGGAAGTATTATGGTCGACTAGACTATTGAATGAGGGTCGTATTAATAGAGCGACTTTGGATAAACTTTTTTTGCGCATTGCGCTACTTCTTACATTCGAATCGTTTTTATAATTCTTATCGAGAATATTATAAATTATAGTTTGCATTATCTTTGTGAACTTTATGGATCCTTTTCGACTTAAATCTTGAAATAAACTAAAACATTTCTGAATCAGCACTAAAAATATAGTGAGATTTGATTCAAAAAACATAATTTAATTTATTAACAAAGATCTCGGGCATTCTCCTCAGTGTATTTATAACCACAATTTCTTCATTACGGATTTTATTCTCTTTCTTATTTCTTTTAATATATATTTGTAGATATATCAACAAATATTTTGGAAAATGCGACCGAAACAAATCAAAGTTAATGACTCAAAATTGAATATCTCTTGGGGTGATGATTCATCTACATCAATTCAACTTAAATATTTGCGCGATGAATGTCCATGCGCAGGTTGTAAAGGTGAAACTATTCTACTCCATACATACCGTCCGCCGAAACTTACAATGGTATTACCGGGAATGTACGAGATAAAAGGGATAAAACTTGTCGGAGAATATGCAATTCTAATAACATGGAAAGATGGACATGATACCGGAATTTATTCATGGGAATATCTTCTTCAGTTAGATAAAGACCAGAACTCAAATACACAACAAAAGTATGATACTCTGTTATGATTTCTAAAAATGAATTGAAATATTATTCATCATTGCTCCAAAAAAAATATCGTTCAGCCGAAAGAAAATTCATGGTTGAAGGAAAGAAGTCGATTGACGAAGCAATCTTATCCGGACACTTACCTGAAGTTGTTTTTGTTTCAACAGCATTTATTAAAAGTTCTGAAGCTTATGTTGCTGACCTTCAATCCAAAAATCTAACACTCAAAGAAGTAACAGATATTGATTTTAAAAAACTTTCTGATACCGAAACTCCTCAGGGAATTTCATCAGTATTCAAAAATAAAAAAGAGTTTTCAAAATCATCCTTAAAAGATTTTTTTAAAAGTGATAGAAATCTTGCGATTTATCTCGATTCAATTTCTGATCCGGGCAATCTCGGGACAATAATTCGTAATGCTGATTGGTTCAATATTTCAGATGTTTTTATGAACTCAAATTGTGTTGAGTTATACAATCCTAAAGTTATTCGTGCAACAATGGGTTCCCTCTTCCATCTAAATGTTTTTGAACATGTGGATGAATCTTTTTTCTTTTCTGAAATGAAAAAGGAAGGATATAAGATTTTGATTTCCACCCTTGAGGGGGAAAACATTTACACTTTTAATAAAAGCGGAAAATTTATTCTCTGTCTGCACAATGAAGCACACGGAGCATCAATAGAGTTAAAAAATTTAGCTGACTCAAAAATTTCAATCCCTAAAAAAGGAAAAGCGGAATCACTAAATGTGGCTTCCGCTTCATCAATACTTTTTTCCGAATTTACGAAATAATTTATCTTACAATTCCGCCAAATGATAATTTAGCCTGCCCGTTAGGACCTGTCGTTGAAATAGTGACATCTACAGATCGTGAAACATTAGCAGTATCTTTATCGACAATAGAAAATGAGAAGAAAGTCCAACTCGGACTTTGTGTATCAGGAAGATTAATACTCACATCCCCTCTTCCCTCAACGTTTTCACCTTCAACAAGGACAGTAATTGTTTGTCCTTGAGAAAGAGGGTTTGAATTTTGATCACTAACAATATAATTAAATATTTGAGAACCATTATTCGGAATATCAAAGGTTGTAGGTGATACTTGAATTTGAGGTATACCCGAAAAAAGGACAAGTACGTCTTTGGAAATTATTGCATTATTTTCGTTAATAGTTGAAGCAGTTACTGTTGCAAATCCCGGACCTAAAAAGATATGATTAGGTCTAGGATCAGAAGAAACTAGAATAGCTGTAGCGTTTCCCATTTCATCAGTCACTGCGGAGCCTTGAATTATACCACCATCAGTTGTAAAGTAAGCTGAAGTTCCCGGACGCACAGGATTGGCATATTTGTCCCCTAAGATAGCTGTAATTGCATCTTCAACTCCATTTATGTTATAGCCCGGGATGTTAAGTTTTGCTGGGGCTAATCCAAAATGTGTTAAATCTGGTAAACCGCCATGGATTGCGTAGTTAACCGGTTGAGAAAAAATAGTTCTACCATTTATATTAAAATCAGCAATTATTTGGACAACCCCTGCTATTGTTCCGCTTGTTAGATAAACGGAGACTCTACCGGCAGTGTCAGTATATTCCGAATTTGTATGAAGATATTCACCACCATTTGGTCTTCCGCCAAATCTGAAATTTACAAGAACTTTATGTGCGGTATCTATTGGAACACCGGTTGAATCAAGTACTTCAAATGTAATCCGCCCCGTTTCTAATGAACCCGCACCTCTTACACCTAAGCTTGATGATGATTGCGACAGAAGGTAAATTGATGAAGCATAGCCTGTTCCTTTTGTTGAATCTGAGGGATTAATCACCGATGATCTTTGTAATTTAATTGCCGATAGATTATAAATTTTATTCATAAGTGCGAAGAAGGTTGTCGTATCATTCTGATAACCACTCTTCGTTATAGTAATCGTAATTGTACGATTTGTATCTAATGTAAATGATGTTGTAAACAAGCCTTGAGATGTAGTATATAACGTCTGTTTACCGACTGAGTAATTTATAGTAATTAATGCACTATCAATCGGTGAATTTGTTGAGGCATCGAAGACTGAGCCGTTAATACTTATATTATTTAATGAATCCGGTGTTGTACCTGTTGGTGTCGTCGGTTCGTTAGGAGCTTTACAGCTGCTCACCAGAAAAAGGGTAACGAAAGTTATTATAATAAAAATTTTATAACTTTGCGAAGAATTTATCAGTTGCGCTATCATTTTTAACTCATTAAATATTATGAATCAAAGTTAGTTTCTATTGACTTTATAGTCAAGTATGGAGTTTCTGTTATTCTATTAATAAAATTGGTAAAAGTCATATTTTGCATGAGAAATTCTTATTTGAATAATTATTCCTCCACTTATCACTATTTTAAACTCAAATGAATAAATTTTTATTATTATTTAGCCATTATTCAAAACAAAAAAGGAAAAGACGGTTATGAAGAGACTCTTATTTCTAACTTTCACTTTTGTGATCTCACTTTCAATTGCTCACGCACAAAAAGAAATGAGATTACTAAGATTCCCAACCATGAACAATAATACAATCGTGTTCACTTATGCAGGCGATTTGTATTCTGTTGATGCAAAAGGGGGAACAGCAAGAAAGTTGACAAACGATATCGGGACAGAATTATTTGCAAAGTTTTCTCCTGATGGTAAACATATAGCATTCACCGGACAGTATGACGGAAACACTGAAGTTTATCTTATTCCCGCAGAAGGTGGAATTCCAAAACGATTAACATTCACCCCAACTTTAGGGAGAGATGATGTATCCGATCGAATGGGACCAAATAATATTGTTACAGGATGGAAAGATAATTCAACAATTGTTTACCGAACACGCGGATGGGAATTCAACGATATGAAGGGAAAACTCTTCACCGTTTCCATCAATGGTGGTGATCCTGTCCAGGTTCCATTACCCCGTGGCGGCTTTAATAGTTTTTCTCCTGATGGAAGTAAGTTAGCTTACAACAGAATGTTCCGTGAATTCAGAACATGGAAAAGATATCGCGGCGGTCAAGCAGATGATATTTCGATTTATGATTTTAAAACAAAGAAAACAGAAAAAATAACTAATAATCCGGCTCAAGATATTTTTCCAATGTGGGCTGGTGATAAGATTTATTTCATCTCTGATAGAGATAGCAGATTAAATCTTTTCTCTTATGATTTAAAATCTAAAGAGACCAAAAAACTTACAGACTTTAAAGATTTCGATGTTAAGTTCCCTTCTCTTGGCGATAAATCAATTGTATTTGAAAACGGCGGATATATTTATTCAGTCGATTTTGCAACCGAAAAAGTTACAAAACATTCAATCTCCATTGATGCAGATTTTGTTTCCGGAAGAGGCGGAATGATTGATGTAAGCAAAAGCGTAACAAACTTTGAAATAGCTCCCGATGGAAAGCGCGCTTTATTCGGAGCCCGCGGTGAGTTGTTTACTGTTCCGTTAAAGAATGGTCCGACAAGAAATCTAACTAATACTTCAGGAGTTCATGAAAGAAGTTCTAAATGGTCACCTGATGGAAAATGGATTGCTTTTATTTCAGATGAATCAGGTGAAGATGAAATTTATATTATTCCGCAGGATGGTTCTGCAAAAGCAACAAAAATAACATCCGGTGCTGATACTTATAAATACAGTCTTCTCTGGTCACCCGATAGTAAAAAGTTATTATGGAATGATAAAAATCAGAAATTGCAATTTGTTGATATCGATTCTAAAAAAGTTACTTTAGTTGAAGAAGCAGAAGCATGGGAAATAAATTCATTCGAATGGTCACCTGATAATAAATGGATTAGCTACTCTAAACCTGAAGTTGATGTAATGTCCCGCATTTATCTCTATTCAATTGAGAGTGGAAAAACAACTCCGGTAACTGACGGCTGGTATAATTCAACCTCCCCCGCATTCAGTGATGACGGAAAGTTTTTATATTTCACTTCGCAGAGAACTTTTTCTCCAAGTTATGGTTGGACTGAATGGAATCACATCTATCAAGATATGTCCAAGATTTATTTGATTGCTTTAGCACAAGATACTAAATCACCATTCGAACCGAAGAGTGACGAGGTTACAATAAAAGATAAAGCTAAAGAAGATGAGAAACCAAAAGATGATAAAAAATCATCGGATGTTGTTGTTAATGTTGATTTAGAAGGAATAACAAACCGTGTTATTGAACTTCCTGTGAGTGCTTCAAATTATTTTAACCTTACTTCAGCCGGAAATAAATTATACTACAATAGAAACGGAAGTAAAGATCAAAGATCAAAATTGCTCTTCTATGATTTCGAAAAACAGACCGAAACTGAAATCGGTGATTTCGGTGGATTCGAAATTTCAGCAGACAATAAAAAAATGCTCGTTTCTCAAATGAATAGTTATGCAATTGTAGATTTACCATCCGCCAAATTGGAAATAAAAGATAAATTAAATCTTTCTGATATGAAGATGAATCTTGACCGCTATGCAGAATGGAAGCAAATCTTTAATGAATCATGGCGGCAAATGAGAGACTTCCTCTACGACCCAAATCTTCACGGTGTTGATTGGGAGAAGATGAAAAAGAATTACTCGCAGCTTCTTGAATATGTTAATCATCGAATTGATTTAACTTATGTGATCGGTGAAATGATTGGCGAATTGAATATCGGTCATGCCTACGTTGGTGGCGGTGAATATCCGAAAGCTGAAAGAATTAAACTCGGATTATTAGGAGCAGAAGTTGTTCGTGATCCTTCATCTAAATTTTATAAAATTACAAAAATCTACAAAGGTGAAAATTGGAACAAAGACCGCCGTTCCCCATTAACGGAAATTGGCGTAACCGCAAAAGAAGGTGACTTTATCACCGCCATTGATGGTGTTCCGGTTAATACGGTTGTAGATATTAATCAACTTCTAATCGGTAAAGCCGGTAAACAGGTTACGGTTAAAATCAATTCAACTGCCAAACTCGACGGCAGCAAAGATAATGTTATAATTCCGATTGAAGATCAGAGTGAACTTCTTTATTATAACTGGGTTCAAGAAAATATCGAAAAAGTAAACAAAGCAACTAACGGAAAAGTCGGATATTTACATATTCCGGATATGGGTCCAAATGGATTAAATAAATTCGCCGAGTTCTACTATCCTCAGCTTAAAAAAGAAGCTTTGATTATTGATGATAGAGGCAATGGCGGCGGAAATGTTTCCCCGATGATTACCGAAAGATTAAACCGTCAATTAGTAATGATTGATAAAGCTCGTAACGGCGCTATCGGTACAAACCCCGGTGGTATGCACGTCGGACCAAAAGTATTATTGATGGATGAATTCTCAATGTCAGACGGTGATATTTTTGCATACCGTTTTAAACATTACAAAATCGGAACAACAATCGGTAAACGTACATGGGGCGGTGTAGTTGGAATTAGAGGTTCATTACCTTTTGTTGATGGTGGGACTTTGAACCGACCTGAATTTTCACGTTATGATGTTGATGGTAAAGATTGGATTATGGAAGGTTACGGAGTTGATCCTGATATCTTCGTTGATAATGACCCCGCACTTGAATATGATGGAGTTGATGAACAACTAAATAAAGCTATTGAAGTAGCTTTAGAAAATTTGAAAAAGAATCCCGTAAAATTACCAACTCCTCCAAAATACCCGAACAAGAGTAAATAGTAATATTATTTCAGTAGTCAATCTATCCGCATTGCGGATAGATTGACACTATTAAGTACCACACAATCTGCCACTTGTCATTGCCTCAGCCGTTATCGGCAAGTGTTGAAAAACAATAAAGAGAATCAACAAATAGAGAGAGAATATGAAAAATAAGTTTCAACTAAACCTAGGGACTGGAATGGCATTGGGGGCAATCATGGCAGCAATAGTTTCATTAATAGTTCAACTTATTACCAATGACATCTTCATTTGGACATGGGCAATTCCAGTAGGCATTGCAATTGGAATGCAGATGGGAATTGTATCCAAAAAGAAAAGAAACATTGATAACATAAATAGGTAAACAAAAATGAAAAGAACAATAACAAGTCTTGTAATAGGAACGCTAATCCTTTTTGTCTGGAGTGCGGTTTCCTGGATGGTTTTACCCTTTCATTCCAATACTCTCAACGCGATACCCGACAATGCTTTGAATACAGAAATATTGAAAGTGAATTTGGTTAAAGACGGTATTTATCATTATCCCGGTTTCCCGACAGAGAACACCCCACAAAAAATGAAAGAAATGGAAGAGAAAGTTGAAAAAGGACCACGGATAACTTTAATGGTATTTAAGCGTGGTAAAACAGAACTTTTTAGCGCAACTTCTTTTTTAGGCAGCCTTGCCATTAATTTTTTCACAGTCTTTTTGCTTTACTTGTTAATTAGGCAATCAAAAGTTCAGACGCCTAAATCTATCATTTCAATATCTCTTTTGGCTGCTTTGATAATCGGCTTTGCGAGCGATTTATCGCAAATGAATTGGTATATGTTTCCTTTGGATTATACTTTAATAAATATGATTGACCACATTATACCATTCCTATTGATTGGTTTTTTATTCAGCAAAACCAGATTCAAGGAAATCACTTTATGAAAGAAGTAAAAATAATGACCATGCACCCAAACGGTAAAAAAGGGGTCAATATCTTGCAGAGAAGATATGATATAATAAAGGACTTCATACTTCAATCATTGAGTGAACATTCAGAAATAAGTTTTGAAGATTTGACGGATAAAGCAGTTAAAGAACTAACCACAAGTTTTGACGGTAAAGTCATCTGGTATATGGTGACTGTAAAACTCGATCTCGAAGCTCGTAAATTAATTGAAAGAGTTCCCAAAACAAGCCCGCATAAATTGAGATTGACAAAGGTATAGTACAAAAGTTGTCAGTAGCAGGTGAAGAAGCAAATCGAAGGTCTTTAACTTTAAGAAAATTTGTGCTAATCGGACAAGAAGGGGTTTCAAATCGGTTACTGTATGTGTACATTTACACAATTGAATAAAAAGAACAAATCATGAATGAGAAAGAAAACTACATATCGGTTGAAGAATATTTTGATAATCAACCTGAAAAGATAAAAGAGAGTCTTAAGGAATTAAAAGAATGTATTCTAAAGGCAGTTCCCGAAGCGATTGAAATGCTCAATTATGGTATTCCTGCTTATGCACTGGTCAAAGGAGGAAAACGAGAGGAGCAGATTATGATAGCTGGATATAAAAAACATGTTGGCTTATATCCCCATCCAACAGTAATGGAAAAGTTTGATAAAGAACTTGAAGGTTACAAAAAAGGGAAAGGTTCTGTTCAGTTTCCAATTGATAAGCCTCTACCCAAAGAGCTTATAATTAAAATGGTTAAATACAGGATGGAGCTTTTGAAAAAGTGAAAACTACTGCCCAGTCGCAATGTAGTTTTTTAATCGGGAACTTATTTTAGGCGAAAACCATTAGATCAAACCTTCACTCAGGTTTTACCATCATTAGTGTGGAATTGTAATTTATCGAATTCTTCAAACTGTCAATCATTTTTTTTTCCTCATCTGTTGAGGAGATAAGTTTAAAGCCTACCAGTTCATTTTTCATCGCAAGATTATTGGAGTTATGGCTGTCAACTACTCTTTTTGATTTAGATTTAGACCCAGCCTCATTATTGACAATTCCGAATTCTGTTGGTGTTTCTTCGGTAACTTCAACAATATCTTTTCTAACACGGGGCATTTCAGAAAATGGATTAGTGTACGCAATCCTTTCATTCACCATTAAGAGAAGAAAGATAACCGAGGCGACCGTTATACTCGCAGTTGAAGGGACAAAAAGAAATGAATTAATAATTTTATCCCACAAACTATTATTAGACGGTTGCGGTTGTGTTAATTGAGCAAAGAGTTTTTCTTCAAACAGATAAGGGACTTCTGTTTTACTAAGTTTTTGCAAACTCTTTGTAACAGCAGGAAAATTATTTTCGCTGTCAAAAATATTTTCTTTTTTCATTTCAATCTTCTAACATTTTCGAAAGTAATATTTGTAATTTGCTTCTTCCTCTGTTTAACCTTGATTTTACTGTCCCGACTGTTATTCCTGTAATTTCTGCAATCTCTTCATAAGAGAGTTCCTGAATATCCCTTAGAATTACTATCTCACGGAAGAGATCAGGAATTTGCTCAATCGCTTTCGTAATAATTTCTTCATTTAATTTATTAAGAACTATTTCATCAGGGCGATAACGATTATCTTCTATCTGAAACTGTTTATCTTCATCCTCCCCCATCGCATCAATCGATAACATACCAAACTTCTTATTCCTCTGAAGTTCGGTTCTCGCAAGGTTTCCTGCAATTGTGTAGATCCATGTTGAAAACCTCCCGATAGGTTTAAAACTATCTTTCTTTCTGAAAACACGAATCATCGTCTCTTGAACAATGTCAGCCGAACTTTCATAATCACCTGTAAATCTGTGGACAAAATTCATAAGAGGATTTTTATACTTCTTTACTAAAAGAGTGTATGCCTCAATGTTATTTGTCGCCTGGAACTCTATCATGAGTTCTTCATCTGAAAGTTCTATTAAATTCAATTCTTTTTAGACTTATTATACTTTTGAAATGGAAAAAAGTTTCAATTGGACTCTCACCTTAAGTAAAGTTGTTAAACCTTCGAGGTATTGTTAAAAAGTCAGTTAAATTCTTAGCAAAATTCTTATTTATTTCAGAAAACCTCGAAAGTTTTTATAAAACGTTAATAATACAAGTTCGACTATTATTTTAAAATTCTTGTTAGCAATATCGTTAAAATCGTTTTTTCGTCGCTGCTTGTTGTTTTTATTGATATATCAGCCTCCAGGAATGCCGCAAAGATCTCTTTAAATTTTTGGGGTGAATAACTTTCAGCAGCTTTGATATAATTGGGATAATAATAAGGATGTGTTCCCACAATCCGTGCAGCTATTTCATTTCGTGTGTTTTTCTCTTGAAGTTCTTTAACTTGAACCAAACCGGTGTAGTATTTATTCAAAGGATAAAGAATTGGTGCCACTCCATTTTTTTCCAGCATGCGGAAGGCAATTTTCATCGCCAATTTTTTATCACGTTTTACAAGCGCATCTTGCAGTTGAAAGATTGTGTAATCTTTTGATGCGATTACATGCGAATTAATAATATCAAGGGTAATTTCAGATTCATTTTCGATGTAAGTCAACATTTTATCAATTTGCATTTTTAGAGTTTCGCGGCTGTCACCTACCAAATCAGCAAGGAATCTTGCATCAGCTTCTGAAATATTTTTCTTTTTAGATTTTACATAATCGAAAATCCATTGAATAACCGCCCCTTCCTTTAAGGCTTTTGCTTCGAAAGAATATCCGTACTTCTCAAATAATTGAAGATGTTCTTTGTCGAACTTAGTTATAGCGCCGGCATAAATGAAAATTAAAACTGTAAAATCGGAAGGAGATTTAATGTAGCTTGAAAACTCCTCTGCATCTTTCATCTTTTCAAATTCTTTAACAATAACTAATTTTTTACCACTACTGAATGGAAAAGAATTTGCAAAATCAAGAATTTCCGGAGCCGTAGCTTTACTTCCATAATATGTTTCTCTATCAAAATCAGAACCGACCAAATGTGCAAGCTGCTTTTCCATATACTCGGCAGTTTGTCTAATTAGAAAACTATCCTCACCGAATAGAAAATAAATTGGTAAAATCTGATTCTTTTTAATTAAAGCGGGAATATCAGAAATTGATGATGAATTTGATTTAACTGCCATTTTCTTCTAATCTTTTTTTCTTTTCAAACAATGATGCTTTCCTCACAAAATATGCAAATCCGCCCCAAACAATTGTGAGGATAATTATTGCAGTTATATATGTTGAAATCATCTCGCTTACTTTTTGACTAATCTTGTAAAGTTTTTGAAACCATTTTTTTATTCAAAGCAAATAATATAATAATTGCCACTCCCCATTGAAACAAAACTGTCCCCGCGTTTTCAAGGTGGAAAGGATTCCACCATTCTGCATCCCATGTAATAGATGATGCGAGCCACCAAATAATTAGTAAAATCGCTTGAACGGGAACGACAATTCCGATTAACACATTATACCATTTACCAATTTTAATGTCGCTTCCGAATCCGTTAATTACTTCGGTTCTAAATTTATCTACACCAAACTTAATAATCGAAAATGAAATAAATGCACCGCTTAAAATAAGCCCTACTCCCCAAACCCAATCTTGATTAATTAATACATTTACATCAAAAGCGGAAGGCAAACCGAAAAGTATGGCTGCAAAGCAGACAAAAATAATTGCTTTTTTTCTTACCATTCCAAAATCAATTAATGTTCTTGTTGCCAGTTCAACCATTGATAATAGAGATGATATTGCTGCAAAAAATAGAGCTAGAAAAAAGAGTGATGCAAAAATTGCATTAATCGAATTTGAACCGGACATTTTCGAAAAGAGTAAAGGAAGATAGATGAATGTTAGTCCTGTATTTGCCGGTCCCGATTTTGATATTTCAACCATCGCCTCAGTTGATGACAAAGCAAAGACTGTTGAGAAAATTGTAATACCAGCAATAAGTGAAATTGAGTTATTTCCGAAACCAATTAAAGCCGCATTTATTGATATGTCTTCCCGCTTCTTCATATAAATTGCATACGTCATTATTAAACCCCATCCGGCTCCTGTATCCCACGCATTTTGTGTTAGAGCATTAAGCCAAACTTTATAATCGAGCAAGGCTGATAAATCGGGGGTAAAAAAATACTTTAATCCTTCAACCGCATTAGGGAGTGTAACTGCGCGCATCAGCAATAATAATAAAATTGTGATTAGTGACGGGACTAAAATTTTATTCGCCTTTTCAATCCCTTTTGTAACTCCACGAAAAATTACGATTCCGCATAATAGAATTGCGAGGAAATGAAAAAGAAACGGTTGGGCACTTGATGAAAAACTATTCCAGTAATCCAAATGATTCTGAGTCTGAAAAATATCCCCTGAAACTGCCGAATAAAAATATCGAAGGCACCAGCCGGTTACCACGGAATAATAAAACATGATTGACGTTGATACGAGAACTATGAATGCCCCCATCCACCCGAATTGTTTTCCGGCAGTTTTTGAAATTGCACCAATAGGACCTAATCGGGTATGTTTACCAATTGCAAACTCAGCAATTATAAGGGGAAGTGACCAGAGAAGTAAAAAGATAACCCAGGGAATAAGAAAAGATCCTCCACCGTTTTGTGCTACAACTCTGGAAAACCGCCAGATGTTTCCGGTTCCGACGGCTATTCCTAAAGTTGCAATTATTAAAGCCCAACGTGAGGAGAAAAATTCTTCCTGTTTCATTGGTTAGAAATATTATTTAGCACGTTTTTCGATTGTAACTGTTTCCATTACGACGTCAGCAACAGGTTTATCAAATGGTTTTGTTGTCTGGACTTTTCCGATAGTTTCAACTACATCCATTCCGCCAATAACTTTACCGAAGATGGAATGTTTTCCGTCAAGCCAAGGAGTTGCGACTAATGTAATGAAGAATTGACTTCCGTTTGTATTTGGTCCTGCATTCGCCATTGATAAAAATCCTGCGCCTGTATGTTTTAATTCAGGGTGAAATTCATCTGCAAATTTACTTCCCCAGAAACTTTCACCACCGCGTCCTGAGCCGGTTGGATCGCCCCCTTGAATCATAAATTTATCAATTACACGGTGAAATATTACTCCGTTATAATATCCTTTTTCAGCTAAACCTTTAAAGTTCTCGACTGTTTTGGGGACTTGTTTTTCGAATAATTCTACTTCTATAGTTCCCATGTTAGTTTTAATTACGGCAACCAATAATGAATCTGACATAGTTTTTTCTTCCTGTATGTTTTGAGTTTGTTGTTGATTGGATGAACTTGCTTCTTTACATCCGAATGTGAATCCGATTATCACAAAAAATAAAAAGAGTCTTCTCATATTTTTTCCTATTTAGTTTATGGGTTAATAATATTTGAATATAAAAGTCCTAAGATTATCAAACCGAGACCGATTCGATAATAGATAAAAACAAATGTACTGTTTTTTCTTAAAAATTTTAGCAGGAAATCGATTGCAAAATAACCGCTTATTGCAGAGGCTGCCGTAGCAATAATTAGATTAACAATTTCATCTCCGGATGAAATATTTCCAATTTCTTGGTACAACTGTAACATACCGCTTGCAAATATTGCAGGGATACTTAGAAGAAAAGAAAAACGTGCAGCAGTTTCACGATTTAACCCCATAAATAGTCCACCTGTAATCGTAGTACCTGAACGTGATGAACCGGGTATAAGAGCTACTGCTTGTGCTAAGCCTATTAATAGTGAATCAAGGATTGTAATATCTTTCATTTCCTTTTTGAATTTCGCCGTTTTTTCTGCGATAGCGAGAATTATTGCTAATACAATAAGGCTTATCGAAATAACAAATAAGTTTTTTGTGAGGGCGCCTTCAATAACATCCTTAAAGCCTAATCCAATTATCACGACAGGAATAGTGCCTATAATAATTAACCATCCCAATTTTGAATTCAATTGTTGTTCTGAATATTTTTTTCTATTGAAAATATTTTCGTTAAAGAAAGCGATTAGAATGTTAATAATGTCTTTCCAAAAGTAAATGAGAATTGCAACCAAAGTTCCTAATTGAATTATCGCAATAAATGCAGTCCATTGCTGATCATTTGAAATTAATCCCATGAACTTACCGGCAAGGGTTAAATGTCCAGTACTGCTGATTGGTAAAAATTCTGTTAATCCTTGAACTATTCCAAGAATAAGTGCTTCAAAAAATGACAAGTTAACTCCTTAAAATATTGCTGCGATTCCTAATTTAATGCCGGCAGAAAGAGAATTCATTTTTAATTCTTCTTTAGCTGCATTCATGATAATAGTTTGTCCATTATTTTCAGGTTTGCCGATTAAATTATATCTTAAATCAAAACCGATATAGGCATAAAAATTTCCGCCAAGAGCTGTGGTTCCGTCAGCTCTTAATACAACTCCAAACCCGGTTACTTTATAATTTTCAGCTTGTGCAAGTGGGGGTTTGGTTTCATCTACTGAAAGTAAACGGGGACCGACACCACCTCCAAATTTTAATTTATATCCTGTTCCTTTAATCAGATAATAGCCCATTAAAGAAGGAGAAGAAACACCATAATCAAAATTATATTTACCGCTTATGAATGTATAAGTGAATGAACTCATTTCATAAGCATATTCAAGTCCAATTTGATATTTCTCCATTTCGTAACCGGCTTCAAAGCCAAACTCAACTGCGCTACTAAATGAATTAACTATTTCACCTTGAGCATAATTTTCTTGCAGATAATCTACCAAATAAGGAGTATTAACAATATTAATTCCCATACTACCGCGTAATTCATATTGTGAGTAGACAGGTAATGATAGAAGTATAAACAGAATAATAAATAATTTATTTTTCATAAGGTTACTTTCAATTTTCTTCGTCAAGCTCAAAGAGTGAGCCTCTTTTCATTGCTGAATATTTTTTTCTGAATAGGAAGAAATATATGGCGGCACTAACTAAATGTGTTGAATAAGAAATTGCATGAGTTAAAGCTGCATAAGCAATGCTTATCCCTTCACCGAATGCAAACAAATTCACCAAAATTGATTTTGTAATTGTGTGATATGAACCGATTCCTCCCGGAGTTGGAATCATAATTCCGATAGCGCTAATACTCATTACAATCCACGCAGTTGATATCAGGTTTTTACTATTTGATTCCATCCCTAAAATATAGAATCCGGTATATGAAGTAACCGCATAAGTTAGCATGATTAACACGCTGATAAATAATACAAGGATTGTATTTTTCGTCCCTCTCAAACTTGAAAAACCGGTAATCAGTTTATCGAAAATTTCAGCAAGTTTTTTAGCCCATCTTTCAGAAAAAAGACCTGCTGCCAATACAATCCCGGTGTAAAATTTTTCTCTGAATTTTATTGTTAAGAAGAGAGTAAATATTATGACAAGGATCGCAAATAACCCAAAATAAATTGTTGGCTCCAACCATGTAAATTCATCATACAGATTACCGCGATAAATTAGACCGCTTAAGATAACCGATGCACCAAAAAAAATAATATCAATAACACGTTCAACTATAATAGTTCCAAATATTGAGGAGCGCGAGATCCCCTCAATTTGTCCAACCGAAACAGCTTTGGAAACTTCTCCCAAACGGGGTATAACATTATTAACTCCGTAACCAATCAACAATGAACCAAACAAATGATTAACGCTGATATCTTTTTTTACGGAAGTTAAAATAATCCGCCAGCGTAAAGCACGTAAAAAGTGGGCAAATAGAGTGAGTACAATGAAAACAACTATCCATAATATTGAGATGTGACTTAATGCCGAAATAACCTCATCCGAATTAACACCCCTGAATGCAAACCATAGAAAAACAATCGCCAATAGAATGGAAACTGCAAAACTTATTATCTCTTTAACCGAGATTTTTTTTGGTTTAACGGAGGTCAATAATCTTGCATCCTTCCGGTACTGAAAAAGTAAATTTGTTTCCCGAGATTTTTTGATCAACCTTATAATTGCTGAACTCGATCAATATTTGAGAATCTTCAGAATCAACAATTAAAATTTTACTTATTAATGAGTTGTTGTTTAACCAAAGCTTTGCGGAGTTGAATCCTAACGAGTTATCCTTTGGAGTGAGAATTATAACATCATCATCTCCAATTTTAACTTCATCAACTTTACATTTAGGAGGATAATCAAAGATTATTTTATTCAGTGAAAGAATGGTCTGATCATCTTCGTTATAATCGCTTATAATTACTTTATTATCTCGTTGGTTATAATTCCAAGAGGTAACTCCATCGGTAAGAATAAGCATATTTTTCAATTCAAGACGCAAGCGTTTATCCTTTTTATAAAAGATTTTTCCGCTTAATCCCGACTTAACATTTACCGATTGTTTGAAGTCTGCCGAAAAATCTTCAAGCGTTTTAAACTTGCTTTGAAGTTCAACAAGCTTGGTTGATTGACCGAAGTTTAACGTGGTAAAAATGAAAAGTGATAAGAATAATATTTTCATAAATGATTTCAATTTCTTTTAAAAGTTTAGACGTATCAAATGTTACGAAGTATTGTTTCGAGCTGTTCTTCATTCTCAACGGTTACTTCTCTGGCTTTACTCCCATCGTTCGGACCAACAATACCGGCTTCTTCAAGTTGATCAACAATTCTTGCTGCACGCGAGTAACCGAGTTTTAATCTGCGTTGTAGTAATGAAACTGAACCTTGTTGATATTTAACGATAACCCTGGCTGCATCTTCAAATAGTGGATCAAGATCCTCCAGAAATTTCGCTCCTGCATCTTTTTTCTTGTCATAAAGTGATGGAAGGTAATATGGTTTTGAATAACCGTCCTGCTTCTGAATATATTGCGTAATTCTTTCAACTTCATCGGTTGTGATGAAAGCGTTTTGAATTCTTATAGGCTTTGGAGTTCCGGTTGGAAGGTATAACATATCACCTCTTCCAAGCAGTTGCTCAGCTCCATTCATATCTAGAATAGTACGAGAATCAATTTTTGTCGCAACTTGATATGCGATCCTTGCACTGAAATTTGCTTTGATAACACCAGTTATTACATTAACCGAAGGACGCTGCGTTGCAACAACTAAATGGATTCCGACTGCACGTGCAAGTTGCGCTAAACGAGCGATAGGTTCTTCAACTTCTTTTCCTGCAGTTATCATTAAATCGGCTAACTCATCAATAATAACAACAATGTATGGAAGAAAATGATGTTTTATTCTGTCATCATCTTTGGGTTTACGTAACGGATCAGACACTTTCTGATTATAATCAACAATATTACGAACACCGGCTTTTGCAAGTCTATCATAACGTTGTTCCATTTCATATTCAACTGACTTTAAAAGAAGAATTGCATTCTGAGGTACTGTTACTATCTCTTCATCCAAATCAGGAGAAACTGCAAGATAATGTCTTCTTAAAGATTTGTAAAATGAAAGTTCAATCTTTTTGGGATCAATGATTGCGAGTTTTACCTCAGAAGGATGTTTTGCAAATAAGAGACTTGTGATAATCATATTGATGCCAACACTTTTTCCCGACCCTGTTGATCCGGCAATTAACATGTGTGGCATTTTAGCGAGATCAGTTAAATAAACATCTCCTGCTATTGTTTTTCCGAAAGCCAATGGGAGTTCAAATTTTGATGCTGAAACTGTTCCCAATACTGATTTCGCAACAACCAATGAAGCATTTAAATTTGGGATTTCAACACCTATTGCACTTTTACCCGGAATTGGAGCAATAATTCTTATTCCTCGCGCAGCTAATGCGAGAGCGATATCATTTTCCAAACTAACAATTTTACTGATCTTAACACCCGGCGCAGGTTTGATTTCATACAAAGTGACAACAGGTCCCGGAGTTACTGAAATATCTTCAATTTCAATATCAAAAAGTGCAAGTTTTTCTTTTAATAATTCGGCATTTCGTTTTAATTCATCTTCGGCAACTTTAAAATCTTCTTGTGGAATTGGATCAAGTATTTCAAGTGTCAATCGATTGTACTTTATTTTTTCATCCCACGGATCAGGCTTCTCTGCTTCTTTCTCACGTATTTCGGTAACATCACCAATTAAATCAGCTTTTGGAACTACCCCGCCCGGTTCTTCCGGCGGGAATTCTTCCACTTGAACTTTTGCCTTCTCCCCTTTTTTCTTTTGAACTTTTTCATCACTTACTTTTACATTTTTCATCTCATCGGGGATAGCTGAATTTTTCTCGTTTTCCGACAGTTCATTCTTTCGAAGAATTCTAATTGTAGTATCTTTTTTATCTTCCGGCAAAACTGATTCATCTTGAATAGTTGGCGGTTCCTTCTTTTTATTTTTTTCTCGAAGGGACTTTATCTTATCAAGATTATCTTCACTCTTTTCATCTTTTTCCGGCTCTGCTTCCGTTTCATCTTTTCCATTCAATTTATCTTGCGCATATTCAACTGATGAAGTGAAAAGAGATTTTAACCAGTAGAAAATCTTTTCAATTTTTATATCAAAAGCGATTACCAATGTTATTATCATTAATGTAATTATCAGAAGAAGACTTCCGATACTACCGAGCAACATTCCGAGTGAACGACCAATATAATCACCAACAGCGCCGGATAATTCATACCAATCAAAAAGAATTCCAAGCCTTACTCTTAATACACCAAAAAAACCGGCAAATAGAATTCCAGTAACCAGCATAAAATTGGTTATGTTGAGAAATCTTTTTAATGTAATTGCGTGGAAGAAAGAGACACCGGAGATGAGAATAATGACCGGAAAAATAAAAGCGAAAATCCCGATTGTAGACTTAAAAAGAAATTGTGAAATATAAACACCAAAAATCCCAAGCCAATTTGAAGCAGAAAATTTTACTGCTGAATCTCCAAGAAGACCCAAAATGGTCATTATTGGATAGCCTAAAAGATATTCATCTGTACGAGAATATGTTAATAGACTAAGAAAAATTATTAAAGAAAAAACAATAAGAAAAAGTCCCCAGATTTTCTTCTTTTTATCTGAGGATAAAGAGAATAGCGTTGATTCAGGTTTCGATTTTGTTGTCGGCTTGGCTACCGGTTTAGTTTTTTTTGCCATAATATAAAATTATGTTTCTAAAGTATTAACAGTCTCCGCTTTCGGATGCTGCAAAATTTTAATAACATTGCCCGAGAAGATTGGGATTATTGGAATCGTGTTTAGTTTGCTACAATAAATTATATCTTCTTCAAAACCATTTTCAATCAAAATTTTACCATGCTCTGACTCAGTCATCATCCTTTTCAAATTTTTCCCGAGAGATTTAGCCAATGTTAATGCGGCTAATGATGAGTCGGTTAGCTCTACATCTGTTGCTAATGATGACAATTCAGTTACTAACTTACCTGCACAAATTGTATCTTCTAAACTAAAGACACCATTTCTGCCGGAACAGAGAATTTCAACATTATTATTTAATTCAACTAAATAGTGTGCAACCGCTGATAAATTCTGAAATGAACAAATAATTGAATGCTCCGAAAATTTTGATTTTACAATCGCACGTGAACCATTTGATGTGAAAAGAATTATTGATTTACCGGCAATTATTTCAGGGCTGTATTCAAATGGAGAATTGCCCAAATTAAAACCGTCAATCTTTTTTGTATTCCGTTCTCCGCCAAGAAGTGTTTGCCCACCAAACATACTTCCTGAGACTTTCATAGCAAATTCAACAGAACTAACAGGGACAATCTCTTTTGCGCCGTTCGCTACAGCGGTTAAGATTGTGGTTGTTGCACGAAGTACATCAATAATCACAGTGGTTTTTCCGGTGAAGTAAAGCTCATCAACATTTGGAGGTGATATGATTACATTGATCTTCATTTAATAATCTTCAAAAGTTTAATATTTCATTTATAATCTAGTCAAAAACTATTTTGTTAAAAAAGGCAATCGTACAACAGTAGAAGGAACTTCTTTCCCTCTTATTAGAAGATTTATTACACTTTTTTCAACTGCATATTCTGTTTCAACATATGCAAGAGCAATTCCTTTTTCAAGAATGGGACTAACAGTACCACTGGTTACATTACCAATTTTTTTACCATTTGCAACAACTTCATAACCATGCCTTGGAAAGGCTTTTTCATCAATAAGTAGTGGAATTAATTTTCTTTTTAATCCGTCTTCTTTTACCTTCAGGATTGCTTCTTTACCAATAAAACTTTTTTTCTGCAGCTTTGTAATCCAACCAAGCCCTGCTTCCAGGGGATTTGTGGTTTGATCAATATCATTTCCGTATAAGCAAAAACCCATTTCAAGTCTAAGTGAATCACGTGCACCAAGTCCAACAGGCTGAATGTTAAATTCTTTTCCAGCTTCAAAGAGTTCAGTCCAAACTTTAGTAGCTACAGCTTCATCCCCTTTGAAATAGAGTTCGTATCCAAGTTCACCAGTGTAACCGGTTCTTGACAAAATCATTTCAACACCTGCTACTTTAGTAATCATAAAATGATAATATTCAAGATTAACATCCTGATCTGTTATTTTTTGAATAACATTTTTAGCTTCAGGTCCTTGAACAGCCAGTAATGAGTATTCATCACTTTCATTGACTATTTCAATCCCAAATGAATTATTAACATTCATCCAGTTAAAATCTTTTTCTAAGTTAGATGCATTTACAACCAGCATATATTCTTTGCTAGAAATACAATAGACTAGCAAATCATCCACAATACCGCCATCAGGATAACACATTGCAGAGTATTGAACTCGTCCCGGAGTTAATTTTGAAGCGTCATTTGTTGTAATTTCCTGAACAAAATCCAACGCCTTCTCTCCACGGATAAAAACTTCACCCATATGGCTTACATCAAATACTCCGACTGCGTTACGTACTGCTTTATGTTCTGCAATTATTGAAGAATATTGAATCGGCATTTCAAAGCCGGCAAATTCAACAAGTTTTGCGTTAAAACTTCTATGAATTTCATAAAACCTGGTTTTTTTTGTCACGTTCGGTTCCGTATAATATTAAGAATTTATTTTTTCGATTTATCCCAATCACTCAAAAACTTTTTCAAACCTAAATCAGTAAGCGGATGATCAAAGAGTCTGTCAATAACACTAAATGGTATTGTACAAACATCAGCACCGATTAATGCAGCTTCAACAAAATGAAGTGGGTGTCTAACGCTAGCAACAAGCACTTGAGTTTGATAATCATAATTTTTATAAATAGTTACGATTTGATTAATCAACTCCATACCGTTTGTGCTGATGTCATCTAATCTGCCAACAAAAGGGCTTACGTAAGTTGCACCGGCTTTAGCAGCCAAAACTGCTTGTGAAGCTGAAAAACATAATGTTACATTAGTTTTAATTCCTTCATCTGAAAAAACTTTAACAGCTTTTAATCCTTCTCGAATGAGTGGAACCTTTACAACAATATTTTCGTGAATTGCCGAAAGTAATCTTCCCTCTTTAATTATTCCATCATAATCTGTAGAAATAACTTCTGCGCTTACCGGTCCGTCAACTATTGCGAGAATCTCATCAAGCAACTTACGGAAATCTTTTCCTTCTCTAGAAACTAATGAAGGATTAGTGGTTACGCCATCAACTAAGCCAAGTGCGGCTGCTTCTTTAATTTCATTAATGTTTGCTGTATCTATAAAAATTTTCATACAAAACTCCCGGTTTTATAATTATTAAACATCTTCCGTTACATCTTTTTTCGAATTAGCAAGAATAAATCTAAACTGACGAATATTCAAGTTCGGCTCTTCGATTAACTTGATCCTCATTAAGTTTTTAAATTGTGCTTTTAAAATATAAGAAAATTTCCCTTCGCGCATCTTGGATGCTATTGTGGGATTACATTTTAAGATGAGTGATCTTCCCTGTTTTTGTCTCTTATATTTTTTGAGCCATTCTTCGATATCATATAAAACGTGTGATTTCTTTGTTAATAGTCCGGTTCCTTCACAATGAGGACAAACTTCGTTCATTGCTTGTGAAATATTTTGTCGAATCCTTTGACGTGTAATTTCAACTAAACCAAAATCAGACATAGGTAAAACTGAAACTTTTGCTCTATCTCTTCTGAATTCTTTTCTTAGTTCATCAAAAACTTTTTTACGGTTTTTTTCATCTTCAAGATCAATAAAATCGATTACAATTAAACCACCGATATCTCGCAGTCTTAATTGACGCGCAATTTCCCGTGAGGCTTCCAAATCGGTTTTAAGAGAATTTAATTCCTGCTCTTTGTTTGCAGCATAGCGACCGCTGTTTACATCAATAACAACCATAGCTTCGGTATGCTCAATAATTAAATAGCCGCCACTTTTTAACGGAACTTTCCTTCCGATTAAGGTTTTAATTTGCTCTTCAATTTTGAAAGTTTCAAAGATTGGGCGTTGTGATTTATATAATTCAATTTTTTCGGCTAATTGAGGTTGAACTAAACCGACGTATGTTTTTATTTGTTTAAATAATTTTTTGGAATCAATAAAGACTTTAGAGACGTCAGCAGAAAACAAATCACGAATTACACTAGAAGTAGTATTTAAATCTTGGTATAAAAGCGATGGTGGTTCTTCTGATTTAACCGCTGCTTCAATCTCTTCCCAAGTTTTTTTCAAATATTTTAGATCTTCAGATAACGCTTCTTCTGTCTGGTTTCTCGCTACTGTACGAATTATTAGTCCGCAATTATCGGGAAGAATACTTCGTGCAATTGTTCG
>JAGUXE010000021.1 GCA_020061995.1 Ignavibacteriales bacterium | reverse complement strand
TTACATTTGCATTAATATTTTCATCAAAAGAGATTATCTGACTACCGGAATTAGTATGTTTTATAATATATGAGTACGGGAATAAAAAAAGAATTAATTCATCTTTCCCCGATTGATCAATGTCTACAAACCGAACATTATTATAAGTTCTACGAGTAAAAATATTGAATTCGGTAGCAGGATCTACGAATGCGTTATCATATAAAATCTCTAACTGATTTCCGGAATTGTTAAAAACTATGACTCGATGATAACTTGCAATATCTAGCTCACTTACAGAATGCAGAATTACCGCAATATCTTTTTTACCATCACCGTTAAAGTCGCCTGATGTAATGTAGTTTGATGAACTTCTGAATTCAGTTCGAATAACTTTATTAGCAATCGGCTGATATTGATTATTAGCTAATAGATTAAATCCGAAAATATCACCATCAGAATCAACTAACCACAATTCATTTATTCCGTCATTGTCTGTATCAATAATTAATGCCGATGGTGAATCATAAATATTTTTACCAAAGCTTTTGGGTGTAAAGTTCCTTAATGTATCTATTATAGTCAGTTTAAAATCATTGCTCACATTGTGTACTACTATTAATGAATCACTTACCACAGTAAGTAATTCGTTAGCACCATTTTTATTAATATCAGAAAGAAGAATAGGCCAAGCGTTCAAATTATCTATTGAAGCTACATCCAAAAACTTACCGCTGCCGGCTGATTGTTCTTCCATCAAGAAAGTACTTCTTCCCCAGTTAGTTAATAAATTCTTCTTCCCATTATTATTCCAATCACCAAAATCTTTTGGAATTCTTTCAGAAATAGAATCAACTTTTGAGAAAGTATTGTCGTCATTATATTTAAGAATTCTACTTATTGTGGAATTATTTATATCACGAATTAAAACTTCATCATTTTCTGATGAAAGTATATTAACCGGATTTTCGTAAAGAAGTCCTGGTGGAAGCGAAAATTCCATTTCTGTTTTTGCAATTTGATTTATCACGCTATTCGTTCTAACTAAAAAATAGCCACCATCATCATACACTAAAGATTTAGTTCCAATTAAATTTTCAATCTCGAAATACAATTCATAATCACTATCAAATTTTACTTTTTGAGGAGGAATAAATCCATAATGTAACTCCTTTACGAATTGATTATTTGTAGCAAATCCATCCAAGGAGACAACATTAAAACTAATTTCACCAACTTGACGATACAACATTCTAACTACAGAAGGAGTCGGTGTATAAAATGCAGACATCACCGTTGGACGTTCACCATAATACGCAGGAAATAATGATACTAGTTCACCTTCCGGAGGTTTCCTGATTATGTGATAATTTACTCTTTCTTCTAATGTTCTTCCATTGCTTTGATGTATTATTAGCCTTAGTGTGTATGCAGAATCAGAGAATGATTTTAAATTTAAGTACGTTATTGTATCATTAGATGTTTGGTATATACCATTATCTATTAGGTTAAACCATGAAGTTGGATTTAATCCCTTTCCCCATAATAGTTCATACCGAATGAAGTATGGAGAAAGAACTGTAATTGCAATAGGAATGGAGTCATCTTTAGTTGCATAATCTTGATATGGAAAATTAAATTTGACAATTGATGTTGATAGCGATTGAACAGCTTTATATAAATTAAGTCTGCCTGCCCCACTTCTCATGTCCCAGCCGACTTCATTAATATCATCGGTTGTGGATTTTAATATCTGTTTAACTTCATCATTTCTAAAATCTCCCAACGATAAAATTAATGCTGAAGCAGCACTTACAAAAGGTGCTGCAGCTGAAGTCCCGCTGAAATCACCATATTTTGAATTCCTAATTGTTGTTATAATACTACTACCGGGAGCAACTAAATCCAGTGTTGAACCATAATTAGATGAAGAAGCGACATAATCTTCTTCTGTTGAATTGCCAACTGATATAACTTCTGAATAACCCGATGGATAATGTGGAGCAGATGAATTTGAGTTACCTGAACTTGCGACAAGAACAACATTTTGACTATGAGCATATCTTATTACATCACGCAAAACATAAGAAAAAGAATAATCACCAAAACTCATATTGATTACTTTAACACCTCGTGATACTGCATATAAAATTGCGGATGTAACATCGTCTTCTTCCCCAAATCCATCCGGATCAAATGCTCGTAAATTTAGTATCCTTATATTCGGAGCAACTCCGGCAATACCAACTAAATTATTTGTTTCAGCTCCGATAATTCCACTAACTGCAGTCCCGTGTGAAAAAATATTTTCATCTAATGGATTATTATCCCAATCCAAATAGTCACCGCCTGTCGAATCAAAAGGAAAACCATTCCGATCTGTAAAATCCCACCCCATATAATCATCAATAAAACCATTGCCGTCGTCATCAATTCCATTAAAACGTTTATCGTTACCATTCGAATCAATTCCGATTTCACCAACATTTTTGGCTATTTTATTTTTTAAATCAGGATGCTCATAATCAATACCGGTATCGATAACTCCAACTAATATTGCTTCGCTTCCTTTTGTTATATTCCACGCAGAGACAGCATCTATCTTTGCTAAAGCCCATTGAGTACTGTATAAACTATCATTTGGAATATTGTTAATTTTGTATGTTACTGATGGTTGTATGTATTCAATATCAGGATTTGTAAATAAATTATTTTCAATTTCCGAAAATGATAAGTCTTTCTCCAATATTTGAACTTTGACAATTCTATCAAGTCCAGATTTCGATAAACCTAATTCTCTTGCAAAATGAGAGACCTTAACCTTGTTTAAGTCAATATTTATTTTATTTGCAGATGAGAAAATATCTTTAGATTGAATTCGATTTTGGATTTCAATTTTACTAACTGATTCTTTGAATTTAATAAAGAATGTTGTTTGTGAATAATGCATAGATGAAATAACTACAAGAAACAAAATCAGAATTTTAAATTTCATAAATGTCTTTCTTGAATGAAGCATCAATTAATGTAGGATAATTTCCGGAAAAACATGCTGTACAGAATGAATCCGGCTCTTCTTCATACACACTCTTTAACAGATCATCGATTGTTAAATATTCAAGACTATCAACTCCAAGGTAGTTTTTAATTTCTTCGATATTAACATGCATTTTATTCGCTATCAATTCATCTTTTGATGGAAAGTCCATACCATAGTAACATGGATTAGTAACGGGGGGAGAAGAAATTCTTAAATGGATCGATTTAGGTTTTGCTTCTCGAATTAAAGCTACTAATTGTTTAGATGTTGTTCCTCTAACAATTGAATCATCAATTAGAACAACTGTTTTACCTTCGAGAACTCCCTTCACGATATTGAATTTAATTCTTACACCGATCTCCCGTTTATGTTGACCAGGTTGAATAAATGTTCTACCAATATAATGGCTTCGAATCAGTCCAATTTCAAGTTTTGCTTTAATGTCCATTTTTTCAAGTTGATTTTCATAACCTATAGCAGCTGTATTGGAGCTATCAGGAACACTGATTACAATAACTTTATCTCCATCAGGATCGGTTACTGGATAATGTTTGGCAAGAATTTTTCCTAAACGACGTCGCACTTTATCAACATTGTGATTAAATACTCTGCTATCCGGTCGTGAAAAATATATATATTCAAAAATACAATGCTTTGGTTTGGGTAATTGTGTTTGATAAGGAAACGATTTAATTTCTTTTGAACTTAATACCTCATCATCAATTACAATGATTTCTCCCGGCAATACATCCCGAATATATTCTGCAGTAATGATATCGAATGCACAAGTTTCCGAAGCTATAATAAAGTGTCCATTTTTCTTAGCAAGAGATAAAGGACGAAACCCATAAGGATCGCGGGCAGCAATAAGCTTATCATCTGTTAAAAAAACAAATGAGTATGCACCCTCTACTTTTGACAAAGCTTCACGAATTTGATCAACCTGATTGTCTAATTTACTTCTGGCAATCAGATGCAGAATAATCTCAGTATCACTCGTTGTTTGGAAGATTGCGCCTTCATTCACTAATTCTTTTCTGAGTTTATGCGCGTTTGTAAGATTACCATTATGAGCAACTGCAAGATTTCCAAATCGATAATTAACAAAAAAGGGTTGAATATTTTTTCTGGATTCAGATGAACCTGTCGTCGAGTACCTATTATGCCCGATTGCAGCATTACCTACCAAAATTTTGCCCCATGAATCAAAATCGTCAAATACTTCCGAGACTAAACCTTCTCCCTTCAGTATATTAAATGTAGATTTTTTGTTATTAAAAGATCTGGTTAAAATTCCGGAAGCTTCCTGTCCTCTATGTTGTAATGCATGCAAGCCATAATATGTTTGAAGAGCAGAATCATCTGAACCATAAATACCAAAAATACCACAAAAACAGACCGGTTTATCATCATCAATACGAGGCATAAATATTTCTTCTTTATAGAAAATGAATTAAATTAAAACCTAAGTTAATTATTTAAGAGAAGATGGAAAAATAGAATGTAGTTATAATAAAAAAAAGGTATCAATTTGATACCTTTTCAGTCGGAACGGCGGGATTTGAACCCGCGACCCCTTGAACCCCATTCAAGTACGCTACCGGGCTGCGCCACGTTCCGAATATTTATAATTTCGAAAGAAGATTTTCTAAAAAAAATCTAAACTCTAATAAATCATTCTTAAGATTAGGAGTTTCATCCTTTTTAACTACATCGATTTCAACTCTATTATTTGAAATGCTGTTATCCTTTTTTTCAGTAACTTCAACTTCAGATTTTTTTGCTTTAGGGTTTTCAGTAATTACGGCTTTTGCACCTTCAATAGTATACTTCTTTTCGCGTAAAAGAGATTTAATCATCAAAATCACTTGTATGTCTTTATTAGTGTAAGCACGATTCCCAGCTCTATTTTTTTGGGGTTTCAATTGCTCAAACTCTGTCTCCCAATAACGAAGCACATATTGCTCAACCTCAGTAATTTTGCTTACCTCGCTGATTGAGTAGTATAATTTTTTAATGTTGAAATCTTTCATAATCTCACTTATTACTTGAGGAAAAATAAGTAATCGATTATTAAATATCAATAATTAGAAGAATTAATTAGTATTTGCTTTAATATTATTGTCTAACCTATTTTAGATATAAGATATAGCTACATCCAAAATTTAACCACCAAAAACTTTGAAGACTCAAAATAGATGTTAATTTATTCTTGTTCAGACAATTTTAAGATCAGATAAACTGCGGCTGTGTAACCTAAATGCTTAAATCCTGATATGTAACCATCGCAACTACTTGCTGTTAATAGATGTTGTCTATATTCTTCCCTTTTTGCTAAATGCGAAAGATGAACCTCAATCTTTATTCCTTTGAACAACTCCAGTGCATCTTTTATTGCCACCGATGTATGAGCATAACCACCCGGATTAATAATTAATCCATCGAATTTTTCAATACAGCTTTGAATTTCTGTTACAATTTCCCCTTCAATATTCGATTGAACAAAATCAAATTTAATCGTCGGGAAATCATTTAATAAAGCAGTTTGAATTTCCTCAAGCGATATAGGACCATAATGATTTTCGTCTCTCTTTTGAAGTAAATTTAGATTTGCTCCATTAATAACTTTAATTTTCATTTTTCATCAAACATTTCATCAATTAATTCACGAACCTTAGGAGTGATATAAATTTGATCAATCCCTAATTCCTTAAGTGCCGTAGCTAATATTATTGCTTTTCTTTGAGTATTGGCGAGTTTATTAATTATGATCATCTTACTGTCTTTCAATAAACAATAACCGCCCTTAAAATCCCCTTTTTCAAAACGTATTGTCGCACCAAGCTGCACTGCCAATGCTTTTAGTTCCTCTATTATATCTTCAAATTCTTTTTCCTTTATTTTCATACACTTTTCTTTTTTAATGGTTGAAAGATAAAAAGATAAATGATTGCGAAATAAATGAAAACCTCAATTATTGGGAAACTACTTAACACTCTAAATCTTTCAATAGTTAAACCCAAGATATTTGTTACATCAAAACCTGGATTGTAAAAAACCGTGGTAGCAATACTATAATCAATTGTCAAAAGATAAATTTCAAAAGGTGCAGTAATCAGAATTAAAATTAATGAGATAAAGAGCCATCCATTATTTTTAAGCGATAATTTTGAGATTATAAAAAATGTAAAAAATGAAATCAGAAAAACCGGGTAAGTAATTAAGTTATATGTTATTGCAGAGTTTATAGTATAAAACGCTGCACGCAGATAGTCACCACTAAAAACGGATTTTAGTTCAAACTGATTTCCCTCAAACAATTGGAATGTGATCAACATTCTAGCAATATAACCACCCAGCCAGATTAAACCAGCTAATACTGTCAGAAAGAGAAATGTTTTATAAAGTATATTGTTATTTTTCATGGTAAAATTAAATAATTTTGATATTGACAAACATAAAGAAAAAAAATGAATATTGCCTCAATTGATATTGGCTCAAATACCGTCATTTTACTTATTGCCGAAATTAATGAAGAAAAAAAAACGATAACGAATGTTTACGATTTACAATTTATTCCACGTATTAGTGAGGGTGTGTTATTATCAAAAAAGATACACAACGACAAAATTGAAGAACTGATAAATATTCTTTCAGTTTTCAAGAAAATATCAACTCAATATTCTTGTAGCGAAATATTTGCTTTAGGTACTAATGCTTTTAGAATATCTACGAACAGCCTTGATGTCATAGCAATGGTCAAAAAAAAACTTGGAATTAATATTGAAATACTCTCAGCAGATCTAGAGGCAGAATATTCATTTATCGGTGCAACTTATGATAAAAACGATTATTCGAATTCATTAGTAATAGATATTGGTGGTGGGAGCACTGAGATAATATTGGGGAAAAAATCACAAATCCTATTTAAAGTTAGTCTGCCGATAGGAGTTGTTTCACTTAAAGAAAAATATCAACCATATAACTCATCAAATTTTGATATTATGGGAGCAAATAAAGAAATATCAAATTTATTAGAAAGGATAAATGCTCCCGAGTTGAGAGTTGATCATTCAATTGCAATAGCAGGTACCCCAACGACTTTAGCTGCAATAAAAAAAAATCTAAATGCTTACGATGAAAAGTTGGTAGAGGGAGAAATATTAACAAGTTCCGATATAAAAAACTTCATTGATAAATTAGCATCCTTAAATAATTTGGAAATTCTTAAAACTTATAAAGCGGTTGTAAATAATCGTGAGGATTTACTTTTATCAGGAAGTTTATTGTTATATAATATGATGAATTATTTTAATTTATCTAAAGTTGTTGTTAGTAGTAAAGGGTTAAGGTATGGTCCAATTATAAAAAAGTACTTTTAAGATTTTTGATAAGTATTTTGAATAATTGTGTTTGCACCGGAAATTTTATCGTCTGACATCGGGTAATCTAAAGAATAATGTAATCCACGACTCTCTTTTCTAAGTAATGCACTTTTCACTATTAGATGGGAGCATGTTACTAGGTTCCGTAATTCAATTAACGAATCAAAAACTTTTGTCTTTTTATAATACTCTTCCATCTCAATAAAAAGAGTATGAATTCTTCTGGAAGCTGCATTTAATCTTAAATTGGATCTTACGATTCCAACATAATCTGACATAAATTGTTTAAGTTCTTTAATATTATGGGATATGATAATTTTTTCATCCGCTGTTAATGTGCCAGAATCATCCCAATCTGGAACGTTTGGGATTCTAATTTTGTAATCGAAAAGATCCTTTTTTATAGCATCTGTTGCTCTTTTAGCAAATACAAGAGCTTCTAATAGTGAATTACTAGCCAAACGATTTGCTCCATGAACACCCGTCATTGAGACCTCCCCAACTGCATAGAGTCCTGATAAGGATGATCTTGCATAAGTATCAACCAGAACTCCCCCACAAGCATAATGTGCTGCAGGAACAACAGGAATTAAATCCGTAGTAATATCAATACCCAACTCTATACATTTATTGTAAATATTTGGGAAATGGTCGATAATTTCATTTTTACCTTTATGAGTAATATCTAAAAAAAGATAGTCTTCACCTAATTTCTTCATCTCTGTATCTATGGCTCGAGCAACAATATCTCTTGGAGCAAGTTCTTTTCTATTATCGTAAAGGTGCATAAATTCTTCTTTAGCACCATTTCTCAGAATTCCCCCGAAACCTCTTACAGCTTCTGAAATTAAAAAAGAATGAGAATCTTTTTGAGTTTCATTGCTTTGATACAAAGCTGTTGGATGAAATTGAATAAATTCCATATTCGAGACATGTGCTCCGGCACGATAAGCCATTGCATATCCATCTCCTGTGGCTATGGATGGATTCGTGGTATGTAAATAAACTTGTCCTAAACCACCGGTAGCAAGAATGGTAACTTTTGATAGAATTTTCTGAACTTGATTATTTTCATTTTCTAAAACGTATGCTCCCCAACAATGCCTGTTATTAATAGGCATTTCTCTAAGATTTGACACATTGTGCTCAGTTATTAAATCAATAGCTAAGGTATTCTCTATTATTCTAATATTATCTATAGAATTAGCTCTTTTAATTAAAGCTCTTTCAACTTCTTTTCCCGTCAAATCTTTTGAATGAACTATTCTCGAGAAGCTATGTCCACCTTCTTTTACAAGATCAAGTTTTCCATCTTTTCTAGTAAAATCTGTCCCGATTTCTATTAATTCATTAATTCTCTCTGGTCCTTCCTTGACCAATATCTTGACAGCTTCTAAATCACAAAGTCCTGCTCCGGCAATCATTGTATCTTGAACGTGTTTTTCGAATGAATCATTTGGATCTATGACTGAAGCAATGCCTCCTTGTGCATAATTTGTATTTGATTCGGATTTATCTTTTTTTGTTACAAGTATTACATCCGCAAATTCTGACATTTTGATTGCTGAGTATAAACCTGCTATACCGCTTCCAATTACTAGAACATCGGTTTTAAGTTCCATAATTATTTGTCTTAAGAAGTTGTTCAAAACTATAAAGGAAAAAATCTATCTCAGACTTTGAAATAATAAGTGGAGGTAATAATCTAATAACATTATCATTTGTACAATTTGACAAAATTAACTTACTGAAGAGATCCTTTACCACTTGTGAACAAGGAAATGACATTTCAATTCCTAGCATTAACCCTCTCCCACGAATATCAATTATTGAGTTAGGATATCTCGTTTTTAATAAAGATAATTCGGCTTTGAAATAATTACCCAATAATATGACATTTTCAATCAATCCATTCTCATAAACTTCTTCAAGAACAACTTTTCCTGCAGCACAACTGATTGGATTACCCCCAAATGTAGTTCCATGTTTACCAACTGCAAAAATGTCAGACAATTCATCTGAAACCATCATTGCACCTATAGGTAGACCACCACCAATCGCTTTTGCTGTAACTATAATATCTGGTTGAATATCGTAGTGACTATGTGCATATGCTTTTCCGGTTCTCCCTGTCCCACATTGAATGCCATCTGAAACAATTAAAAAGCCGTATTTTTCTCTGAGCTTTTTTAATTCATTAACAAATTCAATACTGACTTCATTTATTCCTCCTTCTCCCTGAAGGAATTCTAGAAAAACTGCAGCAGTTGAATCATCTATTTTACATAATAAATCAGTTGTACTATTAAAATCTAGCTGATATATGTTATTTAATAAAGGTTCAAAACCTTTTTTATATTTGTCTTTTCCTGTTAGTGTCATTGCAGCATATGTTCTACCGTGAAATGAATTTGTTAAGGAGTAAATATTTTTTTGGGCTCCATACTTTAATCTTATAAGTTTAACAGCTGCTTCAACTGCTTCAGTACCACTATTTGTCAAAAAC
>JAGUXE010000129.1 GCA_020061995.1 Ignavibacteriales bacterium | reverse complement strand
TCTGTCGATTGCCTCTTTCCATTTTTCTTTCGATTCATTGACAAGTTTTTCAAGATTCTCTTTTCTTTCTTCCGCATTCTTAATATCATGATATTGTTCATTCATTGTATTTTTGTAATAGTTCTTTTTCTCTGAATATTTTTCATACTTCTGCTGGATCATGGATACTATAGCCCTTGGTAATTTTATGAAGACCTTTGTAAATAGATTAGATCCACTCACATTTTTACCATTAATTACATTTATATCTTTTGGTCTAAAATCAACTCTCCTATTGTAATTATATTTATACACAACTGAGGCTAATAATAAGATCAAAAGATAGTATAGATAGAAATAATCAATTTTTTGAGGCGAGAAGGTAATCGAATTCAACATTTCAGAAAACCAAGCAAAATGAATTATTGTAATCACTATCATCCAGGTTAACAATAAAATTCTTGTATCAATTATCTTTATAGTTTCTTTGCTATTATTTTTCTTAACCTTGAATAAATTATAAATTGGTAAAGCTGTAATAATCACATAATAAAAAGCAGCAGCAACAAATAATAGATTGATACCAAGGATGCTCTCGTTCCATAGAGTACGAATCTCTTCTTTATACTGTAAGTAAAATATTGCTATTAGATATGGTGAAAGTCCAGCGCTAACATATATTATATTGAGTACGATTGGTAAAAAGACATATCTTATGAGTATGAATATCAACGCAAACATTGCAATAATTAATAAAAGAATTGCAAATAGCCCAATTATCTCGTTGAAGTGATCCATATAGTACCTGATTTGTACCCATAAATGTGGATACGAAAATTAGCAAATTTGTTTAGCAAAAAACAATTAATCTTATGTCCTAATCTTTAATACTAAATGCAACCCCTTCTTCTTGATAAGGAACATTACTTATAAGAATCTTAAATACTTATTTTACATTAAAAAAGTTTATTATTGTTTCCTCACAGAGGTGAAGGTTATAGAAATTAACATTTTTTTTATAATTTCATGATGCTCTATATCACAGCAAAAAAAAATTCTGAGATATTATTCGGTTTAATCACTCCTTATAGGAAACGAAAAAAATATCCTCTAAAAAAAAGATTCATTTCTCAATCTGAAAAAAATAATTTTGCTACACTTCAAAATAGTTTTACAAATAGAGATTTGACAGTACTCTTTAATATCTTAATTTTTACAATATGAATATTTTGTTTTAGGCGGTCACGACTTTATTAAACATCGGAGGATAAAATGGAAGTCAAAATTGAAGATAACAAGCTCATCATCACTATCGAATTGCAGAAGCCGACGCCAAGTGCTTCCGGCAAAACCTTAGTTGTTGCTACTACACACGGCAATATCCAAACACAATGTATGATTGACGGTAAGCCTTTAGTAATCGGTCTGAACGCCTATATAAAAAAATGACGTCCCATTATTACAAGACATATAAGGTGTGGTATAAGTGCTGACTGCAACTATTTTTTGTAACGAATAAGAACAAATAGTTTTAATTAATAATTGCTCGCTCACATTACACAAGAGAGTGAGAAACCTGCAAGGTTTTGAGAAACGATATATCCTGACACTTGTTTGTTCGATACAAATCAAGAATATTCTCGTAAAAACATTCATTGAAACCTTGTAGGTTAGTAATCTGTGTAGCATGAGTTATTAACTCACTTTACGCTGAAGGTAGAAAGGAGTTCATTTTCTACGGACAAAAAAACACAGTTTTGTGATTAATAAACAATTATTAGAAATGTTCACGGATTATTTAACGAACTCATATTCATACACAACATCAACCGGTCTATTGGTATTGTCAGAAGGAAAAATAAACCATGATAAAGTAATAGAGTTTTAAGTTCAGAATATTTTAAAATCATATTTAATTTTATTAGGAGTCCTTTTAATGAAAAAATTATTACTTATTTGTTTGTTTTTTGTTATTAATAGCTTTCCCCAAGGTTTATCGGGAAATAAAACTATTGGGACAGGCGGCGATTACGCAACTTTTCAATTGGCAATAAATGCTTTAGTTAATAACGGAGTAGGAACGGGAGGAGTGGTTTTTAATGTTTCCCCCGGTATTTATACGGAAAGGATTTCTTTCACTTCTTTTACTGGGTCATCAAGCAATAATAGAGTTGTTTTTCAAGGTTCCGATTCTGTTGTTATTAAAGGTATAGGGACATCAGCGACTACTGATGCGATGGTAACTGTTACCGGATGTGATTATATTACCTTCGACGGGATAAATATAGAAGATGGCGGAACCTCATCTGCCGACCAAGTTGAAATCGGATACCTAATCACAGGTACAGCAACAAAAGGTTCAAACTTCGTTGTTATCCGGAATTGCAGTGTTACAATGGGTGGAAATGCGATTTATGGTTCGAGGTATACAAGAGGTATTATCATTAGATCGGCAGCAACCGCTGTTGAAGGGGCTAATAATAATAATTTAATTTCCGATGTTATAATTAATAAAGTAGCATGGGGAATTCAAGTAGCCGGAAAAGCTACTATAGCGGGTGTACCAACATTCCCTGATTATTATAATGAAATAAGATACTGCACTCTAGGGAATAATTCCTGGATCGGGCATAATGAGGCAAGTTCGGCGATAGGAATTCTTCTCTCTAGCCAAAAATATGCGAAGGTTCATGATAATAAAATTGATTCCGTCATTGTTAATACTGAAACGGCACCGGTGCTGGTTGTGAGTATTTCAGGTATTAGTGTTGATAATGCAAGCGGAGAAATCTTTAATAATAAAATCAACAATATCAAATATTACGGTCCCGGCGGCTCTTCCCCGAATGGAATTAGAATAAGTATTATCGAAAACGATACTATGAAGATTTACAATAATTTCATCTCAAATGTATTTAAAAGTGAATTCACACCTCCATCTGATAACAGTGTATATGCAAAAGGAATCTGGTTATTCAAGCAATCAGGCGGCGGAGGTACCGGACTTATTTGCTATAATAGTATAGTAATGGAAGGTGAAACTCCGATTTCTTATTCTTCAGCAGGGTTTTACTTATCAAGAACCTCAATTGGGACTTCCTTTGTACAATTGAAAAATAATATTGTTATCAATAATTTCGTTCCGATTAATTTCACCCCGCATCAATATGGAAATTCAGCTTATGCAATTATTGATGGAAATCCGGATAGAGGCTACCTAACCAGTGATCATAATCTTTTGTTCGTCGCAGATTCAAATGCTGTACTAGGACAAATAGGAAGACAGTTGGGAACAACGGTGGTTAATGGTCCGACACTCTCAGAGTGGCAGAATATTAGTCAGGGCGATTCTAATTCGGTATCAAAGATAGTGACATTTGTTAATGTTGCTTCAGGCGATCTTCATTTAGCAGGTTCTTCTGTTGGTGATTTTGATTTAGCAGCTATGCCCGTAAGCTGGATTCCTTTCGATATTGATAATCAACCGCGTGATATTAATTTACCGTATAAAGGTGCAGATGAGGCGGATGATGCAATACCGGTTGAATTAATTACCTTTATTGCAAATGTTTCAAATAATAATGTAGTATTACATTGGTCAACTGCATCGGAAACTAATAATCTCGGCTTTGAAGTTGAAAGAAGCGAGAAACAAGAAGCGAATAGTAAGGAATGGTGCTTTGTAGGTTTTATTGAAGGGAATGGAACTTCTACTGAATCTAGAAACTATACTTTTATAGAGAATAATATTATTCCCGGAAGCTATTCCTACAGATTGAAACAGATTGATTTTGATGGTACATATCGCTATTTCGACTTAGCGAATGATGTAGAAGTCGGGCTACCTGAAAAGTTTGAATTATTACAAAATTTCCCCAATCCATTTAACCCTTCAACAGTTATAAAATACACGTTGCCATTTGAATCTAAGGTAACAATTAAAATTTATAACACATTAGGGAAAGAAATAAAATTGCTCAAAGATGAGATAATCTCTTCGGGAAATTATGAAGTTCAGTTTAGTTCTTCAAACTTATCAAGTGGAATATATTTCTATCGGTTAAGTGTAGAATCAGTTGACGGGAAGCAAAAATATTCTTCGATTAAAAAAATGGTTTTGCTCAAATAGAATCGAATTTAATAGCCGTCAGTAACACTGGCGGCTTTATATTGGCAATCAGAATTACAAAATAAAAAAGATTACCAAATCGTTTCTGTTTCCGAAAACAGCAGATCGGAGTCTTTGAGATAGGTACCGTTTGATAGAAATGAGGTATGGTACTTAAATCCTCAAAGAAACGCCGACTATTGATTATAACCAAAGAAATCGATGCTCACAAGTTTTCCAAAAAACTAAGAACTGCCTCCATCGCTTTTAATCTTGCAGTTTTATTAGACTCAGCAGTACCCCCCAATTGAGTATAATATTCGCTGAAGACATGTCCTGCAAATTCGAAGGAAATGTGCTTGAATGAGAAATTGAAATTTCTTGAATTGAGTCGGTTAATAATCATTTCAGACATTTCACCTGACGGCCACATCTTATCATCACTCCCCGATAACAGCAAAATGTTTCCATTAATTTCCTCAACTCTAATTGCAGACTTTTCAACAAGTTCGGTTTGTGTTAATGATTGCTTATAAATTGCGTAATAATCATTCATGTTACTAACTCCGGTAACATCAAAAGGGACAAATGGAACTTGAGCTCCGTTTATCATCCAGCTTGAATTTGAATCAGTTTGTTTTGCACAAAATCCTTCAAAAACCACTGACGCAGGGGAATACGCAACAACTCCGTTTATATATTTATTATGAGATGCCAATAGTAAAGAAAGTTCAGCCCCTTTAGATATTCCAACAAATACAATTTTCTCGAAATCACAATTTTGCTTAAACCAGTTTATAGCTGTATTAAAATACTCTAAAGGAATTAATTCCAGATTATCCGGAAGAGTAGGTTCTTTAAAATATGCGAGTGACAAAACCGGAAATCCTTTTTCTGCTAACGGTTCGGCTAAATAATAAGGTTTCCCTCCTTCAGAACCGCCAACTACTACTATACCGACTTTACTTACGTTTTCCGGAGTGGAATAATAATCAGCAACGAATGGTTGGTCTTTTATTTCGACTTTCATATATGACTCTTTTGTAATGTTATTTAATAGCGAATTTACATTTGTTTAAAAGGAGTATTAACAATAAAACGATAACTGATTTTTTCATTTGGTACTATTTTAAATAAATCATTTTTTTTGTGTTATTAAATTTAGTTGTTTCCATTCGATAAATATAAACACCCGATGAAGAGGGTATCCCGTAAGAACTATTTCCTGTCCAGATAATTTGTTTTCTTCCGGCCACTTCCTCTCCATTTACCAGCTCAATAATTTTTCTTCCCAGCAGATCATAAACAGTAATGTTGACACGGGTATCAGTAGCGAGATCGTAGCGAATAGTTGTTAACGATTTAAATGGATTCGGGAAATTATGATAAAGTTCAAATGCCTCAGGAATAAATTTTTGTGATAAAGCCGGAAATAGCTCACTAAACTTATAAAAATATGCTGAACCATTATTAAATGCTTCGTTATCGTTTAACCTTGCTCCAATTAAAAGAGTATTTTCGAATGAGCTTATTGCCATTCCGAAATGATCATCGCTGGCTCCATCTTGCGGTATAATTTTTCCTGCCATTATCCAACCGCTATCGGAAAGACTATACACATCAGCGGATCCCATATCGCCGTTTCGATTTAGTTGATCGATGTCCCATTTTGGACTGCCGATTACTAATACTTCTTTGTTTATAAAAGTCGCCATCCCGAAATAATCATGGTTTTGTTTATTATCCGGTGAAAACTTTTCTTCCAAAATCCATTTACCCTCCTCGTGTAAATGAAACAAATATGCCGCACCGGAAATTGCTGAATCAATCTTTTCCTGCATTGCACCGATAAGTAATCTACCTTCTGAGTAACTAATTGAACTGCCGAATAAACCTTCTGACATTAGTTTTTGTGAAACGAGTGATTGATTTAATTTCCATTCACCATCCTGTTTGATATAGGAATAAACAATTCCGCAGTTATTAACAGAACTATTTGCTCTTGGCGAGGAAACAACGATATCTGTTTTTGAAATGATTAAAGCAGATGAACCAAACAAATCATCATTATTTTCTTCGGGAGATGAAACAACAGCATCAAGTAAAAAATCATCATCAGAAACATTATAGATATAGACGATACCTGATGCATAAATATTCTTTTTATTACCTATTGATGTAATTAATGCTGTTCCGTTCTTATAGTCAACGGAAGTGCCGAAACCGGTGAATTGTTTTTCATCGGGGGATGTGATTTTTTTTACTTCATTCCACTTACCGTCAAACTTGTAGACATAGACAGCACCAGTTTTTATATTATCTTCAGGTGCGCCGATGAGAAGAGTAAAGCCGGAAAGTTTGATTGACTGCCCGAACATTTTCATTAATGCCGGATCCGAAGGAATAATTTTTTGAAAGAATTTCCATTCGTTGTTTTTGAGTCTATATAAATAAACGGCACCGGCTGAAATTAAATTGTCATAAGTTTCACTGGGGGCGGAAACAGCAGCAAATTCGCCATCGCATGAGACTGCATAACCAAACAAACTATGTGGAGGAAGACTTAATTCGGGAATACCTGAGAATTTTTCTCCCGCATATAGGCTAAACGAAATAAAAAATACTAACACCATTACTTTAATTTCAGCGGACATATAACTCTCCATTATTATCTTTTTTACGTAAGAGTATGGTTACCGATTGACCGTAGTAGGCATAGACAAATATTTCTTCACCATTATTGTGAGTCGATGAAGGCGCAACTTCGTAACCAACAGGTATGTCAAAAACAAATTTCACTTTTGTGTTTTTGGTCAGCATATAAGGAAATGATATCAAACCTGCTTTATTTGTATACCGAGTTGGTTCATCCGTTTTGTACCATTGATTATCAGCAGGGTTCAACACGTAAAAATGAGTTTCAATTCCTGATGCCATGGAATCAGGCTCCCCTTCAATTTTTACCTGAGCATTAAATACCAGATTAAAATTTTTTGGTATAACCGGAGATTTATAAACTGCATTAATGCCGTCATCAATAGTTAGATAGAGGAATAAACTGTCACCATTTGTAAACCTTTCAGGTAAATCAAAATTCAATAAATTTAAATATCCCCATTGAGGCTGCCATACAAAATAATCCCGATACTTAACAGTTGTAATCAGGGTTCCATTTTTATTGCTGCTTTTAGAATAATAGAGACTAACTTTTGCTGAATCATTATTATAAACTTCGGATATGGAAAGAAAATTTAGTCTTATGCAATTTAATAACTCTGTTAATCCATTGGTTGTAACGGGTAATGATGATAAGTAAAAGTCATTATAAAATGTAACAGGCTCACCATAAATATTATGTATCTCAGCACTTTCGATTGAATTGTCTACTCCGGTATATTTTAATGTTAGATGATAAACACCCGCCGGTAAAGTTGCTTTAGAATTTTGTTGATAACCGGGAGCCATTATATAAAGTGTTATACTGTCGGTATTTGATACGGATGAGTAATTATAATTTGGAATGGTTGATAAATCAATTCCGCCGGAGGTTATTGCATCAATTCCTTTGACAACATATATTGGTGAATATGGAACTGTTGCATTACTAATATTCTGACAAGTAACATAAACAGAACCTAGTTTTTGTTTAAATTTTATTTTAACATGAATGAAATTGGGGTTATCTCCGCGGTTAATCGTAATAGGTTTATATTCAACAATAAATAAACCTGACGAACTTGTCTGTCCAAAAGATGGTGATGAATATTGAGATATATCTTTCGAACCAAGCGTTGTGTAATCCTTCGATTGAAAATTATATTTTACTCCGCCTCTCCATGTGTAAAAACCGAGATTTAATTTTGCCCAACCCGCTGCGAAACTTGTGGGATCGGTTTTGTCATAATGAATTACACCTTCTGCTTCGGCAAATTCATGCCCTCCTGCTATTGGAATTTTTTCAGGTATTTTTAGATGAACTCCGATGTGAGCATTAAAAGCTCCACCTGCTGATAATTTTGCTTCGAGATCAGCTTTTAGAATTGTCCAGGGATTTGATGGAATATTTAAACTGCCGTCAAACTCGTAAGACTCTCCCCACTTGAAATCAAATTTCAAATGTCCGTCGCCAAGCACTGAAACCCAGTTGCCGTCTTTAGTATAAGCACCCATTAAGACATCCGAGTCAAGTATTAGTTCTGATCTGGTTATTATAGTACCGGCATGAATATATAAAAGCGAAACCTCGCCGATACCTTTTATGTTAAACGGACCACCCAAAACAATACCAATATCGCCTGTAATTTTAAATTGATGCGGATCAGCAATACCGGAGAGGCTTCCGTCAAGTTTTACAACTACTGCATCGGTTCCGGGAATTTCTGCTTTCCCTTCCCAGCTAATACCGACAGAATCAATTTCCAAAGCATTGTTGACGAACTTAAAACTCATCCCCGCACCAACATCCCAGCCCGGAGGTAAATTAACTTTTAACCCGGCTTTCTGAATATGATTTTGTGCAAGAGTAAGTTCAAGGTCTTTTAAAGTTATCGGACCAAGGTCAATATCTTGCAATTCAAACTTTGCTTGTTCAATTTTTATTTTTGATGGTTTGGTTGATAGATCAAGTGTAACACCTGAACCGGGACCATTACCGAGATCAATTTCAGCACTCCACATTTTCTTTAATAAAAGACTCCCGTAGAGATGATAAATATCATCAGCGTATTCAAGTGTTAAATCTTTTGTGCTTACTTCGAAACCTGCAAAGTAAATATCATCGGTTGTAGAAATTTTAAGAGAGTCAATTTTACCGTTTCGTATTATAATTCCCGGGTGTAAACGGCTCCCAAAATCGAAAGCGATTTTATTTGTATCAATATCAATTTTTACTTTGCCGAAAAAATGATAAACATTTCCTTCAAGTGATTTTTGCCATTCAATACCGAGTGAATCGGTTTCAATAGTCAGTTTTTTAAGTTCGAAATGAGTTGTTACAGAAATATTAATGTGATCAACTTTTCCGTCAGTTATTGAAATCCCCGGATTAGCAAAAGTTCCGAGCTGTGCTTTTATTGTATCTTTTTCAATGTCAACTTCGATTGTTCCAAATATTTTGTATTGTGATAAATCCCGATCATAAACAAATGTGAGAGCATCCGGTTTTATAGACAGGTTTTTCAATTTGAAAGAAGTAGTAACCTCGATATTAATTTTATTAAGTACGCCATCAATAATTTCAATCCCGGGATTACTAATAGTTCCCAACCCCGCTTTAATCGTATCTTTTTCAATATCTAATTCCAATGCGCCGAATATTTTGTATTTGTCCGAAACCCTATCATATATAAAAATTAATGAATCCGGTTTAATAGCTAAACTCTTCAGTTCAAAATTTCCGGTCACCGCAATGTTTATCGAATCTATTATTCCGTTGGTGATTTGAATTCCCGGAGTTGTTGCATTGCCAAGAGTTGCCAAAAGGCTATCGTTTTCAATCTTGATGAGCACATTACCAAAAATAGTAATTCTTTTAGAAGGCTCGTCCCAAATAAAAGTTAACCCGTTAGGTTTGAAAACCAACTTCCTCAGTTTGATGTCAGCCGTTAAACTAACATCAAGTTTTGTCACTACTCCATCAGTGATTACGACTCCTGGTTTATCAATTGTTCCTAGATTTGCATCGAGTGAATCTTTTGAGAGAATTAGAGAAATATCGCCATACATTTTGTAGAAAGATGAGTCACGTTCCCAAAAAACAGCAAGGTTTCTAGGTTTTATGGATAATGAACTAAGCGTTAAGTCTCCGCTCACCCCAATATTTATTTGAATTACTCTTCCACTGTCAATTATTATTCCCGGTGTTTGCCGATCTCCAAATTTCGCGGTTGCTTTGTGATTTTCAATATTAAGTTCGATATCACCGTAAATGTTGTATTTGTAAGCTGCTTGAGTCCAATAGAAAGTTAAGTTTATAGGAGTGATTGTTAATTTATTCAATCGGAAATTTCCCGAGATTGCGATATCAACGCTATGAAGTATTTTATTCTGAATTAACAGTCCCGGCGTTAAAGAATCACCTAATGAAACGGTTATTGTATCGTTGGAAAGAATTATCTGTGCGCCGCCGAATATTTCAAATGTTTTCTTTATTACTGAAAAACGAAGAAATAGATTTTTTGGCAGAACTGCCATACTGTGGAGTTTAAAAGAATCTAAAATTGTTACCTGATAATCGGAAGAGAGTTCCTCGAATAGTAAACCTTCAATTCCGGCAACGGTGATTGGATCAGCTGCAAAACTAAAGGTAGATGAAAAGAAACAGAACATTAAAACGAACATCTTATAGTATCGTTTGAAACCCTGTAGACAATTTTTCATAAGAACTCAACTTAATTATTTGATACTTTCGAACTCAATATTAGTTATCATGTAGCTCGAACACCCCTCTATCAATATCATTCAGTCATTTACATTTAATTCAGAGCAACATCCAGAGTGCAAAAAACGCCATCATTCCGGCGAAAAGCAGAGTTGCTAAAAAACTACTCCACAGTCGTGATGCAGATTTTAATTCATCGGTAAAATATCTATATCCATGCAGCATCGCCGCTTGAAATAGATATATTGAATAACCTAATAATGTAATAGATTGTGTTTGAATTCCGAGATTGGCTATAACCGATATTAACCCCATTAAACCAAACGCTAAGTTTGCAAAACCTACCTCGAATATCCAATCCGGTCGATCTGTCTCCCATCCAAGGCGTTTTGCATCAGACTCATGAAATATAAAATGTCTAACAAAAGCAAGGGTCCCAACTATTCCTACTGTTGTAAAAGTTACAATCTTAATAGCCAGCTCAGGATCAAAATCGAGGTAATAGAAACCGAAAAAGATACCAATTGTACCGACTATAATTCCTAAAATATTAATATACTTTGACATTGGAACTCCAATAATTTAATAACTGATGTAACACTTAGTTAAATAGTTGTTTGTAAAATACGAATACATTTCATGGGAGGAAACCGGTTCTTTTCAATAATTGTAAATCTTTAGAAGAAACATAACTGTTGTTTAATATAATTGCAAAAAGAATAGAATAAACCGACACTATTTATATTTAGTTTCGTTTTTTAGATATGAAGTGAATGATGCTCTTATTTTCAATCAGATTTATTTTTATTGACGCATTAATTCAGGTTAGAAATTGAACCTATTACTACTATCTCATCCTCATCTGAAAACTTGCTGCAGAAATCTGTTATGTCGAACCGTATTTAAATTAAATTACTCGGTTTTCATTTTTTCAACCAAACTTTAGCTTCAAACAAAATCTGTTCTTTATTGAGATTACTTCCAAATTAAAATTTTAAAAGTGACATATCGGAGAAATTTTGTTGTAATATATTTCCCGCAAGTAATAGTAAAAATTACAAAAGTAATTATTCCAAAGATTTTAATAAGAACAAATGGAGCGGAATTAACTTCTTTTTGTTTTTGAATTACATCAAATTTGTTTTTATATGTTAATAATTTTCTAAAAGATGTTACTTGAGGACAATAATATCCAATATAAACCACAAATAATGTTAATAATTATTTTTCTAATAGAGTAAATTTTCTATCCATCCTCCCATCTGGATGATCTTAATCAGGTTTTATTTCCTGCATAACTGCTTTTACTTTTTATTTAGAGAGAACTCCGCAATTGAGATGTTAAAAAAGCTTATAAATGGCTAGATTTTCTTTTGTATTTAGAGATTATAAAGCCATTAATTACTCCATTTTCAAATCTAATGTAAATTTTTATTGACTTAATCAATATTTTTAATTACAATGATTTGTAAATTTTACTAGGGGTTATTTATGAAACTTTTCATCGTTTTATTGATATATTCGTTTCTATTTTTGGGTTGTAAGGATAATGATATAATTTACAATGCAACTCCCCCTGCCATCGGTAGTTACGGCATTAATGTCACAGTTGTAAAAAATTATTCAAGTACACCTTACACAAAATCACTTAGCATTAGCTTTCAGACTTCTGATATTTCTGAGGTTCCATTTTTGAAACTTGATGATACTGTTTCAATTTCAAAGTTTAATTTCAACCACTCAGGAGAGTTGTTAACCAATTTAACAATCCCCTTTTCCGAATCCATCAATTTTGAATTGGTCAAGTCCGGCAAATCAACTACCGGTATAATCCATATAGCGTCTGAAGTATTCAATCTTAAATGCAACAATAGAGTATTGCAACCTTATCCAATAAGTGGTACTAATAGATTAGATACAATACCTCTTTCAGATAACTATTATTTTGAGTGGGAGTGTGAAAAAGCAGATTCATTTCTTGTTGAATTACAAGACTATTATGCAAATCAGACACAATCTTTCTATACTACTCAAAAACATCACACTTTTCAAGGATTGAATACGAGTAAACATTTCCTCAGAATTTACTCAATAGTTGGAAGTGATTACTCAAAAAAGAACATTCCAAATCACAAAAGTGCCATAGGTGATGGATTTATTTATTCAACTCAAATGAATGAATTCAATTTCACAATAAAATGAAAGAGTTATTAGGATGAAAACAAATAATATTTTATTGAGCGTATTGACCGGGTTAATAATTATTTTATCATTCTCATCATGCAAAGAAGAAAATCCCATTAGTCATACTGATGAATACTCAGTATTTTTTACATTAAAATTTCATTCTCTAATTCTTCCTGAGAATGGAGTTTTAGTTGAAAAAATAATTGTCGATTTTATTGCCATGAATTCTTTGTCGAAACCGAAGCTTGTAGTTAATGATGAAATCGTTGATGTTCCGATAATCGACAGCTTAAATAAAAAAGTCTATTTGAGTGGAATTATCAATATCGCTTCACAATTAAATTTTAAAATTACTTCAAATGGAAAAAGTACATCAGGCTTTTTCATCATGCCCCAGCCAGTTACTAATGTTAGATGTAACGGATTATTTTTGACTTCTGTGGTTGGTTTACCAACTAATTATGGTAGGGGAAGTATCCCAACCGCTGAAGCATATAACTTTTCATGGGAGGGGAATGGAACCTCTTATTACTTATATACTCATAGTGGGAGTTATCTTGGAAATTCTACCTCATTTCGATTAATTACTACCGGTTTCAATGATTCCTACATCGGTATTTCAAGTATCATAGGGAAGAATGTACAAACCGGAGATAAACCAAACTTTGTCGGGTCGTACGGAAGCGGTTATGTTATAGCTGAGAGAAAAGGGAGTTTCTTCTATAATCCTAATAACTAATCAAATTGCTTTAAGAGAATTCCCCATAAAATTAAAAAATATTTTGTGTGAGGTTGTATGAAAAACGTTGTTGTGATATTAGCATTCACTCTATTATTTGCGGGTTGTAAAGAAGAAGAAAACGTAATCAAGTACTCAGAAGGAGGTGAAACTGTTTTTTACTTTACATCTTCCGTAGAAGGGACAGGTGAACCTGAAAATACTATAGTAAAGTTCAAAGGTCACACCAGTGATTTTACCAAAGTGCCAAATTTAATTGTAGATCAAATAGAAGTTTTGTATTGGTACCCTAATTCTTCGAGTTACCCTACATCATATCCTCTCATTTCTCATGAGGTTGAAATACCATACAAGAGGAGTCTTCCTTTCACGATAGGTAAAAATAATCTATCAACTGAGGGAAATCTTATTTTGCCGACAAAAATTGAAAATTTT
>JAGUXE010000045.1 GCA_020061995.1 Ignavibacteriales bacterium | reverse complement strand
CCCACTAATCGATTTAATTTTTGATAGTAGATCAAGTCCATTCATTCCAGGCATTTTCATATCCACTAAAAGGAGAGAATAATTTTCCTTTTCAAATTTTTTCAATGCTTCTTCACCGGTTGATGCAGTATCAACCAAGTAACCTTCTTCAATAAACCAATGATAAAGAGATTCCCGCACGATTTCTTCATCATCTACAATACAAATTGAAACTTTATCTTTCATTACAAGCTATCTCCTTTTATAGGCAACACTATTTTAAATGTTGTACCGTTTGAAGAAGTTTCTTCAACTTCTACTTTACCTTTATGTTGATTAATGATTCCATAAACAACTGCCAATCCAAGACCTGTCCCTTTACCTGCTTCTTTTGTTGAGAAAAAAGGTTCGAAAATAAAAGGAATATCTGCATTACTAATTCCCCTCCCTTCATCTTTAACTCTAATTACTACTTTATCATTACTTAAAGAGGTGGATAAAAACAGATTACCCCCTTCATTCATTGCTTCTATTCCATTCATCATCAAAGCAATTAATGCTTGTTGAATTTTTTGACCGTCACAAATTAAATGAGTATTTGTGGTTTCAAGTTCTGTTTTAATAACTATCTTGTTATTCTTAATATGAGGATAAATTAAGGCTATTGTACGTTCAATAATCAGATTCAAATCACATTCAGTCATAACTTCTTCCCCTTTATGAGAGAAGACTAGTAAATCTTTAACAATTGTCCCACACCTTGCCGACTCATGAGAGATAAGCTCAAGAAATTTAATAAGTTCCGAATACTTTTCCGGGGAGTCGAAACTGCTGAGTTTTCGTGAAATTAATTTACTATAAGTTAGAATTCCTTCTAAAGGATTATTTAACTCATGGGCAACAATTGCTGAAAGTTTACCTAACGAAGCCAGTTTCTCTATTTGTAATATTTGTTGGTAAATATATTTCAATTCTTCATTTTTTTGGTCGACTTTATCATTTAAAGTTTCAGTCCAATTCTGAATTTCCAAATAAGCCTTATCAAGTTTTTCAGCCATCGTATTGAATTGATTTGCCATTAATCCGAGTTCATCACTAGAGGATAAATTAATCTTATAATTTAACTTCCCATCTGAAATTGATTGAATTCCTTTTGATATTTTTTTAAGTGGTCTGTTAATGAGAAAAGTGATAAATAATCCACTTATACTCCCAATTATTAAAGTCATAAATAAAGAATTATATAAAATACTTCCTGTGTTTCTTTTAACAATCTTTTCCATCTGATCTATTTTTATTGTTACATCGAGAACACCAAGTACTTTAGTATTTTCATCATGAGCGTGACATGGTGCAGAGTAACAGTCAGGTTCATTGTAGATAGGATTGATAAGTCGCAGATTGCTCTCCCCTTTTTCGTTTACCAAATCATAAATCATGTTTGACTTAGGTTTCACTAATGGCTCAGTCCCCGGTGGATGACACGTGATGCATGCTTTAGAAGATAACTCTATAAACTTACCGACACTTTCAATTTCTGAAGAATAACTTACCATACCTGACTTATTATAAATATAAATTTTCTCAATCCCTTTTTCAGTACTTATAGTATTAATGATTTGTTCAATATCTTCAGGTCGATTCAACTGCATACTATAACGAGCTGATTTTTTTATTATATCACTTATATTGGAAGCGTTTTGTTCTGAAGTTTTTATTAAGTCTGATTTCAGAGTTGAAATATTGTAGTAAGTAAAAAACAATTGGTTTAAGAGGAGAACCGAAGTAATCGCAATTATTAGTTTGGTACCAAGCTTATTGACAAAGCCGATTTTCATCTATTCCCCTAAATGTATTCCAAAAATTCCCTATTAAAACTAACTATAAATGTATTATTTTTCAACACTGTTATTTAGATTAGGAGTTGAGGTTGAATTCTGAAACTCATAAAAATATTAACTGTGATTCCTCTTTTTGGAAACTTTTTGCTTAAAATTTATATTGATATAGTAAATAATATAGAACTTGATGGAAGAATTATTAAATAAACTCTTATTCGGTTATTCCGAATTTTTAACAGCTAAAATTTCAACTTTTAAAAAGAATCCAAGTATCAACAGCATATTAAGTTATGTTTTTGAATTACCTATTGATTCAGTTTTTTTAAAATCAATTTATCTTTTAGATAGTGTTGAAAAATCGTTTTTCTTTAAAAGTAATAGTGATGGTTATCAACTGTGCGCTTTTAATTCGATATTATCTATAAATGAAAATGGCAAGGAACGTTTCGCCCGAATCGAAAAAAAACTAAAGAGTAATTTCCCATTTGTATCAAGTAATATAGAAAATTATGTTGAACAGAATTTCCCCCTATTTGTTGGTGGGATGAAATTCACAGTCGAACACAATGATGAGATCTGGAAGCAATATGAAGATTCTGCATGGTTTATCCCTGAATTACTAATACTGAATCGAAATGAGAAAGTCTTTCTTGTTTTTAACTCACTTTATGATAGCTCATTTTCCCCTTCTCTGCATCAAAAGAAATTACGTTCATATTTAAATCAACTCATCAACGTAAATTTACCTATTGAAGATAAATTGCCTAAAGTTCGAATAATAAATGGTAACACACCTAAAGAAAAGAAAAAATGGTCTCAACAGGTGAATGATATTAAGGAATTAATTTTCAATGCTGAAGTTACCAAAGTAGTATTATCCAGAACAATTGAAATCATTCTTTCGGATAGACCGACATCTTACCAATTATTAAATAAGCTATTTGAAAAACATCAAGAAAGCTTATTGTTTTTATTCAAGCAGGCTAATCAGATTTTTTTTGGTGCTTCTCCGGAAATGTTATTTTCAATCAAGGATAAAACTATTTACACTGAAGCATTAGCAGGAAGCGCTCCCCGTTCATCTGATAATAAAGTCGATTCAGATTTTGAAATTGAATTACTATCATCAGAGAAAGAAGTGAATGAACATTCTACTGTGGTTGAATTTATAACTTCTGTTCTAACTGATTTTTGTACTGAAATTAAATTTGATAAAGAAATTAAAGTTAAAAAATTAAATACTATCCAACATATATGGACTCCTATTGAGGGTCCACTAAAGAATAACACTTCTATATTTCCTCTCTTAGAAAAATTTTTTCCTACTCCAGCAGTTTGCGGTAATCCAAAGGAAGCTGCACATGCAGTTATCAAAAAGATTGAGGAACACAGAAGAGGTTTATATTCAGGTATTATAGGTTGGTTCAATCTTAATAATTCATGCGACTTTGCAGTAGCAATAAGATCAGGCGTTTTAAACGAAAAGAAGCTCACTGCTTTTGCCGGATGTGGAATTGTAGCTGCATCAAAACCTGAAACAGAATTTGCTGAAACAAATTTAAAATTTAATACTCTCCTCTCGATTTTTTCAGAATGAAAGTAAATCATAATATACTTTGGACTTCCATATTCGTCGAAGAATTAGTCAATTTGGGGATTCAACATGTCTGCATTTCGCCGGGGTCTAGGAATACTCCACTGACATATTCTTTCGCAGTAAATAAAAACATTAAGACTTATGTGCATATCGATGAACGTGTTTCCGGTTTTTTTGCAATAGGACTGGCACGTGCAATAAATAAACCTGTAGTAGTTGTATGCACTTCAGGAACTGCAACAGCTGAATTGTATCCAGCCATTATTGAAGCTTATCAACAACGAATTCCTCTTATTGTTTGTACTGCTGATAGACCAGGTAAATTAAGATTTCTTGGAGCTAACCAAACTATAAACCAACAAAACCTTTATAAAAATCATATTCGTCACTATTTCGATCTTGATTTGCCTGAATTATCAGTCGATAAATTAAGCAGACTGAAAAGCATAGCCTATTTTTCTGTCAAGATTTCTACTGAGTATAATGTTGGTCCGGTTCATATTAATTTTCCATTTGAAAAACCTTTTGAGCCTGATTCATTTACTGACAATTTCAATACTGATATTTTAAGCAAATTGAGTATTGTCCCAATTTCTGATCTAAAAGAATCTAAAATAGTTAAAAGCAACAGAACTCATTTCAAAAACATTATTCGTTTACTTCAGACGTGTGAGAGAGGATTGTTGATTGCAGGTCCCGATAAGTTTGATTTGGAATTTTCTAATCAAATAAGTAAAGTTTCTAATTTACTTGGTTATCCAATTTTTGCTGACGTAGCTTCTAATTTACGTTTTGGGAATTATGATAAAAAAAATGTAATAATTAATTATGATGCGATGTTGCGTTCGAAAATAATCGAAAATAAAATCAAACCGGAATTTATTCTTCAATTTGGAAGAATCATTACATCAAAAAGTTTGGAAGACTTTCTAGCTAAGCAAAACATACCGAGATATATGATTAATGAGTTTGCCGATTGGTTTGATCCGGCAAATAAATCAATTGCATCAATCAATATGAAACCGGCTGATTTCTGTTCTGAAATATTAAAGTTAACCGGTGTTGCTCATACAACTAAGCCCAATAATCGATGGATTAAAAAACTGCGTTTACTTGATGAGAAAATTGAATCATTAAAATCAGAATTGGTGAATTCTATACCTTTCCCGAATGAACTTGCAATTACAAATGAATTGTTAAAATCTATTCCCAGTGATTCAAATATTATGATTGGGAATAGTCTACCAATTCGTGATTTCGATTATTTTGCGAGTAAACAAGATAAAGATTTTAAGATCTTCAATAATCGAGGGGCAAGTGGAATTGACGGAATTATATCAACCGCTTTTGGGATTGCAGCAGCGAGTAATAAGCCAACATTTTTACTAATAGGAGATCTTTCTTTTTATTATGACTTAAATAGTTTGCTAATTTCCAAGCAATTAAAAATTCCACTCATAATAGTTCTAATCAATAACGACGGGGGTGGGATATTCGAAGTATTGCCCATATCAAAGTATTCTGAAATTTTCTCTCCTTTTTTTAAAGTCTCACATCAATTGGATTTTAAACCATTTACAAAAGGATTTGGCGGATTTTACAAAAAAGTAAATTCATGGAATGATTTCAGCACATCTATTCTAGGTGCAATAAAAAGAAAAAGCTTTTCTGTTATTGAAGTGAAAACTGATGCAAAAAAATCTCTTGAGCAAAGAAGATACTTTTGGAAAGCTGTGAATTCTATTAAATAAAAATATTTTAAATATCTATTTCCAACTGTGAGAGAAGCTTGTGAAAGTGAGTCCTATTGATACCAAGTATTTTTGCTGCTTCTGTTTTTGATTTAGCCTTCCTCATAACCTTCAGTATAAATCTTTTTCTGAATTCAGTCTCAGCTTCAGCGAGAGTTAGCCCTTCAGTCATCGGCAATTCCTCAGTGTATTGTTGAACTATTTCAGGTGGCAGATCATCAACATCAATTTCAGAACTTTTTGCAAGTACAATACAACGCAATAATACATGCTCAAGTTCTCTAATATTACCTGGCCAATTATAATTCTCTAGAACTTCTAATGCCCTTTCATTTATTGTAAAAATTTTATCTTCTGTCGAATTTTTATTTAAATAATACGTGACAAGATCAGCAATATCTTCTTTTCTATCTCGAAGCTTAGGCATTGTTATTTCTATAACTTTTAATCGATAATATAAATCTTCACGAAATTTATTTGCTTGAATCAATTCCCCGATATTTTTATTTGTAGCCGCAATAATTCGAACGTCAATTTTTATCGGTTGAACTCCACCGAGTCGCTCAAACTCTTTAGTTTGAATCACTCTTAAAAGTTTTGGTTGAAGATTGATATTCATTTCTCCAACTTCATCAAGAAAAAGCGTGCCACCGTTTGCAAGTTCAAGTTTACCGATTTTCGTTTTTAACGCACCCGTAAATGCGCCGCTTTCATAACCAAATAACTCAGATTCAAGTAAATCGTTTGGAATTGAACTACAATCGACTGTGTAAAAAGGATGTTCTTTTCTTCTTGAATTTCTATGTATTGCTTGTGCAAGAAGATTTTTTCCAGATCCACTTTCACCTAATATTATCAAGGACGCATCTGTAGCAGCAACTTTTGATGCAACTTTTAAAACATCAAATAATTTTTTACTTCTTCCGATAATTTCGGAACTCAAAAACTCTTTTCTTAAATCATCGAGTTTAATAAACTGATCATTTATCATTTTCTTCTCAAGAGAATCGATTTGAGTTGATATCTCCAAACCCTTGACAATCAGATTTGCGAAAGAGATTAAGTACATTAAATCATTGTTTGAAAATGAATTTTCATTATTTCGCTTATCAAGATAAACCGCACCAAGAACTTTTTCCCCTGAAATTAGTGGCACACATAGTACAGATGTAATTCCCAATTTTATGATACTAACTTGTCTTGCATAATCATGGCGGCCATCTATATTATCAATTTGGACGGGAGAGTGGGATTTAAGAGTATTCCTTATAACAGTTGTTGATATCTCCATAGCATCAGGGTTATCATGAAGTAGCATATTTTTTGAGTAAATGGAGTCAATTTCATCTCGCTCATTAATTAGGGTAATAAAACCGGCATCAGCTTTTAATTCTTTTACCACAATATCAAGTGCAGATTCTATTAATAATTTTTTTTCTTGTTTTGATGAGAATAAAATTCCGGATGAATATAACACCTCTAATTTTTTTTTCTCATCAAGCAAAGTCGAGACTTGTTTTTCCAGACTGATTTGAGTATCAAAAAGAGTATTTATATTATTAGCAATTTCTCTGTTCCAATTCAAAAACGATTTAAATATTTGATCGACTTTGGGATTTAATTGAGTTGAATTATTGGAAAGTCTAACTTCATTTGACAGTTCACTGCACAATTGTGAAATTTTTGATGCCGACTCTACAATAATATTCTGTAACTGTTGCTTCTTCTCTACAGGTAATGACATTTTTCTTTGGATTAATTGATAATTTAAGTAAGTAAAGATAGTATTTTGAATTGAAAAACAATAGGTCTGAAATCACATTGGTTTAATAATTGTTAAAATATATTTAACCAATCATCGTTCCAGTTTATTCTGTATCTTTAATATTCGTAAGCTCACTGAGATTGCATGCAAGTGACTTTTTT
>JAGUXE010000291.1 GCA_020061995.1 Ignavibacteriales bacterium | reverse complement strand
TTTGAGAAATTTGCATTCTGTGCATATTCTAATTCATACTTTGTACTGGTTGATCCAGTAAGAACATACCATGACAAATTAGGATCCACAGTCATTAAAGTAATACCATAGTCAGGAGCACCAATTCTTGGTACAGGACTCAATATTCCTGAAAGGACAACAAAATCTGCTGTTACAGACCATGCTGATGTCGAAGCACCATTTGATGACCTTGATCTAACTCTCCAGAAATAATTTGCACCATTTGTAAGTCCAGTAAGTTCTATTTCAGTTGCTGTTAAACCAGGGTGAGTAGGGGTACCGGTGAAAATTCCTGAAGTATTATGTTCAACGTCAAATACTAATCCGGCAATCGGACCATTCAAATACCAAAGCAATTTGACGGTATCCGAAGGAATACTTGCACTACCGATTGGCCATGAAGGGATTGGAATATTTGATCCGTTCGGACCAACAACCGTAAATGATGATGTTGTCGACCATGCACTTGTGGTAGCTCCTGAAACTGATTGAACTCTCCAGTAATAAGTGCTTCCAAAAGTTAATCCTAGTTCTGTATGACTTTGGGTTAGTAATCCAGGATAAGTTGTTGTTGTTAATGGATTAGCCCAATTTCCATCTGTACTAAATTGTAAATTATATGTATAACTAGCACTGTAACCACGAATAAACCAGCTCATAGTCACATCATTTGAATAGACTGTATGACCACTCACAGGAGCTGAAGGGATTGGAGTAGCTGAACCTGACCAACCTGCAGTTCTGAATTGCTCTGTAGCAGTCCAAGCTGAATAGATTGTTCCGTTAAATGATCGAACTCTCCAATAATAAGTAATACCTATACCCGGAGTTGGAATATTAATATTATTCGCGTTAATATTATCAAAACCAACAGTTGGTGTACCGGTAAAATTGTTATCAGTGTTAAATTCAACATCATAGGTTAATGTTGTACTATTTCCATTAACATACCAGTTGAGCTGTGTAGGATTTGACCATATTGTTATATTTCCGATTGGCCAAGATTGTATAGGTAAGAATGGAACATCAACAGGCAATGTTGTAAAAGCTGCTGAATCTGACCACAAAGAATAAATTCCACCACGATTTGCTCTTACCTTGTAATAATATTGGGTATTATTAGCAAGTGGAGAACCTGGAGCTGTATAAAAATAATCTGTAATACCCGTTTGCGTAGGTGTACCAGTGAATATTCCATCGGTATTAAATTCTATTTCATATGTAACGCCTACAGCATAGTGAGTCACATACCAATTTAAAGCGGGTGATAAAGAATAAGCGGTTTCCCCATTACGAGGATATGAGATAATTGGAACCGGAGGCATAGAATCACCTGAAGCTGCAACCTGGAAATCAAAAGGTGCTGCGAAAGGACCATATCCCGCGGCATTATATCCTCGAACTCTCCAATAATAAGGTGAACCTGTTGCTAATGTGTCGGTAAGCTGGTATCCTTGATCTTGCCCCAAAACGTAGGATGCCGGTACAAAAATATTTAAATGAACATTATAGAAAGTAGGATCAGGAGTAATTTGAATCAAGAATGAATCAGCTTGAACATTTGTATTTGGAGTCCACACAAAAAATGGTTGGTTGAGAACATATATGCTACCATCAGTTGGTAGTAATAATGTAGGAACACCCGGAACTTGTAAAGTTGTAAAACTGAATATTGAAGAGAATGCAGAAGTTCCTGATAAATTATTAGTTGCTCTTACTCTCCAATAATAGGTCGTATTAGAAATCAGAGGTCCAACAGCCAAAGTTGTAGTTCCACCGGGTATAGCTGCATTTTGATAAACAATGCTGCCACCAAATGCATTGGATGTAGCTAATTGAAGTTCGTAAGTATCAACAGAAGCACCACCACCGGCTGTCCAACTTAGATTTAAATTCATAAGTTGATTGATGGCTCCATCTAGTGGAGTACTAAGTACTGGTGCGTTTGGAGGACCTTGTGTAGTAAATGAAGCTGAAGACCAAGTAGTTCCACCATTTGAACTTACTCGCCAATCGTAAGCGGTATTATATGCTAAGTCTGGAGTCCCTACACCCACAGGAGAAGAAACAACAGCATTATCTTCGTAAGCAAAAGTTACCCAACCTCCGCCTGCTGCTTGAATTTGAATCCAATAGGGTCCACCGGCACCATTCCATGAAAACGAAATAGGTAGAGCTAAACCTGTTGCTCCATTTGACGGTCCTGTTAATGTAACTCCATTAAGTGTTGTAAACTCACGATAAGCTGAAAAAGCTGAATTTTGAGCACCACTAACGTTGGCCGCTTTAACTCGCCAATAATAAGTCGTATTAATAGCTAATCCGGAAGCTACAGATGAAGTATTCACACCCGGAACTGCATTATCCTCAAAGACTATTGTTGAAAAAAGATTATCACTAGCTACTTGAACGTGATAGAATTCTACTGCACCACCCCCGCCATCAGCCCAAGATAAGGTTGGTGTTAAAGATTGCCCCGTTGCTAAATCCGCCGGAGATACCAATGAAGGAACTGCCGGAGGTGCAATTGAAGTTGTGAAATTACGAATTGATGTTCCGGCACCATTGGTAATAAACCAATAATAATTTGTACTATATGTTAGTGTCGGATTTGATAGGATTACAGAAGTTGAAACTGTTCCATATTGGGAATAGACCAAAGGTCCGGCTATTCCGACACGAACTTCAACATCGAAAGGTCCTGAACCACTCCATGATAATGTAACCGGCAAAACTACATTAGTAGCCGCATTTGCCGGACTTACTAACACCGGTTGAGCATATATTGCTCCAGCATAAGCCAGTAAAACAAACTGGACAAAAATAAAAAGTTTTAATGAACGCATTTTTACCTCTCTTTTAATTGTATTTACTAACCCCACTTAGTAAATATCACATTAGGGAAGTGAACTCTTCTTAATTACTTTAAGCAGTTTTAGAAAAAGTTTCTTCTTACGGTTATATTTTAAATTATTTATTTAATCTTTAAAGAATTAATGTTATTAATTCTTTGCCTCTTTCTTGGATTTACAAGAACAAATAGGGTAGCCACATACCCTACTTTCTTTGTGACGGCAAATTTAACAAAAAATAATTAAATGTCAAATATTATTTTAAAGCAACTATTTATTTTCCCTCAGTTCACAAAAGTTTTGATTTCTCTCCCCTTTAATCTATCTTTCGAAAATAGAAAGGATTGACAAATGGGACTTACCACTGAAGGAATTGTATTTCTGATTTCAGCCTGGACAATTATTATTTCACTTACAGTTTTTTGTTTCAAAAGAGTTCTCTTCGCTCCTAAAGAGAACTCTATTAAAGAAACTAAATAATTATTCTTTATTTAAAATTGGTGGCTGACCAACTTGCTTTGTCTTTCCTTTTTGGTTTGCTATCGGTTCATGCATAAAATTACTCTCCGGTGAAGTAAGATTAATCTTCCCTTCTTTCATCTTTTTGTAAAGCATATCCTGTTCTATTAAATAATAGAATTGCTCCTTGAATTTTTCCAATGACAAACCACAAGTAGCTGCAAACTTGGCTAGTTCGTGCGGATCATCAAAATCGGCTTGCGCTAATCTTAACATATATCTACGGGCTATATAATATGATTCCGAACTTGGGTCAACCATTCGGATTTTTGTCTTATTTGTTTTTGGATCAAGAATATCTTTGAAAAATAGAGGAACGAATCGTCCGTTTTGAATTGAGACCATTGCCCCGTTTCCACCGTTCAACACAAATTGAGATGCTGAATAACCGAGGTCGCGGGTGTATTCCATATCGAAAGGAATCGGATCTGCACAACGTAATTCATAGCCAATATTTTTTGCTACGATTGTCATCTTAATACCGAAATCTTTCAATCTCTCCTGAACTTTAAATTTCAGAATTTCACCGAAATTAATTTCAGCAATTCTGATATTGTCATGTGCATCACGTTCAACATTTACAAGTGCTTCAAGATCTTTAGGATCAAGTTGTTCAACAAGTCCTTCCGCTAAAATTGCAACACCATCGGTCTTGCCGTAACTTAATCTCTTAATCATTGCTCCAACTATAATATCAACAATATGTTTTAGTTTTACGGTTGGTGATTCAAATTCCTCAGGGATCAAAGTCATTGTAGCACCGGTAGCTTTTCCGATTCCAAGAGCTAAGTGACCTGCTTTTCTGCCCATAGTTACCACAAAATACCAACGTGATGTAGTTTGAGCATCAACCATTAAACTTTTAACAATTTCAACTCCGAGATGACGAGCTGTTTGAAAACCAAATGTCGGAATACCGTGTGGTAAATCTAAATCATTGTCTATTGTTTTCGGAACATGGACTACACGAATTCGTCCTGCTGCCATCTCCTCAACTTTCATTGCACTGTAAGCTGTATCATCACCACCGATTGAGATTAATTTATCTACATTTAATCTTAAAAGTGAAGTAACTGTATTTTCTAATTTTTTAGGATCTTTGGTTGGATTACTTCTCGAAATTCCGATGTAGGATCCACCTCTAAAATGGATACGCGAAACATTATGAATTGTTAATTCTTTATAATGTGAAATATCTCCTTCGGAAATCCACTTGAAACCATCTCTAATACCGATAACTTCAATCCCCTCAACTGCCGCACGAATTGTAGCTGCGCCAATAACACTATTAATACCGGGGGCTGGACCACCGCCCACTAAAATCGCCAATTTTTTTGGTGCTATCATTCTCGATTCTCCACAAATTATTCTTTTATTTAATCAATACTATTTTTAATATTTCCCGTTTTTGTTTTTGAGATAACTCAAAATAATAAACTCCCCCCGGGACAGAAAAGTTCTCTAAACTATAAGACTGGTCTCCGAAATTGTTTGGATAATAAACATCATTTACAACGAGCTGACCAATCGTATTAAATATTTTAATTTGAACAGGCTGTAAATCAATTAATGTAAAATAAATTTTTGCACTATTATTAAAGGGATTAGGAAAACTTTTTAATCCGAATTCCGAATTATCTTTTTTTTTTACTTCAGATTCTCCCTTATCATTATTACTTAGTATTACATCGGGTGAAAGTCTTCGGTTAAGTGAAATCATTACCGCATCTCCACTCAAGTTTTTTGATGCCGCAAGATTTTCGTTCGAAAGGGAGACAATTTTATTTCTCCCCTTCTCTAGTAAGTAATCACCCAGTTTAAACCATCTTCTGTAATCAGAAATTGTTTGATTGACAATAACTGAGTTCTCACTTCCACTTTTATCATAAACTTTATAAACTGCAGAATCACTTCTATTTGAGGCTACGACATTAAATGCATAAACTTCATAATATCCCTCTGCAGGAACATCAACATAATAATCTATTGATGAAGGCGTTTGAGTATTTGTATAATAAGATGAGCCGTCGTATCCAAAGATGGTACTTTTTAACCAATTACCTATTCGAACCGCATTTACTGTATCTGATATCGGAAGAATTTTATAAAACTCACGCCACTCAGGTATTGTATAAGGGGGATAAGTTTTTTGTGAAAAAACTGATGACTTAAAAGTAGAAAAATAAGTTGATAAATCTGTAAAATACCAGATGGAATTACCACTGTAACCTTTTGAACGTGAAGTGGTTACAAAATTTACTGCTTCAGAATTTGTAATAGGATTTCCATTAGGTTTAACAGCAAACGCCGGAAAGACTTTGCTTTTATCTGATATTAATGTTCCTAAATAATTTAATATTGCTTGAAAAGATGATGATGAACCGACATAAGATTGTACCTGAACATTATCAACTTTATTATTGTTTACCCACCATACCCAATCCTGGCAAAAATCATTGTAAGCCGTATAAGAAGATGATGAATATAAACTTGGTGCATTTGAAACATTAATATGGTTGCCGATTGCCTTAATTGAATCATAAGCACGTTCCATAAATTCATTTATCTTATCAGCACGCCATCTAATCCATGAAGCATCATTATATTGTTGCGGTGGCGGATTTCCGTTATTTTCCAATCGGTACAAACTATCAGTATAGGAATCATAACCATATAAAAGACTAGAATATCTAATTCTATCTAATTCAATACCGTCAATATCATAGTTACGACATACTTCTGTGGAAAGAGCAATTAAAAAATCTTGCACATCTTTATGAGTATGGATCATCCAGTAAAAATTACTGTTATCCATTTCAGTGCCATCAAGTTTTTTTGCTACCCATTCGGGTTTTGCATTAAATATAGGTCCTTTTCCACCGGGGGGTTGATTTCCTGTCCAGCCACCTACAAATCCATACTCGAACCAGGCTTCAACATGCAATCCCCTTTTATGCCCCTCAGAAACTGCTTCAGCTAAAATATCTCGTTTACCATAGACCGGATCAATCGAAATGCCTGTATAGCTTTTGAATACATCACTTTGCCATAGAGGATAACCGCGACTCCATGCATTAATATATACAACGTTAAAATTATTAGCGGCTAAAGAATCCATAGCTGCTGCAAGAGATTCCTTTGAATTAAGAGTATTTCTTGCTATCCAAGTTCCTCGTAATTCTTGCCCTATTAAATATGCTGAAAAGAATAATATTATTAGAATGATTTTTTTCATTTTGATTAATTAAGAACTTTCAGTTTTGCGAACTTTAACATTAATTGCTTAACATTATTCCCTTCAAAGGAAACAGTGGCTTTTTGATTTTCACCTGCTCCGATAAGTTGAATAACTTTTCCCATCCCAAATTTCTCATGCATAACACGGCTTCCTATTTTGAGGAAACGATTTTCCTGGCTAAAATCTTCATAATCCAAGTTTTCAAAATATTCGTAATATATTTCTTTCTTTGATTTTCTATTAGCTTTTTTTCCTGCATTTCCATTCATTTCACTTAATGTTTTTGCATCAAGTTCATCTATAAAACGTGAGCGATTTTGATAAGCTACCTCTCCGAATCGATAACGTGAGCGTGCATGGGAAATATAAACTTTTTTCTCCGCACGAGTCATCGCTACATAAAAAAGTCGTCTCTCTTCTTCAATACTTGCATCACTGCTAAATTTTGTTGAGAGTGGAAAAATATCTTCTTCACATCCCGACATGAATATTACAGGAAATTCCAAACCTTTAGCAGCATGGATTGTCATCATTGTAACAACATTTGTATTATCTTTTGCAAGATCGAGATCATTTATCAATGCTACTTCCTGTAAATAATCTTCAAGCTTAGCTTCCGGTTTTTCTTTTGAATACTCAGTTATTGCCGAAAGTAATTCTTCGATATTCTGTAGACGACTTAATGATTCCGGATTATTTTCTTCACGAAACATTCTTATAAGTCCAAGTTCATCTATTAACGATCTGGTTAATTCACTTGCAGAAAGTTTTGTTCGTAATCCTATATATTTGTCTAATAAAATTTTGAAGCCCTTTACATTTTTCTGAATTCTCTCTTTAATATCGATAACTTCAAAAACTCTTGACATAGTATCGAAAAGAGTAATTCCATGTTTACGGGCAAAACCTATCATTCTTCCGATAGTTGTTAAACCAATTCCCCGCTGTGGGAAATTCATGATACGAAGAAGACTCTCCTCGTCCTGCTGATTTGTAATTACTCTAAGGTAGGCGATTATATCTTTAACTTCTTTACGTTTATAAAACTCTATACCGCCGATTATTACAAAGGGGATTTTTTCTCTTCTGAAAATATCTTCAAGCGCACGCGATTGCGCATTTGTACGATAAAGAATTGCAAAATCCTTCATTGAATATTTATTTTCATGAATTTCTTCTTTAATAAACTTTGCAATTTGATAAGCTTCATCCTTCTCGTCAGAGCATTTTAATAACGATAGTGGTTCACCATCTTCATTTGAAGTCCATAATGTTTTATCTAGTTGATCGCGGTTATTTTTTATTATTGAATCTGCCGCTGCAAGAATATTTTTGGTCGATCTATAATTCTGCTCAAGACGGAAAAGTTTTGATTTACGGAAATCTTTTTCAAAGTTGAGCATATTAGCAATTTCAGCACCACGCCAGCTATAGATACTTTGAGCATCATCACCGACTACACAAATTTTGCCATCTTTGGTAGCAAGTAATTTGAGTAATTCGTATTGAGCTTTATTGGTATCCTGAAACTCATCTACCAACAAATAACCAAATTTCTTCTTATACTTTTGAAGAATTTTCGGATTATTTTCAAACAATTCAATCGGTTTTAAGAGAAGATCTTCAAAATCCATTGCATTATTTTCTGCAATTCGGAATTGATATTCTTCATAAATTTCAGCTACTTTTTCATCAAGAAAAGATGCCATCATCCTTTCTTTAAATTCCTTTGGAAAAATCATATGATTTTTTAAATAACTGATTCTATGACGCACAGAATTGGCATTTACAGTATCAGATGATATATTAAGACCTGTCATTGCACTATTTACGAGAGCGAGTGAATCTTCAGCGTCATAAATAGTGAAGTTATGGTTGTAATTGATGCTTAGAGCTTCTATTCTTAATATTTTGGCAAAAGTTGAATGAAAAGTACCCATCCACAATTCTTGAGCCTTTGCTCCGATGAGTTTTTTAATTCTTTCTTTCATTTCTTTTGCGGCTTTATTTGTAAAAGTTAAAGCCAATATTTCGTAAGGATTATATCCCTGCTCAATAAGATAGGCAATCTTATAGGTTAATACTCTAGTCTTACCGGAACCGGCACCGGCAATAATTATAGATGGGCCCCCATCGAACTCAACTGCTTTTTTTTGCTCTGGATTGAGTGATTTTAAACTTAGCATAAAACCTTTCGTTTTTAAGAATGCAAATATACGGAATTTGAATTCTATTCCGAAAAAGTTTTTTAAGGGATTTGGAGAATTTCTTCTTTAGAAAAGAAATTCTCCACAAGAATTCATATTATAGAAGGTTTTCTCGAGGTTATTATCAATTCTTTCATTAATCGACCTTATTAAGACTTATTTTAAGAATTATAAATCCTACTACTCCTGAAATTAATGAACCGGATAAAATTCCTACTTTGGAAATATTTAGCAGCTCCTCGGTGCCCAAAGCGAGATTTGCAATAAAAAGTGACATTGTAAATCCAATACCTGCAAGAATTGAGGCGGCATAAATCTTTTTCCAACTGACACCCTCGGGTTTAGATGCAAATCCTAATTTTATTGCAAAATAGGAAAAAGCGAAAATCCCTAATTGTTTTCCGAGAAAAAGCCCGAGAATAATACCGAGACTTACCGGATGAATAATTGCAGATCCGAATCCCGAACCGATTGTAACACCTGCATTTGCAAGAGCAAATAAGGGCATAATCAGAAAAGAGACCCATGGATGTAAACCATGTTCAAATCGTTGGAGTGGAGTTAATATTTGTTCACAATTCTTCTCTATTTTTTGAATAGCCGATAAACGAGTTTCGTTTGTAAGAACATTTGCACCATGTTCGCCGGAATTGTTAAATTTCTTGAGTAAATCATCAGTCTCATTCGAGAATTTTTTTGTGTTAATTCTGGAGCTTGAAGGAATTGTAAATGCCAGTAAAACACCTGCAACTGTGGCGTGAACACCCGATTTCAAAAATGCTAGCCATAAAAGTATTCCGACAATCGAATAGACTAAAATATTTCTTACCCCCATTTTGTTCATTATTATTAATAATAACAAAATTCCTCCACCTAATCCTAAACTGACATACGATATTTCTGCAGTGTAGAATATTGCAATAACTAATACGGCACCAATATCATCTACAATCGCCAAAGCCAGTACGAATATTTTTAAAGCAAGAGGGACTCTTTTGCCAAGTAATGCTAAAATACCAACAACAAAAGCAATATCTGTTGCCATCGGTATTCCCCATCCTGCTGCTCCTTCTCCCCCACTATTAAAAATTACATAAAAAAGTGCAGGAAGAATCATTCCTCCTAAAGCGGCTGCTATAGGTAAAGAAGCCTTTTTGACTGACGAGAGTTCTCCTACTAATAATTCTCTTTTAATTTCAAGACCAACAACAAAAAAGAAGATGACCATCAATCCATCATTAATCCAATGATGAAGCGAATATTTGAGTGCCATATTTCCTAATTCGAGAGTAAAATATGTATGCCATAAATGATGATATGAATCAGCAAAAGCTGAGTTAGCCCATATTAAAGCAATAACGGTTGCGATAATTAGTAAAATTCCTCCGCTTGCTTCTTTATGAAGGAATTCTTGTATCGGGTAAGTTAGTTTTTCAATGGGAGTGAGATTTTTTTTATTTTCCATGGTTCCAATCATTTAACATTTAATTTTATAATTTAAATTTTAAGATAATAACAAAGCCGATATTTTGAAATAAAAATTGGAAGGGATCGAGTTTTCGTGATAGTTTTAATTTTGTCTGCTGAGTCAATTCTATCCCAGTAAAATTAAAACATTGTCCGCCCGACGAAGGTCGGGATCTAAATACTAATTTCAATACTACAAAAGTACGATTTGAGCTAAAAAAAGATTCAAAACATTTAACTGAATTTCGACATCTCCTGTAGTACATATAAATCATACATTTCTTTTTTTCCATACGGTTCTTCCGGTTGCACAAATTTTATCATTATCTTTATCTATGATAGTGTGTCTGAAACAGAGTGAATTATCTTCATTCTCTGAAAATGATTCGACTATATGTCCATACTGAGCTTCATTAATATAACGTCCATCAATTGAATGGAGAAAATAGTTATCAATTAATTCATCAGGAATGGTTTCGAGGAGCCACTGTAAATACCGAAGATTATTTACATGTTTATTGGAATCCAAATCATAACGATGTACAAGAAAACTCTTTTTATGTTCTGCTGAATCTATCGGTTCAATTTTTTTTGTAATATCACAAACAATACTTTCTTCCGGATAAACTTTCCATTTATTAATAATATCATCATAAACCCTAACAGGCCTTCTTCGCTTTATATCAAAAAATAACCAGAGTCCTTTTCCCTTACCAATTATGTTACCAGCTTCATCACTAATAATATTTTCTCTTTCCCCTTTTATTGTAGAATATTTAGATATCCATGTTTTTATAGTAATTTTTTCTTTATAAAGAGGATAGCGTTCCATCTGTAAATAACCGGCTAATAAAACCCAGCCGATATTTTGATCATACAAATCATATAATCCGTAATCAATTGATAAACAATGGTCGGCAGCGGCTTCCTGCAGAAGTGTAACTATTGTTGTGGGGGATGCATAACCTTTCTTATCCATCTCAAAATATCGCAGTTCATA
>JAGUXE010000347.1 GCA_020061995.1 Ignavibacteriales bacterium | reverse complement strand
AGGTAAAAAGGAATCATAAAAAACTAGACCGGCTTCAAAACCAATATTAGCAATAATAAAAATCACCAACCCCCAGAATACATTTCCAGATTCGACAAAATAAAGTCCGGAAGTTGCAATAACACAGAGAAGAGTGAAAAAAAGGAGGAACCGTTTTTTACCGGCTGAATAATCAGCAATAGCTCCCAAAATTGGTGATATTATTGCTGTTACTATCATTGCAAGACTTGTCCCTAAGCTCCAATAAAAATCACCTATTGCTTCGCCGCCTGCAACAACTTTCTTAAAATATACAGCATATAAGAACGTTACAACAACAATAGAAAAGGATGTATTACCAAAATCAAATAGTGTCCAAACGAATATTTTTTTTCGTTCTGTCATTAATCTAGATCATTCTTTGATATCGTTTCTTCGATTAAGCCTCTTCCTTTTTTATTCAATTGATTAGTCTCCTTTAGATTATCCAAATAATTATCGAGGACACCATTGATAAATTTACCGCTGCTAGCTGTACTGAAATTCTTGGCGATCTCAATAGCTTCATTAATTGTTACTTTGGGAGGTATATCAGGAAAATAGAGCAACTCACACATCCCCATTCTGATTAAAATTCTGTCGATGAGTGCAATCCTATTGAATTCCCAATTATTAACACGCTGTTTAATTTCTTCATCAAACTCAGGACTATGGATAATAGCTTTATCAATAATCGAACGGGCAAATTCACGGTCATCAATGCTTTCAACATCAGCCATAACACCATCAATTAGTGCTTCTAGACCATCTCGATTCACTTCATAAGCATATAAAATCTGAAGAACTTTTTCGCGAACAATTCTTCTTCCTAATCTTTGTTTCATTAATATTTATCTCACTTAAAATATTTGCAATTTATCTTCTAAAAAAATGATTAAACTTCCCGGCAAACTCTGATTTACCCGAATAAATTCCATTAATTCTGCTAACTTGTTCAATTCGCTGTTCAGCTAACTTGTTAGATGCTTCATATGTAGGAATATTTTCATTCTTTGAGGTAGCAAAAACATTTTTCAAAACAGTATAGATGTTTTCTGCTTGTGCTAATGCACGGTCTCTGATATATCCTTCCAGTTCATTAGCAACATTTATTAATCCACCTGCATTAATTACATAATCAGGAGCATACAAGATTCCTTTATCCACTAACATTTTACCGTGCTTCTTTTCATCTTTCAATTGATTATTGGCACCACCCGCAATTATCGGCGCTTTAATTTTATCGATAGTTTCATCATTTATTATTGCACCTAATGCATTTGGTGAAAATATGTCAGCATCGATATCAAAAACTTCCTCAGGTTTAATTACGGTTGCTTTAACTTTTGATGAAAGCTCTTTAATTCGATCTTCATTGATATCGCAGATATACAATTCAGCAGATTCACTCTCAAGATGCTCGCAGAGATAACTAGCAACTTTCCCTGCACCCTGCACAACAATTTTTTTATTCTTCAATGAATCATTTCCCCATAACTCATTCGCACAAGCTTTCATTCCGACATAAACACCATATCCGGTAACAGGTGAGGGGTCACCTGAACCACCAATTGATTGCGAAATCCCAGTTACATAGGTAGTCTCCATTCTTACATATTCCATATCTTTTACACTCGTACCGACATCTTCTGCCGTAATATATCTTCCGGCGAGCCCTTCAACAAATTTTCCGAATGTTCTGAATAATAATTCATTTTTTTGTTTTGAAGCATCACCAATAATAACAGCTTTACCGCCACCCAAATTTAACCCTGCGACAGCTGCCTTATAGGTCATACCTTTAGATAGTCGAAGTGCATCTATAAGTGCATCTTCATCGTTTGCATATTGCCACATTCTTGTTCCACCTAAAGATGGGCCTAGCGCTGTACTATGTATAGCGATAATAGCTTTAAGTCCCGATTCTTTATCCTGACAAAAAACTACTTGTTCATGATTATAATCTGCAAATATTTCAAAAATTGCCATATTGTTTCTCCTTTTTTAGATTGCAAAAAACCAAAATATTAAAAGTGCTGTTGCTTCCCTAACTTTGTAATAAAGTGAATTATCCCAGTTCAATTTCATGTCAGCCGGAATTAATTTTATATCTACATTATAAAATAGGCTCATTTGATAAATACGGCTGAGATGATAGTTGTTAGAAATAACGACAATATTCCGATATTTTTTTTGTGTAATTAATTCATTTTTAATAAATCGAATCTGCTCGGCAGTCGAAGTTGTTTTATTTTCGATATAGACATCATTTAGATTTACATTAAACTGTTTAATATAATTAAATGCAACTTCCGCTTCAGAAAGTTCGCCCGGAGCATTTCCTCCCGTAAGTTGAATTTTGTCTATTTTTTTATCCTTGTATAAATCAATCCCCTTTTTTACTCGAGCTTTCAGACTTGTGCTGGGTTTATTATCAGACCAAACTGCAGCCCCCAAAACAACTGCTACAGTTTCACTCGAATCTTTTTTCAAAAACATATAATCGTAGTTTTTTTGAATGTAAATAAACGAGAATCCAAACAATATTAAAAATATAAGTGCTGAATTTAACAAAGTCCTAATTATTAATGCTGATTTGTGATCAAGCACTCGCAACCATACATAAACAGTAATTGCCAATAAGCTAAAGTATGAGACTACATAAAATAAGGTTAAAAATATTTTCTTAACCGACTGTTTTAAAAAGTAAAAATCCGGAAAAGGGATCTGATGTTGCGCAACTACCCAGGCTAATATCAACATAATCAATGAGAGCCATAAAAAAAACATCACTCTTTTATTTGTTTCGACGAATACCTTAATCCTCCTGAAATATAGGAATGCCACTCCTACTAATAGAGCCAAATATGAAAAGACATTTAATAAGTTGCCAAGATATAGGAAATTAATTTCAGATATGGAAAGGTTTTGATTTTTATATTTAATAAAAATTAGTAATCCCAACGAAAGGAAAGATAAAAAAGAAATGATTGCAAATTGATTGCGATTTGTGTTGGAAGTATTTTTCTTTTTTGATTTTAACATTTAACAATTTTCTAAAGAACTATACCAAATTAATAAATTTTATTCTTTTATCAGAATAGTTTTTGATGAGGTTGTCTTTATAAGCATCTGTCTGCTTACCATAAGACAACCTCACAAAAAGAAGATTATTTCTTAAATAGTCGTTTTATTGCTTCTACCAAATAATCTTTTAATTGGCGAATTGCAATCGGTACATCATCTAATGTGGAATAAATAACAGGAACAATCACTAAAGTGAGAAATGTTGCAAATGTTAATCCAAAAATAACCGATATTCCCATAGATTTCCAGAATTCTGCACTCTCTCCTCCAGCTGAAAATTCAAAAGTATAGATGTCAAAACCTAATCCAAATGATAACGGTATAAGCCCCAGAACCGTAGTAATAGCCGTTAAAGTAACAGGTCTAAAACGTCTGATTCCTGCATTAACAATAGCCTCCCGACGTGTATAACCGCGCTTCCTTAATTGATTTGTATAATCAATTAAAACAATGTTATTATTCACAACTACTCCGGCAAGACTGATAACTCCAATTCCGGTCATTATTATTCCAAACGGCATTGCAAAAACAATTAGACCGATAAATACACCAACTAATGAGATGATAACTGCGGATAAAATAATCAATGGTTGGCTGAGTGAATTAAATTGAATCACCAGAATCAAGAAAATAAGTAATAGTGCTATCAGAAATGCCTTACCGAGAAATGCACTTGCTTTAGCTTGTTCTTCATCTTGACCGGCAAAACTCAGGGTGTAACCTTGCGGTAACTGAAATTTATTTAATTTCTCTTTAACTTTTGCAAGTACCTCATTACCATTAGAACCTTCACCGGCATCACCCGAAACAGTAATCATTCTTTGAAGATTTTTCCTTCTAATTGCACCCGGTCCTTTATCATAGGATATTTCAGCAACGCTTATAAGCGGGACACTAAGAGTAGTACCTTTATCATTGTTATAAATGATACGAAGATTTTTTATTGCATCTGAAGATTCTCTTTGATCTTTTTGCAAACGAACTGTAATATCATATTCATCTTCATCAACACGGTACTTTGACGCGACGGCACCGTTAATCGCCGTTCTAACACTATTTGCTATCAAACCGGTACTTAATCCATATAGTGCAGCTTTTTCCCGATTAATTATAACTCTAATTTCAGGTTTACCTGAATCAAAATTACTCTCGAGATCAACAAGTCCCGGAACATCTTCAATTTCAGCCACTATTTGTTTACTTAATTCACCAAGTTTATCATAATCATCGCCGCTTATTTGGATTGAGACCGGAAGTCCAACAGGTGGTCCCATATCCTGCTTTTTTACCCTTATATCGACGCCGGGAAGAGCCGAGATAAGATCACGGATCTGATCCGTTGTAATTGAACTACTCTGCAGTCTATCTTCATAATCAGTAAATTGGACGGTTACACTCCCCTTATTTGGGGTTGAAGAACCTGCATCAAATGGATTATTAGAAGCCCCGACAACAACAAGAACATCCTTAACATCACGATACTTAGCTTTTATTAATCTTTCTTCAATAATTGATGATATTTTATTCGATGCATCTACATTTGTCCCTGTCGGGGTTTCAAAATTAATGTAGATGGTGGCAGGTTGAGTATCAGGGAAAAACTCTGTTCCATGTTCAAGCAGACCATAGAATTGAGTTATCAGCAATAAAGTTAATAAAGAACCCCAAATAAATTTTAGTCTGTTATTTGTAAAAATCCAAACAACAACAACTCCGAGGAATAGACTTACAACTATCATAAATACTTCTGGAATAAATGTTGAAAGCATTCCCTCGACAATAAAGAAACCAATTACTCCAAGAACACCAAACCAGTTCCTTTTGTTAACTCTTTGGTCCTTATCTCTAACAGGACCCAAAGCAAACCGAACTGTTCTTTCATAGAGAGAAAGTACTCTTGGTAATGCTAAATCGACAAAAAAATGAGTGACTTTATTAAAAGGATGAATAATCTTTTCAAACAAATTCGTCGGTTTGTGATCAGGGTGTTCGAGCTTCATATATTTTGAAGCAAAAACCGGATTAATCAGCAGTGCAACAAATAATGAAGCTGATAACGTAATAATCAATGTAGCCGGAATGTAAAACATAAAATCACCAACTATTCCGGGCCAAAACAACAATGGGAAAAAAGCAGCAAGCGTTGTAAGGGTTGAGGAGATTACCGGCCAGGCGACTTCAGCTGTAGCTTCTTTTGCTGAATCAGATAATGATTTCCCTTCTTCAAGGAATTTGTAAATGTTTTCAATAATTACTATTGCATTATCCACAAGCATACCCAATGCAAGGATAAGTGCAAATAAGACTACAAAATTCAAAGTGATATTTACTGCCTGTAATACAAAAAATGTAATTAACATACTTAAGGGAATTGCAATAGCAACAAACATTGCATTTCTAACACCAAGGAAAAAGAAGAGGACAGCAACCACTAGTACTAAACCCGAAAAAATATTATTTTCAAGTTCGCGTACCTGCTGTTTAATCTCTTTTGATTGATCATTAGTCATATCAATTCGAATTGTATTTGGCAATTCACCTTTTCTATCTTCTACAATTGATTTTATTTTGTCAACTATAGAGATAATATTATAACCAACCCGTTTTGAAATATTTACCGCAACTGCATCATTTCCGTTTAATCTGGCATAAGAAGTTCTATCCTTAAAATCATATTGTACTGTTGCTAGGTCACGAACATATATCGGTTGACCATCTTTCAATTTTACAATAATATTACCGATTAAGTATGGTTCCTTAAACTCTCCCGGCACACGAACAATAAAACTGGAAGAATTAATGTCAATTGAACCCCCCGGAATATTTTTATTTTCATTTGAAATCGAATTTATAATGTCATCAAAGCGAATATTATAGTGTTGAAGTTTTGTTAAATCAACATCAACTTTAACTTCTCTTTCCATGCCTCCATTAATCTTGACTTCTAAGACTCCATCTACCTGTTCAATCTCATCTTTAAGATCTTCAGCAATATCCTTTAATCGTACTAATCCGACAGGTCCTGAAATATTTAATGTTACAATGGGGAGTTCCGAGATATTAATTTCTATAATCTCAGGTTTCTCGGCATCCGCAGGAAGTTTTGGTTCGGCTTTATTAACTTTATCTCTAACTTTTTGAAGAGCTTCATCAATATCATAACCGCTCTCAAATTCAACTTGAATAAGAGAATAACCCTCAAATGATGAAGACTCAATTTTCTTTGCTTCACCGATTGCTTTCAACTCTTTTTCAATCGGTTGAGTAACTAAATACTCAATATCTTCCGGGGCAACCCCAATATAAGGGGTAGAAATAACAACTAGAGGGATAGAAACATCAGGTGCTGATTCGCGCGGTAATGATACATACGCTGAAATTCCAAGTATAACGATAATCAGAACAAGAATGAAAATACTTGTACGATTATCAACTGCAAGATTTGTGATTTTCATAATTAATTTAGCGCCTTCCTATTATCGCATCACTTTGATATTTTCACCGTCAACCAGACTCTGGTATCCGACAACAATTAATTTTTCACCTTCTTTCAACCCTTCACTTACTGCAACTTGATTGCCTCTTCTATTAAGGATTTTGATTTTTCTCAATTCTGCTTTATCACCATTCGCTACGAATGCGATATAACCATAATCTGTACGTGCAACAACATTCTCGGGAATAACAATCATCTTATCATATTTTCCGCGTTGGATTTGAACCTCTGCATTCAGTTCAGGTCTTATCTGATTTGTTGAATTTTGAACTAACATTTCTATCGGCAAGGTTCTGTTATTAGTGGTAATTGATTTACCCATGAATGAAATTCTTGATTTAACTTTAAGGTCGTTCAAATCTTTAAAATTCACAATACATTCATTACCGTTTTTTATTTCCGCTATAAAATTTTCCGGCAGACCTGCAGAAACTTTAACCATATTAGAATTAATTAATGTTATAATCGGAAGACCCGGAGAAACAACTTCCCCCTCTTCAAAATATTTCGAATCGAGATAACCTGAAAATGGAGCTTTAATATAAGTCTGGTCGTAACGTGCTTTTATCAATTCATAATTTGCTTTTGCAGCATCACGTTGATATTTACTCTGAAGGAAAGTCATTTCACTCGAAATATTTTCCTTATAGATTTTTTCCTGTTTAGAGAAATTCATTTCAGCAAGATCGTATTGAGCTTTTGCGGCATCAAGATTTGCCTTGAGGACATCATTATCAATAACTAAGATGATTTCGTCTTCTTTAACAAAACTCCCTTTGGATTTATTAAATTGTTTTATTTTACCCCCTTCAACAGAGGCAATATTCGCAATTTGATAGGGTTTCACAACACCTATTAATGAGATGTAATCTATATAGGGTTCTGCGACAAGTTCACTAACTTCCACAAGAGTAAAATTCTCTTCTTTTGCAACCGGACTATTTGAGTTTGCTTCTGAATCGGCACATCCGATAAATGTCGAAGAAATAAATCCAATCAGAATAACTGAAAGAAGAAGAACTAATGATTTTGTTTTCATATTTATACTTTCTGATTTCATAAAGTTTCGATTCCTAATAATTGTTGTAGTTTTGCGTAAGAGATAAAATATTCATATATCCCGTTAAAATAATTTACTTTAGATCGGGTCAGCGCAACCATGGCGTCAACTATTTCCAGTTGTGTACCGACTCCGCTGTTAAAACGTTTTTGAGCAATATCATAAGCCAATTGCGCCTGATCGATTGAAGCTCCGTATGCTGTAACTTTTGACTTATTATTCTGAAGATTCAACATCGATTCTTCCAATTGATTT
>JAGUXE010000157.1 GCA_020061995.1 Ignavibacteriales bacterium | reverse complement strand
TCTCTTTAACCTTTTCTGGACTATCTATTAGTACTATGGTGTTAGAACCTTCATCTACAACTATCCTTCCAATATTGGTTTTAATCTGATTTAGCGCTTTGGATAAGTCAGCAGGTTTAGCATATTTTAACTGTATGGCTTTTGCCTGTTTTTTATCCTGAAAACGCTCTCCATAAAGCAACTCATAGTCCCTTTGCGTCATTACATTAATAATTTCGCCTTTCTTTTCATAAGCCATGTCGTTGGCTAAGAGGGTAATCTCAAAGGCATCCCAAATATCCACGTCTTTTAAGAAAAGCGTAACCCTTCCGGTAACATTTTTACCCACCACAATATTTAGGCCTGCGCGAGTAGCTAACATCTTAAGAACATCCACAATATCCATACCTTTTATATCTAAACTAATTGTATTCTGGGATTTCTCCTGCTGAGCTATACCAAGATTCACCATACAGAAGACTAAAATAAATAAACTAAAAATTAATTTAGTTTTCATTGTTTTTCCTCCATTTTTATAAATAAAGTTCGAATCTCTGCCCCTTATAATTTAAAATTATTTTCCCTTCTTTTATATCTTCGACTTGAAATTCTCCCATAAATTGGCCTTTACTTAAATAATAGGTCTTCTGTGTCTTTTTATCTTCAATTATGCCTACAGGATTTTCACCTGAGATTATACCCACGAGACTTATATCTTTAATTAAATCTAAACTTACGCTACTTAAAGGTTTTTCTGTATCAGAGGTTGTGCTACCACTAAATATCTGTCTATCTTTAATACCCTCCAGATAAGATTCGTAAGGTTTAATTTGCTGCCTTGGCTCGATTTTTGGTGCAATAACTTTTTGCGGTGTTGTTTTAGGTAATTTAATTTCTTTTAGTGCCACCCAAGGATAGATAAAGGAAGCGATTAGATAGATACAAGATGCCCCAAAAGCTAACCAAATTAATTTTTTTAGGGGCAGAAAAGGTAAACCTTTTTGAATTGATGGGTATGTAGGCTTTTGGGGATAAGTTTTTAAATCCTTTTCCTTCTTACCCCTTATTAATCGCAAGAGTTTTTCTTCAGGACTAATATTATCATTCATATCTTTGCTCTTGAATAACCAGACCGTTTATAATTTCTTCATCTATAATTTCCTGGTCCTTCATTACAATTGTCTCCAAGGCATAATGGCAGAGCATGGCAATTCGGCGCGGATAGCCTTGTGTGTGTTGATAGATTAATTTTATGGCCTCATCTGTAAATAGATGGTTTCCAGAATTTAGCCCAGCCTGTCTCAATCTAAACTCTATCATTTCTTTGGTTTCACTTTCATCTAAGGGATTAATGGTGTACTTAAGAGAGATTCTATCCATAAAGTTACGGATACGCTTTATGCGCGGAAGCAATTCCACCTGCGCCATAATCACCAGTTGCAAGAGTTTATATTCGTTAGTTTCATAATTTAAAAGCATCCTCAAGACCTCTAAATTTTCTGGTGATATTTTTTGTCCTTCATCGATGAGTAATATAATGGTCTTATTCTCCTCTGCTCCTTTCTGAAAAAGATATTTTTCCAAGGCTTCCTTAAAGTCCAGCGTAGATTTGAAAGGAGGTACTATATTAAACATTTTGACTAAGCTAAAAAGAAACTGAAATTCTGATTTGTAAGTAGGGTCTAGAATCATATGGAAGATAAAATCATTTTCATCTTGAAGGGTCTTAAGGAGGGCGCGTAAAAGCGTAGTTTTTCCAGTGCCCACATCGCCTAAGATAAGACTTAAGCCGCGACGTAGTCTAATGGCAATTTCTAGACGCTTAAGAGCAGTATCATGACTGTTAGAATGGTAGAAAAATTCCGCATCAGGACTGGTAGAAAATGGTTCTCTTTCTAGGCCCAGGACTTTAAAGTAGCTCATGTCGTTGGCTATTGCCTAGTAACTCGTGTCATAAGTTTTTGCAACAGACACTCGGTACAGTGCCGAGTGACCAGCAGTATCAAAGAGTTAAGTCACGAGGCACCGCGAGTAACTGTTACATCCGCTATCGCGGATAGTTATTAAAAACCTCTTTGATTTCCTTGATGGATTTACCTTCTTTTCTTAAGCTACGTATTCTTTTTAACCATTCAATAGTAGAATCATCAAAATAGCGAAAACGGGTCTCTGGACTACGGCTAACTTCTTTAATCAAGCCAATTTTAAGGTAATATTTAAGTGTATGTATAGAATAACCGGTTAATCGCGCTAAGTCTTTAATTAAGTAGATGTTAAGCATTTTTGTACTTTTACTCTCTAAGTAGAGAGCATAGCACATTTTTAGAATTTATCAAGAGTTTTTTTACAAAATTACGTCAAGTTTAGGGTATTATAGGTGTAGGTATCTTTCAGAGTTGATGGCAAAGTGTATAGACTAGGTAAATTGATGAGTGGGTTAGCCACTCCCGTTGGCTGGAAGGCAAATACTGGGTGGGAAAGAAGAATAAAAACTAAGAATAAACTAACTGTTTTACGCATGAAGATATTGTACCAAAAGAGTTACTGGATTATTGAGTTAGTATAAACGTCCTTTTTTGCTTTATTTAATACCTGTTTCAGTATATTAGTTGTATAAAAATTGAAACGTCCCCTATTTTCTTTATTTTCTATAGACCGAAATATCTAATAACATAATAACAAAAAGGGGGTCTTTGATTTATTTTCTAAAAAACAATTCTGACCCCGACCCCTCTTTTCTCGTTCTCGTCTTCTAGTTCGTTTTCTGCGTTTTTCTGTTTATTCTATATCGCTAATCCGTCTTAAAGGCAGATATATCTTAATAGCTTTTCCTTTAATATTGTTATAGGGTAAAAATCCCCAATCCCTACTATCTTTACTCGCTTTGCTATTATCTCCTAAAACAAAATAATGATCCGCAGGGATTTCTAATATCTGTCCTTCTTTTGCAAAATTCTTACCATTGACATAATAACAGCTTTTAGGAATTTTGGGTATATCTATTAAATTATTGTTGATAAATATATTTCCATTTTTTATTTCTAATTTTTCTTTCGGAAGAGCTATAATCCTTTTGATAAACATCTTTTCTGGATAATTGGGTAGATTGAAAATAACTATATCCCCTCGTTCTG
>JAGUXE010000208.1 GCA_020061995.1 Ignavibacteriales bacterium | reverse complement strand
TGAAGTGGTAACGGCAATTAATGGACAGGACGCATTAGAAATCTTAAAAACTTTTGATCCAAAAGTTATTGTAGCGGATTGGACAATGCCGGTGTTAGACGGGCTTGCACTTTGCAACATTCTAAAAGGCGATGAAAAATTTAAACTAACATATTTCATAGTACTTACAGCACGATCTTCACTAAAAGATAGAATTATGGGACTTGATCTTGGCGCAGACGATTTTCTTGTAAAGCCAGTAGAAAATCAAGAATTACTTGCAAGAATAAGATCGGGAATACGTATTTATAATCTCCAAGCCGAATTACGAAACATAGAACATTCTAAAGCAGTTATTGAAATGGCTTGTACGATTGGGCACAAAATAAATAATCCGCTTAGCAGCTTAGTTTTATCACTAAAAAACATCGAAAACGAATTAACTGAATCCGAAAAATCTAAAATGGGTGAGGATTTAATTAATATCAACGCATCAATAGTAAGAATCCGCACTTTTGTAAACGACCTTCTTCATCTTCAAAATGCAGAAACTGTAAATTATTTTGAAGATAGCAAAATGATTAAAACAAATTGATTTAAGTTTTTGCCTGTTCTTGCGATAATAAAGCGGAGAATTAGGCATGTTAGAACGAATCCAAAATATTTCTGCCGGTTCAGATTATAAAAACTCTACATCTAAATCTGGCAATTATCATAGAACATCGCAGTTCTTAAACACACTGCAATCTTCTCTTACCGATTCTATTTCACTATCTCCAGCAACAGCATTTTTAAGCAGCGTTCATTGGCGTTTAAAGAAATTAAGTAATGAAAAAGAAAAATTTGTCATCACATTCGATTTTGACGAATTTGAATTTACTGCCCACATAGGACAGCCAGAGTTATTGATAACTCATACTATTGAGTATGAAGTAAAAAGAAGAATTGAGAACTATGCAAAATTATATGAAGCAACTATGCAGATGATTTGTTCCGTAACCGAGCATAATGAAAAATGTGGTTCAAGATTAACAATACCGGAATTAAATCTCTTTTTACTGGACGTATTAGAACTCGAAAATTTAACATATAACTTAAATTCAGAAAACTCAGAAGTGCTTAAAATATTTAGTCAAAGAAGTAATTCTCTTTATACGGAGTTTAATTATTTGAATAAATGTATTGTAGCGTTTTTGGAGAAATATCTTTCACTAAAATACAATTTTACAGCCGGCGCAATTAACCAGAATGAAAGTTTGCTCTTGCGTAAAGTTCAGATAAATAAATTGTAGCTATGGTATATCCAAATAATAACAAAATATTGCCGGCCGAAACAGAACTCGATTTTCAAAATTACACTGAATTGCCGAACCACAATCCACTCATAATTATTGATCTGGAACTTAGAATTGTTTATTGCAACGAATCATTCAAAACCAACTTCAATCTAAATGTTGGCGATGATATTTCTTCAATGAATTCAAATCCGGAATTTGTTTATTTAGTAAAAGGATTTCACGAAAGCAGGTATAAAAATATTTCTCTTGATATAACTCTTTCTAACGATGCAGACACTCAGGTGAACAACTATTTTGTTCGTATTGAGCGTGTCATAATAAAAGAGAATCAATATTTTGTCCTAGTAATTGAATCGTTAGATCAAAGAAACAAATTAGAAAATAAAATAACTTCGCTTCACAATGCTTTGGATCAAGGCAGGTTGCCTTTAATGATTCTTTCTGATAACAGAAAAGTTTCTTATGTATCAAAATCATTTGAAGTAGTTCTATCGAAAGAAATAGAAAACATTTATAATAAAGACTTATTAGAAATTGTTAAAGAATACTTAAGTGTAAAAGAATCAGAAGAACTGATGCTCGCCTTGCTAAATAAACGTGTTTGGAAAAAACTAATTTGCTTTAAAAAGAAATACCCGGTAGAATATTGGGAGTTTACACTGCATCCGGTTTTCGAAGTAGATAATCTTAGCCCAAATTACATTTTAATTGCCAGTAATTTAACAGAGCATATAAATCAGACAAGGGTAATTGAAAGATCTGAGAAAAAACAAAAGTTAATTATTGATAATATTTCAGACTTGCTGTTAATTGTTGAACGAGTTGGGGCTACTGCATTGTTTGATAACGCAAATGATAACTTTTGCAAGATATTCGGTTTAGATAAGAATAAAATTTATTCTCTTAAAATTGAAGATTTTATTCCAGAGCATCTTTCAAAAGAAATATATAATTCAATTGCTCAATTAAACAGCAGAAGAGATTCGTATTACGAATTCAATTATTGTCATTTAGAGCAAAGAGAATATAATTGTAAAATTACCTCGATTCCCGAGCTGGACAAGAGCCCCAGTTATTTTATAATTACAATGAAAGATGTTACCGAAGTAATATTATACAACCAGCAGTTAAAAAAAGCCTATCATAAAGAAATGCAGCTCAATAAAATGAAATCCGATTTTCTTGCTAATATGTCGCATGAAATACGAACTCCGTTTAATGCTGTCGTCGGATTTTCGGAAATAATAGACGAGAGCATTGAGACACAAGACTGGGAAATGATGCGCGATCTCATGGGCTCGATGAAAGAAGTATTAGGCAGAGCCTTAAATTTATTCACAAACATTATCGAAGTTTCTCAAATTGAGTCCGGAGAAATTGAACTAGAAAGAGTTGATCTTAGCTGCAATCATGTTGTGAGGAATATTTACGAAAAGTTTGAAAAAGAAAT
>JAGUXE010000375.1 GCA_020061995.1 Ignavibacteriales bacterium | reverse complement strand
GCTACAGTTAATTTTTCATTAATTAAAAAAATATTTTCTGAAGATTTTAATTATTTATCAACACCTTCCGCATTCATTCAGGCACAATCACAAATTTCCGGAAATGTAGCTCAGATGAGTCACTATTATAATGCCCTGAAACAATCTAAAACCAAAATAGTTAGAATTGCTCATTTTGCAGATTCCGGTAACGAAGGAGATTATATTACTGCTGATATGCGACAAGCATTTCAAAATAAATTCGGAGGAAATGGTGTCGGGTTTGTTAGTATAACATCTCAGGATATTAATTTCAGAAAAACTACGAAACATTCATTTTCTGATGATTGGAGAACTATCTCAGTTTTAATTACTAATCCCGAAAAACGGCCATTAGGAATTAACGGGTTTGTATCAGTTCCAAAGTCCGGTAGTTGGGTTAAATATGAAACCACGCCAAATTATAGTTATTTAAAAAATTTCAGTTCTGTAAAAGTTTATTATAGCAATGCAAAAGCTTCCTCAATAAAGTATTCCTTTAATAATGAACCGGATAAAAGTATTTCGCTTAAAACCGGAGCCGGAGTTCAAGAATTAGTTTTGACTCCATCATCAGGAACTGCCACTTCAATAAAAATTACCTGTACTATGGATGATCAAGCTAATTTTTATGGAGTAAATCTTGAAGCATCATCTAATGGTGTTTTTATCGATAATTTTCCATTAAGAGGGAATACCGGAGTTTCTATTAAAGATATTCCTGAATCGGTAATGAAAGATTTTAATAGAATGTTGGATTATAAACTTATAATTTTGCAGTTCGGTTTAAACATGGCCGGTTCAAAAAATTATAATTGGTATGAGCAAGCAATGACCAAAATGATTAAAGATTTAAAAACCAGTTTTCCTGAAACAAGTATTTTGCTTGTTGGAGTTGGTGATAAAGGAGTTAAACGCGGTTCCAAGTTTATTACTGATCCGAGTGTTCCTTTGATTCTAGAAGCTCAAAAAAGAATTGCGGAAAATTCTGGCGTTGCATTCTGGAATATGTATGAAGCAATGGGAGGAGAAAACGCTATTCAACGTTGGGTAAACTCGAATCCTCCATTGGCGTTAAAAGATTATGTGCATCTTACTACACAGGGTTATAAAAAACTTGCTGACTTAATGACAGAAGCCCTATTAGATTCTTATAAATAATTTAACTTATATTTGATTTATTCAAGGAATATGTATGATTTCAGATCAATTAGCAAATGTAATTCGTAAAGAATTAAAACTTGATTCATTCGATTTTCGCGAGGAAACAACTGCCGATCAAGTCCCGGGATGGGATTCGTTGAGCCATATTAATATAATTTTGGCAATAGAAAAAGAGTTTGCAGTTAAGTTTAAGGGAATTGAAATTCTTAAAGCTAAAAATATTGGTGATTTACAAAAATTAGTTGACTCAAAACTAATAAAATAGTTAGTACTAATTAAAAATATTAAGGATGCAAAAGTAAAGTATGCATCCTTTCTTTTTATTATCATCTACGGGTATATATGTTAAACTGGATTGATTTAGATAAATTAGTCGATTTGTTCAAATATGAGCAGTACGATCCTTTAGTTTTTGGTACAAGCTTTTTCCTCTTTTATTTCTTCGCCTTTCTTTTTGTTTACAGGTTATTAGCCAGAACAAAAGATCTAAAAGTATGGACGATAATTTTCTTTTCAGTCTTTTTCTATTATAAAGCTGCCGGAATTTATTTTTTACTCTTACTATTTTCCGCATTTTTCAATTTTTACATCGGCCAATGGATATTCAATTCGAAGAATAGTGTACTAAGAAGAATCATTTTTTTTGCGGCAATTTTCATTAATCTTGGTGTATTAGTCTATTTCAAATACACAAATTTCTTACTGGAAATTTTAACTGATCTACAAGTTGGGCAATTCAATCCGTTAGCAATTTTTCTCCCTATTGGAATATCTTTTTATACTTTTAAGGCAATGAGCTATGTGATTGAAGTTTACATGGAAATGATCGAGCCGATTAAAAGTTTAAGAAATTTCTCACTCTTTATATTTTTCTTTCCCAATGTGTTAATGGGGCCAATTGACAGGGCTTCTGAATTTCTGCCACAAATTGAGGGTGATTTTTCTGTTTCAAAAGCTGATATTGGCAGAGCTGTTTTTTTAATTATGGTTGGTCTAATCAAGAAACATGTAATTGCCGATTATATAGGTCTTAATTTCGTAGATCGTGTTTTTGAGGTACCGTTAAGATTTACAGGTGTAGAAAATTTACTCGCAATGTATGGTTATTCTATCCAAATTTATTGTGATTTCTCGGGTTTTATTGATATAGCTTTGGGAATCGCTTTATTACTCGGATTTAAGATGCGGCAAAATTTTAATTTCCCATTTATGGCTAATAGTGTTATGAATTATTGGCAAAGATGGCACATGTCTCTTTCTTCATGGCTTCTTGATTACCTTTTCAAACCATTACAAATGGGATTAAGAAATTTCAGAGGGCTCGGTAATGCATTAGCCATACTAATTACTTTTACTGCAGTCGGTTTGTGGCATGGTGCTAATTGGAACTTTTTAATTTTTGGATTAATTCATAGTGTTTTTATAATTTTTTCACTTTTCACAAAACCTCTTCGTACAAAATTCTATGAAAAAGTTGGATTGAAAAATTCAAAAACAATTCATGTCTTTCAAATAATATTTACTTTCCATTTATTGATGTTCTCAGGGGTGTTTTTTAGGGCTACGTCTTTTGATTTAGCGCTCGATGTCTTCCATCAAGTTTTTACATTTTTTGAACCGGAAGTTTTCTTACAATTTTTAGAGAATTCATACACTCAAATTACTTTTATTCTGATTATAATCGGGTATATCGGACATTTTACACCGCAAAAAATTGTAGATAAAGTTATTGAAGTGTTGGAGAATACTCCTGTAATCCTTCAAGCACTACTATTGGCATTAGTAATTTGGCTTGTTATTCAGGTTAAATCTGCAGATATCCAACCACCAATTTATTTTAATTTTTAGATTGGATTTCGTTTTAGATTAAATTTATTTTTTTTGTTAATTCATGTAGAAGTGAATAGCCATCCCAAATAGGTGAGAAG
>JAGUXE010000060.1 GCA_020061995.1 Ignavibacteriales bacterium | reverse complement strand
CTTTTTGATCCTTTCTTTTTATTGGGTTTTGTAATATACTCATCCGATCAAAAAGTTGTTCCTAATTTTGTCAAACACTACATCTTGTTTAACAGCCCAGCTTTCTTTAAAATACGATAAACAGAGGACGGATGCACTGCTGCTATGTTTAAGTCCAGCATTTTATAGGCGACTCTCCGGTAACCATCTTTAAGAAAATAATCATTTTCGGCGTAATGCTCTCTTGCAAAATCTTCTATTGCTTTTATTTCATTCGGCGTAAGCCAATGAGTCTTTGGTATCTTTCCATTATGACGGTTAGCTACTCCAGCTCTCTTCACCCATTTGTAAAATTTAATTCTGCACAACCCGATATAAGGCAGCAATTTCTTAACCGGAATTTCGCTTCTAAATGAAAGGTATGTAATATGCTTAACTACTGAATCTCTTATTTCTGGTTCAACCCACATCTTGCTCAATACTCCCCATTCAGCTTTTTTTTAACTTGAGGTTATCCTCAACTATCTCGCTAATCAAGGAATCTTTGTCCTTAAGTTTTTCTTCCAGACGGTTGATTTTCCCTTCGTCTGTTTTACTGCTTTTGTTTTTTGAGAATGTTTCAAGGGCTCCGCTAAATAGCTCTGTTCGCATATCTTGCCAACTGCAATCTGATTCTCTAAATGTTCTCTTAATACTTGCACTTTAAACTCTGCCGTGAACTTTCTTTTTTGGTTTTTCATTTTTACTCCTGAAGCCTGCCCGATGCAGGCGGGTTATTTATACATAATTTATTGCTTCAAAAGTAACTTTCCAACTGAAGCATTATACCATTTATATCTTTACCACCAGCAACTGAACGTCCGAACTGAGAGCCGGGTTGTTCACCGTAAAATATTAAATCAGGAATTGTGTCAAAAACAGGCCCAACCAAAAATAATTTTGCATAGTTACCACCTGGTGCGCCAACAACTACATCATCGTATCCGTCGCCATTTACATCTCCAACGCCAGTTACAACACTAAACTGATCACCAATCGAATCGCCTGTAATTGTTGCAATTAAATATAGACTATCTTAGCTCTGTGATAACTGAAAAAATATTATATGATGTCATAATATCTCCACGCAATTCCATTATCAAACTTGATACATATTAAATATTATTCAAATGAAAATCAAGTGTTTTTTGAAAAAAATTGCGAAAAGTAATAGTAGCCAACAAAAACATAGAATAGAAAACAAAGACCTCAGCTGAGCTAAGCGCTCGACCTAAATTAGTGTAAATTGAAGAATATAAAGTTTCTTAAACAATCCATCCTCGTTCACTAAATCATTAAACTTGCCTACCTGGGCTATTCTTCCCTTTTCCATCACAACTATCCTATCAGCATTTTGTATAGTGGAGAACCGGTGAGCAATCACAAAACTCGTTCGGTTTTTCATCAGCCGTTCTAATGCTTCTTGCACAAGCATCTCCGATTCAGGATCAAGCGCCGACGTTGCTTCATCGAGTATAAGAATCGGCGGATTTTTTAGGACTGCGCGGGCTATTGCAAGCCGCTGGCGTTCACCCCCGGAAAGCTTGATCCCCCGATCTCCAATCATTGTCTCATATCCCTGCGATAATTTTGTAATAAAATTATGCGCGTTAGCTATTTTTGCAGCTTCGATTATCTTATCCATCGGAACATTTTTTACGCCGTAACCGATATTAGCCGCCACAGAATCGTTAAACAAAATAGTTTCTTGCGTAACGATGCCCATCATATCGCGCAACGAATCCTGAGTTACCTGTCTTAAATCAATTCCGTCTATAAATATTTTCCCTTCGACCGGGTCATAGAACCTAGGAACTAAGTCAACTAGAGTAGATTTCCCCGATCCGCTCGGACCTACAATAGCAATTATCTCCCCTTTTCTTACTTCTAAAGAAATATTTCTTAAAACCAAATCAGTCGTATCGTATTTAAATGCAACACTGTCGAAACGAATCGCATTTTTAAATTCTTTGAAATCAACTGCGTCAGGCGCATCCACTATGCGCGGCTTAATATCGATTATACCGAATACACGCTCGCCTGCAGCAATTCCTTCTTTGATTGTATTAAACACTTGCGTCATCATCTTAATCGGTTGGAGCATTGATATCAATATCGTTAGATAAAAGATAAACTGTCCCGGAGTCATCGGACTTGTTTTGTTGATGATTGCCGTACCGCCGAACCAAAGCACAAGAACTGCGATAAGAATACCGAAATATTCACTCATCGGACTTGATATACTCCTGATGCGGAGAAGTTTCACAAAAATCTTATAGAGTCGCCCCGTGTGTGTTTCAAATTTTTCGATCTCGTGCTTTTCCATTTTGAATGCTTTTATTACGCGCACACCAGTGATGCTCTCGTCAATTAACGAAGTAATTTCGGACATTTTTTCCTGGAACATTGTACTGTACTTTTTAAGCTTGTTAGCAATTTTCCCGATGATATAGCCGATTATAGGTGTTACCAAAAATATAGTCAGAGTTAACTTCCAATTAAAAATAAACAGAATTACCGTGCTAATAATGATCGTCGGCGGGTCGCGGAATAATGTACCGAGTAATGCCATCACCGACTCGGTTATCAGCCGTACGTCATTCATCACCATACTGATAAGATGCCCTTTTTTTCGAGCCATGAAAAAGTGCAGCGATAGTTTATGCAAATGCTGGTGAATTTCATTCCTCAAATCCCTTAAAATTCCTTGCTCAAGAGCGGCATTCAAATACATTTGCCAATAAGCCGTAAGGTTCTTCAGCAAAAAGCCAACAGCGATGATAATGCAAACATACATCAAGGCTTCACTTTTTGGAAAAAGAATCAGCGTCCGGTATAATAAACCGACAACTTGATCTTTTATATTCCCTTTGGATAAATCAAACTCTTGCGTTGACATCTCAGCCGTGGCTGTTACGTCCGTGAAGATAACATCAATCAGCGGAACGATCATAGCCAGCGAAAAAATGTTCAACACCACATAAAGCAGCATCGAAAAGATGAGTATGAATACTGATTTTTTGTACGGTTTGAGATACTTTATTATTCGTATAAATACTTCCAACTGTTATGCTTCCTTATCGGGTGTAATTATGTTAGTCGCCTGAAGCGATTCAAAAATATTTGAATCATCCTGTGTCTCAAAGAATATTTGATGAAGACACCGAACGGTTTCTTTAAAATGGTCAACCGGAATCATAAAACTAATGCTCGATTCCGAAGTACCGAAAGACATAAAATTGATTTTAGTTCTTCTAAATTCGCAAAATATCTTTTCATTTAATGAGTAGTCGTGAAGCACATTGCTGCCTACTAAACTGATTAGAGCTAAACCTTCTTTTATTTTAAAATCGCCAATCTCGCCGATTTCGTGTTTTAGCGAGTCGATGTTGGATTTAGTTTCAAAAGCCGCTGAAAACTTAAATTCCGATGTGGATGTTAAGAGTGGGTTAATTTTATATTTCGTGAAAAGATTAAAGATATGTTCCCAGAAAACAAAAGGTGTTGAACGAACTTTCGGTCTAATATTAATCAAGTTAATATTTGTTTTGTACGTAACGGATTTTATGACGGAGGCGTTCTGTGGAGTAAAAGTATTGGCAGAATTTGAAACTAAAGTTCCGGAAATTTGTGGTCGTTTTGAATTAAATACGTGTATGGGAATATTTTTTTCCAGTGCGGGTAACATAGTATTAGGATGTAATACTTTTGCGCCAAGCAGCGACAATTCATAAGCTTCTTCGAAGGAGAGTACTTTAATTTTTTTCGGGTTTTCGACGATGTTCGGGTCGCCTGTTAGGATTCCATCAACATCAGTCCATATTTGTATGTCCTCGGCGTTCAAAACCGACCCGATAATTGCCGCGGAAAAATCGGAGCTTTCGCGTCCCATAGTTGTGCGATCGCCGTCTAATGTGAATCCTATAAATCCTTGTGTGACTAAGGTTTTACCTTCCTTCAATAAATCACCAGTAAGCAAAATCAGTTTGTCGTGAACACTTTCCATAACCGGTAATGCACGGTTGTAATTATCGTCCGTAATCATAAAATCTTTAGTGTCAATCCACAACGAGTCGATTCCCTTTTCTTTCATGATATAGCAGACGATCATCGATGACAGTAGCTCACCATAACTGTAAAACTTGTCGAGTATTCTAGGCGTCAACTCTTTGATGATAGCTACTCCACGTATCAGTTCCGCTAATTCCTCACCGATATTATTAATTTTTGTGTTAATCGCAATTTTTTCAACGGGATCTGTAATTGCTTGATTGACGATATATAAATGTCTTTTTATAAAGTTTTTTAAAACTACTTGTCCGCCTTCCAAATCGCCGCTCTTCGCAAGGTTGCCCATTTGTTCGAGTTGATTTGTAGCTTGAGCAATTGCGGATATAACAACAAATGGATGCTTATGAAGGTGTGATTTAACAATCTCCGTAACATTTAACATAGCAGCGGCATCTTGTGTCGAAGTGCCGCCAAATTTCATTATTATCATCTATCTCTTCTAGGTTTTTGGAATTTATCGCCGAAAAATATACAAAAGATGTGATAAACAATCAAACTTTTAGAATGCAGTCGAAAAAATGAAGGTAAAATGTTCTTACTTATTTTTACGGGAAAATAATTTATTTTTGAGGTAGTGTAAATATTTTAAAGCTTTTCTGTTTTTGATTTGAATTATAATCAAAACAAAAATTATCGCAATAATAAATCCTAAAAATATCGCATTAATGTCGGTGAATATATCTGAACTCATTTATTTTAACAATATGATTATTAGTATCCTCTTATTGATACAAAATATTTTACAGAATATCAATTCCCACACTTTGTCTGTGCATCATAATTCTGTGCGCGCCATTATCAAAAACTTTCTCTAAAAAGACACCTTCAGATATATCAAATGATACAGTAACTATTTGATTTTGAATTCAACTCATCCCCCAACGAGGGTGACCAATAAGTT
>JAGUXE010000144.1 GCA_020061995.1 Ignavibacteriales bacterium | reverse complement strand
GGTAATGTTTATGGCTCGGTTGTCTCGGCACATCAATATAATTTAAAGACTAAGTATGAATGGGAGCAAAATTTTAATTCTTTTATTGAACAGAAAAACTATTTTATAAATGAACCGGAATTTTTAAAATGTCGCTAATCCGGATATTAATATTCGTTTCTATTTTTACAGTTGCTATTTCTGCACAAAACCAACTCCATCAGGCGTTATTAAAAGCATCTCAAAATTATCAATCAGAAAATTATTTTGAAGCAATCGCCGAAGCTAAACGGGTAATTTATTTTGATGTAGAAAAACTCTACCATGCAGCAGCTTTTGAAATAATGGGGGATGCATATAAGGAGACCGGGCACTATTCTGAAGCGGTTCAAGCCTATACTCAAGCCGAAATAAACTCATTTGATTTGGAATATGTCCATCTATTAAAAATTAAAAAAGTTAAGACAAACATTCTTCGTCTTGCTATTCCTTCATCACTTAGAATTTTGGAAGAGTTGGAAAATGAAAAGAGTGATGAAAAGAATATAGAAGAAATAAATTATTGGAGGGGATGGGTTTATATTTTTAATGATGATTGGAGTGCTGCGTCTAAAGAATTTGGTAAAATAAACAACCAACATGAATTGAAATTATTTTGTGAAAAGGTTGATAATGAAAAATATTCGGTTACTTTTGCAAAGACGATTTCGGCAATTCTTCCCGGAAGCGGACAAATTTATTCCGGTAATTATCTAAATGGAATTTTCTCTTTAGGGTGGAATGTTTTGTGGGGATACTTAAGTGTGAAATCTTTTATCGACAACAGGATTTTTGACGGAGCGATGATTTCTTCATTATTATGGCTTCGTTTTTATAACGGTAATCTCCACAACGCCGAAGAATTTGCGAAACAAAAAAACATTGAAATAAATAACAAAGCACTTTATTATCTTCAAAATCAGTATAAAGGGTCAAAACCGTGAATCTTTCCGAAGATCAAATCCGCGAACTTGCTATTCAGGCAGTTAAAGAACTTGGCGACAAAGCAACCCCCGAATCTGTTCAGAATTATATAGAAAATGAACTTGCCAAATCAGGTACAATTCAATTTAGTAAAAACAACACAAGCGGAAGAGTTATTCTAACTTCTTTCGGATTAAATGCTACAGGAATTGTAAGCTCGATTACAAAAACACTTAGTGACTGCAATTGCGATATTCTTGACATCTCTCAAAAAATTATGCAAGAGTTTTTTACAATGATAATGATGATTGATATCTCTAATTCCGAAAAGGATTTAAAAGATATTCAAGAAGAAATGAACCGCATTGCAGAATCACTAAAAGTAAAAATTTATCTTCAACATGAAGATGTTTTCCGATTTATGCACAGAATTTAATAATTATAAACCTACAGAAATAATATGCCTTACGATTTTGACGAAATACTCGAAACTATAAAAATGACGGAAATCGAACATTTCGATATCCGCACTGTTACAATGGGAATCAGTTTAAGAGATTGTGCCGATAGAAATATCTCCGTAACTACTCAAAAAATTTATGAAAAAATTATGCGGCTTGGCTCCAACCATGTTAATTATGCTCGTGATGTTGAACGCAAATATGGAATCGCAATAGCCAACAAACGAATTTCTGTTACGCCAATTGCAATTGTAGGTGATGCTTTTGGCGAAGATGAATTTGTAAAAATTGCCGAAGTACTTGATAAAGCTGCATCCGAAGTCGGAATAGATTACATCGCAGGTTATTCAGCATTAGTTCAAAAGGGAATGACGAATGGTGATCTGAATTTAATTAAATCGATTCCCGTTGCACTTTCGACCACAAAAAAAGTTTGCTCAAGTATCAATATAGGCTCAACAAAAGCCGGAATTAATATGGATGCAGTAAACATGATGTCGGAAGTTATAAAACATACAGCATTTCTCACCAAAGATAATGATTCAGTCGGTTGCGCAAAATTGGTAGTCTTTTGTAATGCAGTAGAAGATAATCCATTCGTAGCCGGTGCATTTCATGGAGTTACAGAACCTGAAGTTGTTTTGAACGTCGGAATAAGTGGTCCCGGTGTTGTTCTTGATGCTATAAAAAGTGCGGGTCGAGTTGATTTTCAATCTTTGGCTGAAGTAATCAAAAAAACAGTATTTAAAATTACGCGAGCCGGGGAGCTTCTCGGAAGAAAAGTTGCCGAGAGACACAATATCCCATTTGGAATAGTCGATATTTCACTTGCTCCTACTCCTGCTGAAGGAGATAGCATTGGTGATATTTTGATTGCAATGGGAGTTGAAGACGTTGGAGCACCCGGAACAACTGCCGCTCTTGCAATGTTAAACGATTGTGTTAAGAAAGCCGGTTTAATGGCAAGTTCTTCTGTTGGTGGAATGAGCGGTGCTTTTATTCCTGTCAGTGAAGATGCAAGTATGATTCGCGCTGTTGAAAGAGGAAATCTTTCATTAGAAAAACTTGAGGCAATGACTGCTGTCTGCTCTGTAGGGCTTGATATGATAGCCGTTCCGGGGGATACACCCGCTACAACAATCGCAGGCATCATTGCTGATGAAGCAGCAATAGGAATGATTAATGATAAAACTACCGCTGTTAGAATTATTCCTGCTTACGGCAAATCGGTTGGCGATTATGTTGATTATGGCGGCTTACTTGGACGAGCACCGATAATGCCTGTTCGATTGATAAGTTCAGCAAATTTAGTTTTGCGTGGCGGAAAAATTCCGGCACCGATAAGAAGTTTAACTAATTAATTTTTTTTTTCTGTTTCTTACTGATCACAGATTCTTAAAGAAAAAAATTGTATATTTTGTTTTGTTTATGTAATCATAGGAGGATTGAATGAAAAAAGGCTTACTAATAGGTTGTTCGGTAGCTGGTCTAATCCTAATTGTTGTGGCAGTTTTGATTTCCTGGGGTATTGGAGCCTACAATAATCTTGTTACTCTCGATGAAGAAGTCAATAAAGGCTGGAGTTTGGTAGAAAACCAATACCAAAGAAGAATAGATCTTATTCCAAATTTGGTTAACACAGTAAAAGGTTATGCAAATTTTGAAAAAGAAGTTCTTACCGGCGTTACAGAAGCACGTGCAAAGGCTAGTTCAATTCAGGCAACTCCTGAATTAATGAATAATCCGCAGGCATTCCAAAAATTCCAGCAAGCTCAAGGTGAATTGGGGAGTGCGTTGTCACGTTTATTAGTTACGGTTGAGCGCTATCCGGAGCTTAAAGCAAATGAGAATTTCCTTCAGTTGCAGGCGCAATTAGAAGGGACAGAAAACCGAATTTCAGTTGAACGAAAAAAGTTTAACGAATCGGTTCAGATCTATAATACTACAATTAAGAAATTTCCAACATCAATCTTTGCATCTCTTTACGGGTTTAAAGATAAACAATATTTTCAAGCAATTGCAGGAGCTGAAGCCCCTCCCAAAGTTGATTTTAATTAATGTCTTATAAAGTTTTATTTATATTATTATTTGCAGTAAATGTATTTACTCAACCTAAAGTGCCCACTCTTACCAAGTGGGCTACTGATTTTACCAACACTCTTTCTCCTTCAGAATTAAATCAGCTAAATAATTATCTAAAAGTATTTGAAGATTCCACCTCCAATCAGTTAGTCTTTCTAATGATTCCAACTCTTGACGGTTATCCGATAGAAGACTTTTCTTTTGAAACGGCAAAGCTGAATAAAATCGGTTCAAAGAAAAATGATAACGGAATTTTATTCTTAGTATCAAAAGATGACCGATTATTAAGAATTGAAGTCGGATATGGTTTAGAAGGAGTTTTGCCCGATGCACTTTCTTCCCAAATAATTCGCAATGAAGTAGTTCCTCAATTTAAGGGGGGAAATTATTTTACCGGAATTGCAGCCGGTCTTCAGTCAATTGTAGAAGCTACAGCGGGTGAGTATAAAGGAGTAAAGAAAAAAGATGACAATTTCGATTCTTTCGGTGATTACATTCCGTTAATTTTCTTTTTGATAAGTGCCGTCTCTTTCTTCGGTAGAAAAGGGAGAAGAAACGGAATTTATTTTGGTGGATTTCCTGTAGGCGGCTTTGGCGGCGGAAGAAGTAGTGGCGGCGGATTTGGAGGATTTAGCGGTGGCGGTGGTTCATTTGGCGGCGGCGGTTCAAGCGGAAGTTGGTAATTTGTAATAGTGGACCAAAATCTTTTTGAAACTGGAGTTAATTATTTTAACGATGGAGAGTTCTTTTTAGCTCACGATATTTTTGAGGAAATTTGGGTCGAAGCTCTATCGGAAGAAAAATTATTCTTTCAGGGATTAGTGCATGTTTCAGTCGGATATTTTCATTATGTATGCGGAAATTTTAAGGGCTCTTTCAATATGCTTTCGAAAGCATTAAAAAAAATAGAAGTCTTTACTCCCGCTTGCAAAGGAATTAATCTAGATTCCCTTGTTTCTCAAATGAAAATAACTATTTTTGAGGTTGATAAAATTATGAATCATAACAAAAGACATATAACATACGAACATTTACCAAAATTAATTATTTTAAAACCTTTAGAGGAGAACTAATATGGCAATTATGATAACTGAAGAATGTATCAATTGTGGTGCTTGCGAACCTGAATGTCCAAATACTGCAATTTATGAAGGGGGAGCAAATTGGGAATTAGTCGGGAAATCCTACGGAGACGGCGATGCTGCTCCTTCAGGTGCATCCGGATTCTTTTCAAATGATTTTTTCTACATTGTTCCGGATAAATGTACTGAATGTGTCGGTTTCCATGATGAACCGCAATGTGCTGCTGTTTGTCCGGTTGACTGCTGCGTGCCCGATCCAAACCATGTTGAAGATAAAGATACTCTCTTAGCTCGTAAAGAATATCTCGACAGCTTAGGAAGATAATTTCTAAATATCAATTTTATTGATAAGGCTTTCACTCTTTGTGAAAGCCTTTTTTATTTGAGACCGATGTAGTTTCTCTTTGATTGAATTCTCTTTAATTTTAAAATAAAAATAAAAGGTAATATGAAAATCGGTAAGTACACAATTCATGTAATCGAAACAGGAATCTTTTCTCTTGACGGTGGGGCGATGTTCGGAATTATTCCGAAACCAATTTGGGAAAAGGAGCATATCCCTGATGAAAATAATCGAATCAAAATGTCACTTCGCACGCTTCTCCTTGTTTCTGATAATCGTAAAATATTAGTCGATACGGGGATGGGAAATAAATGGAATGACAAATTAAAATTGATTTATAAAATTGATAACACTTCTTATACTCTCGAAAAATCGCTTCGTGAAAAAGGTTTTAGTAAAGAAGAGATTACAGATGTATTTCTGACCCATCTTCATTTTGATCACGCCAGTGGAGCAACAGAATTGGTCGAAGGGAAACTTCAACCGACTTTTCCGAATGCTAAATATTATGTTCAAAAAGATAATTTAGCCTGGGCAATAAATTCAACCGAACGAGATAAAGGGAGCTACATTGAAGATAATTTTCTCCCGCTAGTTAATGAAGGAGTTCTTCATCTTCTTGATAAAAAAGATAAATATTTTGATGATGAACTTGAAATTATTGTAGTTAACGGTCATACAAATGCTCAACAATTACTGCGAATCTTTGATAGTTCACAAACTCTTTTTTACTCCGGAGATTTATTTCCTTTTGCTTCACATATTCATCTTCCGGTAATTATGGGATATGATTTACAGCCTTTAATCACACTTCAAGAGAAGAAAGAAATTTTACCGATTGCAGTTGAGGAGAATTGGAAAATCTTTTTTGAACATGATTTTACAACTTTAGCCGCAACGGTTAAAAAGAACGATAAAGGATTCGGAGTTGATGAAATTTATAAATCAATCTGAACCGGATAATGAAGGTTTCTATCAAGTTTGCAAACTCTCCGATTTGAAAGAGAAACAAGGTAGAAAGTTTATTGTTAACGAAGTGCAAATTGCAGTTTTCAAAATAGGGGAGAATGTTTTTGCACTAAATAATGTTTGCCCGCATCAGCATTCTGCAATTATTTATGATGGTTTTATTGAAGATGATTGCATTGTCTGCCCCGCACACGGGTGGAAGTTTCGATTGATCGATGGTAGGTTACCATCGGGCAGTAAAGGACTTGATTCTTACAAAGTAAAAATTCTAAATGAATTTATCTGGATAAAAGTCATTCAGAAAAAATTCAATTGGTGAAAATTGTCTAATCTTACAACTCAAATCGTAATTGATGAAGCAAAAAAAATCGGTTTTGATCTAATCGGTTTTGCCCCCTACCGCCTTCTTAAAGAAGAAATTCAATATTATAAAAAGTGGATAAATAAAGGCTATAACGCCGATATGACTTATTTGGAAAAAAATATTGATAAAAGGGAAGATGTAAAAAATATTCTTCCCGATGCTCAATCGGTGATTTCATTAGGACTTAATTATCAAACAAACGAAGTTCATTCAAATCAGAATGGATTTGGAAAAATATCCCGCTACGCTTGGGGAAAAGATTATCATCTAATAGTGTGGAAGAAACTTGATGAATTAATTTCTGAATTAAAAAAGATTGATAATAGCTTTGAAGCTAAAAGTTATGTCGATACAGGTCCTGTTATGGATAAAACATGGGCTGTAAATGCGGGACTCGGGTGGCTTGGTAAGCATACAAATGTTATTAATCGGGAGATCGGCAGTTTCTTTTTTATTTCAACAATAATTACTAATTGTAGTTTTGAACCATCTCAAATTGTTACCGATCATTGCGGAAGTTGTACCGCATGCATTGATGCTTGTCCTACTGATGCAATTTTTAATGAATATCAGCTTGAGGCTTCTAAATGTATATCGTATCTGACCATTGAAAATAAAGGGGAAATCCCGATTGAGTTCAAAGGAAAATTTGAAAATTGGCTTTTTGGCTGCGATATTTGTCAGGATGTTTGTCCCTGGAATAAAAAGTTTTCTATTGCAACATCAGTTAATGAGTTCTTCCCAAATAACAATAATAAGGAGATTTCTTTAAACGAAGTTATAGCGATGACTCAAGATGAATTTTCTAAAAGATTCAAAAACAGTCCGATCAAAAGAACAAAACTTAATGGGTTTAAAAGAAATGCAAAGTTTCTTTTAGGTGAATAAACCATCTATTAAAATGGTTTTGAATCTTTTTGATACCAATCTGAATCAAACAACTTTGAGAAATTTAATTTATTTTGCATATAGTTTAATAATCAGAGATTTACGATTTTCTGATATAACCGTTAAAATTGAAAAGGAGAAATAATGGAACAAACAAATCATATTAAAGTTGCTATAATCGGCTCGGGTCCTGCCGGATTAACTGCCGCACTCTACACGGGAAGAGCAAATCTGAATCCTGTAATATTTGAAGGAATGCAGCCCGGCGGACAATTAACAATAACCACAGAAGTCGAAAATTATCCCGGTTTTGAACATGGAATTCAAGGACCGGAACTAATGGATATTATGCGTAAACAAGCCGCAAGATTCGGTGCGGTTTCACATTTTAAAGAGATTACTGAAGTTGATTTTTCGGTTCGTCCATTCAAATTGAAATCTTATGATGAAGAATATACTGCTGATTCAATTATAATCTCAACAGGTGCTTCAGCAAAATTGATTGGACTTGAAAGTGAAAAAAAATATATGGGTTATGGTGTATCAGCTTGTGCTACCTGTGATGGATTCTTCTTTAAGAATCAAAAAGTTATAATTGTCGGTGGTGGTGATACAGCAATGGAAGAGGCTAATTATTTAACACGTCATGCCGCAGAAGTTATTGTTGTGCATAGAAGAGACGGTTTTAGAGCTTCCAAAATTATGTACGAAAGAGCTTTGAAAAATCCCAAAATATCATTTATGCTTAATAAAGTTGTAAAAGAAGTTTTAGGAGTAGAAGAAAACAATCGAAAGAGAATGACCGGAGTTCTACTTGAAGATACGGTAACCGGAGAAGTTACAAAGCTTGATGCAGATGGACTTTTTGTCGCTATCGGTCATCAGCCAAATACTAAATTGTTTGAAGGTAAATTAGATATGGACGAAAGCGGTTACCTCAAAGTAAAAAGCGGAAGTACATATACAAATATTGAAGGTGTTTTTGCTTCAGGTGATGTTGCTGATAAAACCTATCGCCAGGCAATTACTGCTGCAGGTACCGGCTGCATGGCTGCTATTGATGTTGAAAGATGGCTGGAATCTCAAGAATTGTAACTTTTCTTCTTCTAAAGGCTGATTTTTTTAACGGCTGTAGAGAACCACTTCTCGACTTTTCGATGAATTTGTGGACATGGGTTCTGATGACAGGAAGATGAATTGGATGAGTTTGCCTTTCTTGCAAGATTATTTTTTTGATATTCTGTTCTTTTCTTTGCCCCGAAAGTATTCGGGATAAACTCCAGTGCCAAAGGCACCCCTTTGGGGAAAAGAACCCCCAAAGGGGCAAGCAAAAGAAACAGTCCGGCGCGGCGGATAAAAAATTGCTTTTCGTTGTATTTGATTATACTGCACCACATTAATTCCCTACAAGAAATAAACTTACTTAGGTGGTGGAAGTTTGAGAAAAGAAAAGTACTCGACTTAAAAGTCGAGCTACAAAGTTCAGACAGATTTTTCCGCTTAACGGAAATCTTTGCTTGGTATTCTTGTTTTGTGGGTTATTATTTTTTCTTCTGTATGAGCAATTTTTTAAGGTGCAAGGCAGTTGAAAGCAGAAGAGAGTAAAATGTATAATTAAGAAGAGGACTCTCTCTAAATCACTATCATTTCCCTAACAGTTGAGCACAACTTCTCGACCCCATGGAAAATCAGACTTTAATGCTTGATGATTCTTTCCCTCTATTCTCAAAATGATACGCCAGAAACTAAATAGTAATAACAATGCTCACCCTGCTCTATCGACTTTAATGGACTCTATATCGAATCTAGATCGACTCTTAATCGAATCTATAAGGACTCTATAGCCGAATCTCAAGGAAAAACCAATCTGAACTAAATGAAAAAAATGAGATTTTGAGCACAAACCATACATAAATTTTTGTTGGCGAAGTAGAGATTGCTAACTTTAATAACCTACGAGGTTTTCAAAACCTTGAAGGTTTGGGGTTTTTCACTCAACTTCTTCTGGGTGGAGTTCATGTATTCATAGAAAATCAATTAATTTGAAAATTAATAAAATGTACTATGTTGACAAGTACATTACGCTCCCATTAACCACGTCATTCATGACGTGGGCAATCCCAATAGAGCAGTGTATGGCTTTAGCCGAATTGATTTTATGGTAAACAAAACAATCTCTTATTTGGGCTAAAGCCCGGTTAAACATCCTATTCTAATCTCCGTCCTAAAGGACGGAGATAATGTAACAAGAAAATAACCCAAGAGGGGTTATTTTCCCCCCGAATGTCGAGAACCACTTCTCAACCTCTTGGGGAAAGATGCCATACTGAAACCAAAATATTCAATGTTGAAAGTTCAAAGTGCAATATTGAAACTACAATATTCAATGTTGAAAGTTCAAACTGCAATGTTGAAACTACAATATTCAATGTTGAAACTATAATATTCAATGTTGAAAGTTCAAGATGGAATATTTTAATCTCGATTTTGGAGAAATTTAGATAACTTTTTTACTGAAACCTCGAAATCAGCTCATTTTTAAGGTTTCTTGAACTTATTCCACTTAAACCACTCTTGTCCGGGGCTGTCTAGAACACCACTACTCGACCTCCAAGGGGATTGTCATGCTTTTCGCCTGTGACGAATTATTTCAGCATCTTTTAACAGCGAAGTCATGCTGGTGTTTCTTCGCGGCGAATCAGCATCTTTTTGCGTTGCAGATTCCGTCCACCGCGGGGCGGATTTGTCGGAATGACGGTTACTATTGGATGAGAATATTGCAGGATGACAGCACAATAGAATAGTAAAGGATTGTGGATTAGGGATTATTTAACATAACTCCGGTCGAGAAATGGTTCTCGACCGCCAGAGAACTCCTGTTCCTGACGTTCAATAGAGTATAAATTTTGAAATAATTGGTTGTTGATGAAGTAGAAATTGAGGGTGAATAGACCTGTGAGGTTTAAGAAACCTTGAAGTTTTTAGTAATTGATTGTTAAAAATCAACTATTATCTTCTCATATAATCATTTTTACTCTTAATTTATCCGGGAAAATTTTCATTTGTATTGAATAAAAGGCACAGTCTAACAAACCACAAACACAGCAAATAATATCAAAAAGCTTTATTTAGAGTAAAAGTAAAAGATAATGCTCTTAAACTACTTCAGTTAATATTCTTTGTAAAAATAAAGTTGCGTCATATCTTTATTTACCCTATTTTTGAGCGTTCATTTGCTAATCTTTACTTACTTTTTATCAGGGGCTCTTGTGAAAGTTAGTACTAGTTATAAATGGTTATTTCCTCGTAAGTTATCTGATGATGATCTCTTCTCTCTCCTTGCTGCTTATCTTACTTTTATCTTTATCTCACATTACAATAATATAGTTCCCCTAAATAATGTTTATTACCCAAAACCAACCCAGAGGCAATTATGTCCTTAAACTTTATAGCTAAACTGTTAGTTTTATTATTACTCCCGTTACTGTTTACTGCGGTTAGTTGTAATAAACCAACGGAGCCTAATGAACAACCTATTAACTATCCAAATGAAATTACTGTGGCTGATGCTTATTGCACTGAACTTTGGCTTAATGTTAATACAAATGATAATAACCTCCTAAACGATACACTAATACTTAGAACTGAAAGTGAAATCTTACTTGAGTTCTTAACTGCATCTCCTCAAAAAGAGATTTATATAGATAGCTTATCCCCCGGC
>JAGUXE010000342.1 GCA_020061995.1 Ignavibacteriales bacterium | reverse complement strand
TTTACTATTTGCAAATTTGAATTTTGATGATAGTGAAAAGCCGGTTTATCGTATTAACACCTCAATTAGTAATTTGAATTTGTCAAATTGGTTTGGCGATTCAACTATTAATACGAATTTGAACATCAATATTTTCGGCATTGGAGAAAGTTTTGAACTCGAAAAAATTAATGCGAGGTTGGAGTGCGATATTCTGGACTCATATTTAGGGTCACGTCTACTTTCCGAGAATCGTATAGAGTTAACTGTCAAAACCGATGATGCGGATTATAAAAAAGTTGAACTAAAATCGAATGTCTTTGATGGAATTATCGAAGGGAACTTCCGTTATGATACTTTTTCTTCGATTATAAGTAAAGAGATTAATAGGACCACAGCATCGGTAATAAATAAAATAGATCAAGTGTATCCACTTAATCAAGAATTGATAGACTCGTATAAAACTTCTATAGATTTGTCAACAATATCTTTTAATACGAAGAGTAAGAAAACAATTACAGACAATGATTTTTTACCGGCATCTTTAAAATACCAGTTTAGTTTAAAGGATTTTTCTATAATCAAAACATTCATTGATAGTAGTGAAATTGAACTGGAAGGAGAAATTTTTGGTTCAATAGTAAGCGATGAAAAAGGATTCGATCTTGATATGAATTTTACTGCTGATTTTCTAAAATTCGTTTTTCGGGATGAACCATTTTTCCTCTCAGATGCTAATTTGGAAATGGGATTGAAACATCCGATAAATAAAGATTCCTTTGATGATTTAGAATTTGATCTTTCTGCAAGGATTAATAGGTTATTTATAGGATCAGAGATTAATGATATTTATGCTGACTTTAATTTGCGAAAATCGGTTTTTGAAATTAATTCCGGAGTAGTTTTATCAAATAAAATGAAACCATCCATTGTAGGTAAAATTGATTTAACATCTGATAGTTTACAACTCGATATTTCTAAACTCTTTGTAAATTATGCTGATTTTAGTTTGCAAAACAAAAATCCGATTCTTATTTCTTATAAAGATGAATCAATAAACTTCAAGCAATTTGAGATGAGACGGGGTGATTCTGAGTTTAAAATAAAAGGATCACTCTCAATTACAGGGAATCAAGACCTCACTCTCGAAATGAAAAATTTTAGAGGTTATGATTTAAGCTATTCACTTTTAGGAATATCACCGGAAGAAGTTATTGACGGTGATTTAAAACTTTTAACGACTATAAAGGGAACGTTAGATAAACCGGAAATTGACATATCATTAGTTGGTGATAGCATCTCCTATAAAAAGAAAAATTTCGGTTCTTTAAAAAGTACAATTAATTATTCAGATGAATTGATTACTTCTGATATTCGTTTCATTGAAAAAGTAGATTCTGTAGAAGAAGAGAGGTTATTATTAAACGGGACTTTCCCTATAAATCTTTCTGTTACATCTACGAAACCAAGATTACCTGAAGACAAGGAAGTATCTCTCTCGCTTTTTAGTGATAATTTTAATCTTGCTGCTTTTGGTGACGCTCTTCCATTCGTTGATAAAGTAAACGGAATTTTATCAACAAATATAAAAGTAACCGGAAAGTATTCTCAGTTGAATCGAACCGGCTATTTACGGTTAACAGATGCATCATTTCTTTCTGAATCAAACAATCTTGAATATAGTGCTGGAATGGTTTTACGACTGGAAGAACGAACTCTTTATTTGGATAGTTTATTGATAAGAAATTTAGGCATTGTTAAAAATATAGGTTCCATTACAGGTACCGGTAAAGTCGATTTCGATGGTTTAAGTATTGGTGATATGCGATTTGCTTTAAAAGGGAATCTTACTGTACTCTCTAATGAGTCAAGAGTTGTAAGCCCTTCACTTTACGGAAATTTATTTGTTGAAACTGAAGGGGAAATTCTGTTTACTTCTACAAAAGAGAGATCTTTTTTACGTGCTCCGATAATAATAAGAGATGCTGATTTGTATTTCCCCCCTTCTCAAGGTGGTTATTCAGGAAGTTCAGGAAAATTTATTTATAAATTTGTTGAAGATACTATTAACTTAACACCACGTGAGCTTGAAATTCAAAAACTGCTCGGACTTAATAATATTCCAAATGAAAATGGTGAAAATGAAATCACTTCACAATTTAATTTTGATTACAATATTAGTGTGAATATTAAAGGAGATTCCAAAATTACATTTATCTTTGCAAAAGAAGCGAATAATCGCCTTATCGCAGAATTAAGTGGAAATCTATTATATGAAAGCAGACAAGGTATTCAAAATATTCAAGGAGAACTTAAATTACTTGAGGGATCAACCCTTGAATTTTTCAAAACTTTTACTGCTACCGGGATTCTTAGATTTGAAAGTGCTATCACTGACCCGTATCTTGATATCGTTGCTACATATAGGAATTTTCTAGCTGATACAGCAACAGCGACTACCGGAAAAGAGCAGGAGGTTGCTGTGAAAATTAAGCTAAAAGGACCTCTTCAAGATTTATCAAAAAGTTTTACGTCTATGGATAATAATATTGCTGTATATTACGGAAGTGATGCCATAGAAAATGATGAAGCTTCAACTCAATATGATAAATCGGATGCCGTTTGGTTTATTCTTACAGGTAAATTTAAAAATGAAGTAACACCAAACGATCAGTCGATGATGTCAGGGACAGCAACAGCACTTGCAGGCTCATTGCTTGGGGGCGTTTTAAACGCTTATCTCGGTGATTATGTCAAATCTCTTGATATAAGAGCTGCCGGCTCTTCAACTAAAATTAATTTATCAGGAAGATTTAAGGATTTTAAATACACAATTGGGGGAACAACAAATATTCTGCAGGATTTTTCAAATGCAAATATTAGAATAGAATACCCAATAATTCAAAACCTTATCCTTAGGGTTGAACGCAAGGAAGCTTTGACTGAAACAAGTGCACAAAATATTATGATTAATGAATTAGGTTTAAGATATAAATTCGAGTTTTAATGAAACAAAAACTGATCGCATTTTTTAAAAAACACCCCGGACGAGCAATTAAAGCAAGAGATCTTGCTAAACGTCTAGACATATCATCAGAACATGAATACAGTTCGCTTAAGGCGCTTCTATTTTCTTTATTTGAAGAAGGATTTTTACTCAGAGAAGGAAAAAGATTTACACTCAATCCTTTTCCTGCTGAAAATATTGTAAGCGGAAAACTAGAGATTACCAGAGGCGGTTTTGGTTTCGTTCGTCCGGATAATTCTCGACTTAATGATATTTATATTTCGGGGAACAACCTTGGTACAGCCTTTAATGGAGATAAAGTTGAAGTTGCAATCCTTGCAACACGCCGAGGAAGAGGTAAAAATCTCGAGGGACAAATTACCGAAATCGTTCAAAGGAAATATAATGAACTCACCGGAACTCTTGATAAAATACGTTCGCTCTATTTTGTTAAACCTGACATTATGGAAATTCATAAAGAAATTTACGTTCTTGAGAACAATCTCAAAGGTGCAAAAAAAGGTGATAAAGTTATTGTAGGAAATATAGTCTGGGAAACGCCTGCTCTTAATCCTGAAGGAGAAATTATTGAAGTTCTGGGGAAAGGGAACTCTCCCGAGATTGAACTGGTTTCGATTGCAAAAGAATTTAACCTACCTTATAAATTTAATGAGAAAACTTTAACAGATGCTGACCTGATTTCTGAGTTAATAGCGGAATCGGAAATTGAAAAACGAATTGATTACAGAAATATAAATGTGATGACAATCGACCCGGACGATGCAAAAGATTACGATGATGCATTATCTGTTGAAAGAATGGAAAATGGAAATTATTCGGTTGGTATTCATATTGCCGATGTATCACATTATGTAACTCCGAATTCAAATCTTGACAAAGAAGCTAAAGAACGCGGAAACAGCGTTTACCTTGTCGGAAAAGTAATTCCGATGTTGCCGGAAAAATTATCAAACAATATTTGTTCTTTGGTCCCTAATAAAGATAGATTAACTTATTCTGTGATAGTAGAAATTACTCCGCGCGGAAAAGTAGTCGATCATCAGATAGCAAAAACGATTATAAATAGCAAACGTCGATTTACTTATGACGAGGTACAAGAAATTATTGATTCGGGAAAAGGGGATTTAATTAAAGATGTATTACAACTACATAAATTCGCTTTGGTATTAAGAAATAAAAGGATGAAAGAAGGAAGTATAAATTTCTTTTCACCAGAAATTAAATTTGAATTAAATGAGGAAGGAATTCCGGTACGTATTTATCAAAAGGAAATAAAACCGAGTAATAATTTAGTAGAAGAATTTATGCTTCTGGCAAATCAAATTATTGCAAAGGAAGTAGGTTTCCCCAAAAAACACGGAGTGATTCCCCCCTTTGTTTATCGTATCCATGATCGCCCTGATCCTGAAAAGATGATAGACTTTGTAAAGTTCGTGAAATCTCTTGGTTACTCGATGCCCGGAGTTGATTCGCTGACAAATATTCAGATTAATGCTTTGATGGAAAAAGTTAAAGGAAAACCTGAAGAAACACTCATCAACGAACTTGCAATCCGTTCTATGGCGAAGGCGATTTATTCTCCAGATAATATTGGGCATTATGGACTCGGTTTTTCATACTACTCACATTTTACATCTCCTATAAGAAGATATGCTGACTTAATTGTTCATAGACTCTTGTTCCATTATATGAATCACAATAAGAAAAAAATGTACACATATGATTTACTAAAAGAGACCTCGGAACATATCTCATTTACAGAAAGAAACGCAGTTGAAGCTGAAAGACTTTCTGTCAAATTAAAGCAGATTAGTTATTTGCGCAATCATATAGGTGACGAATTTGAAGGAGTTATTTCAGGTGTAACTCATTTTGGTATCTTTATAAAAATTATTGAAAATCTTGCCGAGGGTTTAATTCATTTGCGTGATTTGGAGGGAGATTTTTACGTTTTCGATGAAAAAAAATATTCGTTAATTGGACGTAAAACAAAACGAACATTTCGTTTGGGTGATAAATTAAATGTGAAGTTGGTAAGGGTTGATTATGACCGCTCACAAATAGATTTTACTTTAATAGAATAATCCGGAAAATTACTATGATTAGAAAAGTTGCTTATGTCTTATTTTTATCTTCTTTATTATCGTATCAAATTTTTGCTCAGTTTGGACAAAATAAAGTTCAATATAAAAATTTTGAATGGTTTTTTATTCAGACCGAACATTTTGATATTTATTTCAGCAAAGATGGAAAAACTATTGCTGAGTTTGCCACTAAAGCAGCTGAAGATGCATTGGCTTCTATTTCTAAAAATTTAAATTATAGAATTAACAACCGAATATCATTAATCCTTTACTACTCGCAAAACGATTTTCAGGAGACAAATGTAACTGACGAATATTTGAGTGAGGGTATTGGCGGGTTCACCGAATTATTTAAAAACCGGGTTGTTTTGCCTTACACCGGAAACTTTAAAATGTTTCGCCATGTTATCCATCACGAACTTGTCCACGCAGTTATGAATGATATGTTTTATGGTGGTTCAATGCAGAATGTCATTTCTAATAATATTTCAATCAGACTACCGCTATGGTTCAATGAAGGTTTGGCAGAATATCTTTCTCTTGGGTGGGACACAAATACTGATATGTTTATTAGAGATGCTGCAATTAATGAATACCTTCCCGATATTCCAAACCTGAGTAACTACTTTGCTTATAGAGGTGGACAATCCGTGTTTAATTATATCGCCAAGAAATATGGAGAACAAAAAGTTGGCGAACTTGTAAATAATATTAAAAGCAAAGGAAGCCTTGAAGATGGATTGAAGACCTCAATCGGTTTAACATTAGAAGAATTAAATGAACGTTGGAAAAAAGATGTAAAGCGTGAATTTTGGCCTGATATATCTTCTCGAAAAGACCCTGATGAATTCGCGAAAAGACTAACTGATCATAGAAAGGATGGTGGATTCTACAATACAAGTCCGGCCATTTCTCCACAAGGAGATAAAATTGCATTTATTTCAAACAGAGATTTTTATTTTGATGTTTATCTCATGAATTCTGTTGACGGTAAAATTGTTAAAAGAATGGTTAAGGGGAATAGAACAGCTGATTTTGAAGAACTGAATATACTTACGCCAGGACTTAGTTGGTCACCGGATGGAAAATTTATAGCACTTTCGGCAAAAAGTAATGGTTACGATGTAATCTATTTAATTGATGTAAAAGAAGAAGATGTAGAAATACTCCCATTTAAATTTGATGGAATCGGTTCGGTGAGCATTTCTCCTAATGGTGAACAACTTGCATTTGCAGGACACAATAGTTCACAAAGTGATATTTATATTTATAACATTCATACAAAAACCGTAACAAATTTAACAAAAGATATTTTCACCGACTCTGATCCGGTTTGGTCACCGGATGGAAAGAAAATTGTCTTTTCATCAGATAGAAGAGAATATACTCAACATGGTCAAATTGATAATTCATTCAGAATGCAGAATCATGATTATTCTCAAAATGATCTATACTATATCGAAATCGAAACAAATTCTATTACTAGATTAACTGATTATCAGTACAGTGATGAATCTTCTCCGGTGGTTAGCCCTGATGGAAAATCAATTCTTTTTATATCTGATTTGAACGGAATAAACAATATCTATAAGAAAAGAATTGAACTTGAAGTGAGCGATTCAGTCTCTTCGATTGTTGAATTACCCGCCATCCCTATTACAAATTCATTAAATGGTGTATCTCAGCTTTCTACCTCACTTGATGGGAAAAAACTCTCTTTTTCTTCGATGTATCAATCAGCCTACAATATATTTTTGTTGAATAATCCATTTAGTATTAATCTTGAAGTAGATTCGCTAGAGTTAACACTTTACATGTCCAAACTAAAAAATCCGCCAATAAGAACAGAATCCGATACAGCAGTAACAGAAACAGTAAAGGCAGATGATGAGATTGGGAAAAGTAATTTTCAAATTGTTACGGGTGCTATAATTGACACCTCAAAAGCTTATACTGACTCCTCATCAGGTGATTTCAGAAATTATGTTTTTGGTTCAAAAGATATTATTAAGATTGACTCCTCAAGTAATAAAAATAATAATTTTAACTTAACTAATAACATAGATACCAGTGGTAATTTTGCAGTAAATAGATATAAAATAAATTTCTCTCCAGATATTGTCTATGCCAATGCGGGCTATAATACACTTTATGGTTTATTAGGTACTACTGTAATTTCTTTTAGCGATATGCTGGGAAATCATAGGTTAATTGGATTAACGAGTCTGCAGATTGACTTGAAAAATAGCGATTATGGATTAGCCTATTATTATCTTCCAAATAGAATTAATTATGGAATCGAAGGTTTTCACACGGCAAGATTTTTATATCTTCAGCGGGGGTCATATCTAAACATTTTCAGATTTAGAAATTACGGATTATCATTATCTGCAAGCTATCCTTTGAATCGCTATTATAGAATCGATGCAGGGTTGAGTTACTTAAACGTCTCCGCTGAAAATCTTGATAATCCCAATGAAGAAACTCAGAAAGTAAATTATATAATTCCTGCATTTAGCTTTGTACATGATAATACTATATTTGGTTATACTGCCCCAATTGACGGATCACGTTACAGACTTGATTTCATCAGTAATCCTTTTATTCAAAAAGATAAATTTGGTTTCTATTCAGTTTTAGGTGATTATAGAAGTTATTGGAGATTTTGGTATGACTATTCTTTTGCATTTAGATTTTCTGCCGGATATTCAGGCGGGAAAAATCCTCAGCGTTTTTTCCTTGGCGGTATTGATAATTGGATTAACAGATCTTTTGCAACCGGAGAAGTACCATTAGAAACACCTCAAGATTTTGCATTTCTAACTGCTGCACTTCCAATGCGTGGTTTTAATTATGGTGAAAAGATTGGTTCAAAATATTCTTTGATGAATATGGAATTCAGGTTCCCATTAATAAGGTATTTATTGACCGGGGCTTTACCAATTTTATTTAGAGATGTACTCGGAGTACTTTTTGTCGATATGGGAACAGCATGGAGCAATAACCGCCAACTTAAATTGTTTGAAAGAAATTCAAACGGAAATGTAGTTTCTAAAGATTTACTCATGGGAACCGGTTATGGTGCACGACTATATTTCTTATATTTCTTATTACGATTCGATATGGCTTATGCTTATGATGGGCACAGTTTTTCGAAACCTGTATTCTATTTTTCGATTGGCGCAGATTTTTAAACGAATAATTCTTGTCTAAAAATCTGAAACGGCTTTTATTAAAAAAACTATGAGGTTTTGAAAATCTCGAAGTTTTAATTTGGCATGATT
>JAGUXE010000373.1 GCA_020061995.1 Ignavibacteriales bacterium | reverse complement strand
TAAGCCATTTCAAATCGTCACCGTGCAAAAAAGCGCTAGAATCGTTTACTGTCAAGGTTTTCAAAGGACGAATAAGGTTTTTTAGTGGACACTAGTGATGTCAACTCTTTTATTTTTACTTCTAAAGAATCTATTATATTATTCAAATCCTTCTGTTGTTTAGAATATAAATAAAATGAAACAATCAGAATGCACGCTATTAATGTAAAAAAAAGTGTAACTATATTCTCATTGACAAAATTTCGATTTGATGAAAGGAAAGCCTCCATGCCTAATACTGTACCAAAAAAAACTGCTATTACAACGATTAAGAAAATAATCTTGGACGAACAACCAATCTCGTTATCAGATTTTCTTGCCATAAGCTGCATGATTAAAATTTACAAAATGAAAGATTCTCATTTCGAAGTAAAGCGTATTGCTCCAATATGACACCTTTAGGCAGTCTGTCCAACACCTCCTTTATCTTTCATATTCTTCATTTTTACCCTGCTAAAATAGCAAAAAAATAGTTTGTAATCAAGTGGCTTCATGTTGGGACTTGGCTCCCAAACAGATGAAGCTTCATGTTTTGCATCTACCCGAAGTTGCCGATTTAGAAGCACTTCTCTGTCAGCCAAACACAATTGTTGATAGAAGCACTGCACTTGATTTAACCACATTAACCCCCATTGCGGCAAACGGCTGTTGGCGGCTGCTCTTTTTGCCTTATGCTTGTCTAGGTAGTTGTCCTTGCTGTGGAATAAAAAGTTGTTGAAACTGTTTACCCCAAGAAACTCCGTGTCTGTTCTCATAGAGTTTTACAAAAGCAGAAAGTCCAAAAAAGCCATTTAATTGCACGTATGATTCCCAAAGTAGCTGGCTTAAATCATTGTCAGCTTGTTCTATATTTAACTTAAACTTATTCAGTTTACTAATAATTAAAGGTCTTGAATGGAGCAAGTGCTTGTCATAATCAGAAAAGAAATCTACAGCTTCTTCTATTTGGTTTTCATATGCTTCTTTTTCCTTTAACATAAAAATTCTAATCCACTCTGAAACCAAGTCCTTTGATAATTTCTCTGAGTCTTCACAAAGTTCAAGTAAATCAAGTGAGTATTTCTCTATTAAGGGAATATAAGCAGGCAATGCTTCAGGACCTTCTTGTTTTATAATTTCTTTTACCTTCTCAAATCCACGTTTTATTGAGCGAGCAGGAGTTCCATTTATTTGAGGGTCTATTGGCCCCAATGTGGCACTTGGATGTAGGGTAATACTGTCACCCGAAAGAGCTAACATAGTTGCTGCTGAATATGCAGAATGAGGAATTAAAAAATGAACTCTCTTGAATTTATTTCTTAAAATATGAACTATTCTTTCAGTTGCATCTGGTCTGCCACCGGGACTATGCAATAAAACATCAATTTCTTCTGAACCATTAGTTGATTGAACTAAATCTGTAAAACCATCTACGTCAGAGATGTCAATAAAATTAGGTGTATTTGGTAAAGCATCAAGAAATTTAGTAGCATAGACAATTAATGGTCTTTTTCTGACAGCTTCAATATCTGCATAACATTGATTTCTCATTGCTAAAAGCATATTCCCATCTAATTGGGGATTTGCTGCAATGAAATTGTTCCAATCTTGAGATGTTTTAATGCGTGGAAGCGAAGACATTTGGATTCAATTTTTCGTTAACAGTTGATGATGTGCTTACTTTATAAGTTGCCTTTTTACCCATTGCAAAATGAGTTCTTTCTATAATGTCAGCTACCTTAGAATAGTCCGTCACAAATTGAATTGCAGACTTATTTTTGTCTATTATCTCCTTTTTTAGGAGTTTAGTTGTCAAGATTTCTTTCTCCATTGTCTTATTATTGGGTTGCGAAGTTAGTAAATATAATTTTTCTTGTCAATTCTTGTTGTATTTTTCTGTCTGACTTTGAGTTGCCGTCAACGTTTTGCAGGTACACGCAGGTGGGGATTTTAACACTGAACTTCATTATAAGCACAGAACTTAGATTTAGCACTTCACTTTCATAGAAGCACTGAACCCCCACTTTTGCAAAACGGCTGTTAGCTTGCGTTATTCTTTCTCTTTTATCATCCGATGTAAAAATTTGTCCATAAAATACATCATTTCATCCAGCATCATCATTGAGTCTTTGGAGTCTGACATTTCAAAGAATATAGGATGATGCATTGTATTCTTTATCATTCTTCTAAAGTCAGAAATAGCTTTTTCCTTAGTGCTCGGTGCTTTTGATGATTTTAATATTTCATAAGTTTCTTTTCCTATGTCATAAATCCAAGGCATATCTTCTTTGTAAAGACTTAGCATTATTAGAAATCCGAAATGAGAGTCATTTTCTTTGTCAGAGATATACATTAACTCGTCCAACATTTTGGGATGAAATCTGAACTTTCTACGTCTTGATGTTGATGAAACATTTTTGTCAATTCTTGTTGGTAAGTCTTGAAACATAATTTTTATTTCTTCAAACAACTTAGCAACTGTAGAATCTTCCATTAATTCTCCTTCTGTATTTTTCTCTTTCGGTTGTTGAGCTAAAATTTCTTCAGCCTTAACTTTGAATGCTTCAACTTGCATTTTGATTATATCCTTGTCAGGTTCTGCGTTAGGAATTCTCTCAACAAGTTGAACAACCAATTTTGTTAATGAATCAATATCGTCCCCTGAATTTTGGAACTGGGCAAATGGACCATTATTTGCCTTGTTTAGTGGTATACCAATTGCAATTCCAAGTAAAGGTGTATCTAATTTGCCTTTTGCCACACCTGCTTCATAAAGTATCCAAGGTCTGTCAACACTATGATGGGTTAATAGAGCAACCACATCCGATGCTTCACTAAGTTTCTTCATTATTTCTGGATACCATTCAACTCCATAAGCAATTCCCTGATTACCACGTTTGTCAGAAGAACGAAAAGATTTCAAAACTCCGGCACTCACAGAGCTTAATAGTTTACTAAAAGCTTCTGCAAGTTCTGCGTCTCTTGTGTCGTGACTTATGAAAACTAAAGGTTTTATTCCCCTTGTCGGTTTTGAGTCTTCTTGTTCTTCCTTTTTTACTTGTTTATCTTCTGCCATATTCTTTAGTTAAGTTGTTGTTTTATAATGCGAACTAACGGCAGTCCGTCCAAAAACCTCCATTAACTTTCAATTTCTTCATTTTACCCTGCTAAACTAGCAAATACTTAAGTTGTAACGATCCATTTTTAAACTGTAATATCTTTGGGGGGCTTTCAACAACAGCTGCCTTCTATAAATTCTTTTTAATCATTTCTCTATAACCTGGAAAGTCATTTGGGTTTAAAAATATTTTGTTCTTATCATCAGTCATATTTATGATTTTAAAATCTGGTGCAGGGTTAGTTTGCACTACATATTCATTTAATATTTTTACTCCTAATGCATTATTCCCTCGAAAGCTAAATAAGTATGTAAAAGATGCAACCTCATTCTTTTTGTCGCCAAGCAAAGTTGCTAAAGAGTCAATTTTAGAAAGAATTTTTTCATTTTTCTCAATTTTAGCTTTTAGTTCTTCAACCTCTTTTTCATCATACATTGAAGGGATTTCAGCTTTATATGTTTCCTGTCTTTGAAGTGAGTTAAGGTCATATTCCATATTTCTTCTGAAATCGTCTTTACGGTATTCAATATTGTCATTATAAGTTATTGAGTCCTTTAGTTCAAGTTTCACGAATTCGTAGCTACTTGGGTCATTCATTTTTTCTTTGACATACTCTTCTAAATTTTTCTTTACAATGTCATCTTGAGTAGGTTGCTTTACTGAGCAGCTTATTAATCCGATTGTACTAAATGAAAAAAGCATAAATGCAATTGTTATTGATATTTTCTTCATTTCGATTATTATTTGATTGTTAACGTTTTTTTTGTTGTCTTTTTAACTGCAGCATGACTTTTTATTAAACATACTTTTTCACTAGTGTCCACTAAAAAACCTTATTCGTCCTTTGAAAACCTTGACAGTAAACGATTCTAGCGCTTTTTTGCACGGTGACGATTTGAAATGGCT
>JAGUXE010000174.1 GCA_020061995.1 Ignavibacteriales bacterium | reverse complement strand
TCAAACAGTGGCTCGTTGCAATATTCATGTCACAGCAAGCATATCAGTTGTTTTGGTTGTTTAAAGAAAATGCTGTTATTATAAGAACTTAGCCATTATTTGTAATTACTACAAGATCTTCAATGTAGTTTTTTGCAAATCTATCTTTTATTAACGGAAGACCTCTATTCCTATTTGCTTCCCCTGATTTTGATCCATATTTTCTATCAAATGCATTTTCTAAAACTTCAGTATCTTTGGTCAAATTCAATGCTTCAATATATTTACCAAATCTTCTGTTTAAAGTATTGATTATTCCATAACCAACATCTGTCATTATATATGTCGCAACTGGATTAGCAGTATCATTATTGTAACTTACTCCCAGAAACCAATTTGTATTTTTACTTTCTTTTGGATTAGCCCATTCTACTGAATTTGAACAAATCTCTTGAACAATACTATAAACCGGAGGATACTTTTTTTCTTGCCCTGTAATAAATTTAATTGACCTCTCAATAGTCTTACCAACATTTTCATTTCTAGTCTTTTCAGAACCAACGTTTATTATAAAATTGTCGCTTTGTTTCTTAAATTTATTGCCTGATAAATCTGTCATATAATCCAAAAAACCTGATTCATAAAATATTTTTTTACATTCATAATCAGATGGTGCATCGCCCCAAATTCTAATTCTTTGAATTTTTGCCAACTCATTAACTTTCGCTAATAAAAATGAAATAGCTCCTAAATCAATTTCAATGATATGAGATAAATCGATTCTTATATTTCTAAGTTTGCTTGATGATTTTTTGTATTTGTCAAGACGGTTAACAATGTTTAAAACATTCTCTGGATTTCTAAACAAGGTAAAAGTAGTTCCGCCATCAATTGTAACATTTTCAACTCTATATGTGAATTTATTTTTAGTTACTTTATCTTGTTTTCCCTTTGTCGCTTGATTTTTTAAAATATTCCTTCTCTTTTTCTTTTCTTTTGATCTCTTTCGTTTTCTATGTAACGACAAAGTCCTTAGGTATATATTTATTTTATTACGTTTATTTTTCATCGTTACTGGTTTCTCTTATTCGGCCTGCATACAACGTTTTGCAGCTACCCGAAGGTGGTGATTTCGAAGCGATTCACTGAAAACCAAGTACAAATGTTGATAGAAGCACTGCACGTGATTTAACCACGTCAGCCCCCAATGCGGCAAACGCCTGTTATCGGGTCGGCCTTCTGTCTGTCCAATTGTTTTATTCTTCTCCAAAATAGTCGCTGTCAATTTTTTTAAGTTCATAAGTCTGCTGTGTCGTGCAACCAAGATTGTAGTCAATCATTAGTTGAGCCAACTGTTCACCGTCAATGAGAACAATTTTAGTTTCATTTCTCGGTGTGTATTCCAATGCTTCCTTAGTGAAATTTGATGTCGTTATGAAAATTCCCTTTTTGGCTCCTTGTCCGGCAAGTGCACCAACAAATTTTTGTAGTTCAGGTCGTCCAACAACATTTCCAGGTTTCCAACGCTTGGCTTGAATGTAAATAATGTCAAGTCCAAGTTTGTCTTCTTTTATTGTTCCATCAATTCCTTCGTCACCGCTTCTTCCCATTGCTTTACCTGCGTCTTTGATTGAACCACCATAACCCATTTTCACTAAAAGTTCAACTACAAGTCTCTCGAAAAAAGCAGGAGAGAGGTCAACAACTTTGTTAAGTAGTTCAGATGCAAGTGATTTTCTTATTCGTTGATATGCTTTGTCTAAACTCTCTTCAGGTGTCTGGTCGTTGTTTTCGATTATTGTCGTTTCGTCTTCTTCGTTTTCGTTGTTGTTTCTCGAAGCGTTTTGAAACTCTAAAAATGCAGGAAACTGTCTTAAATATTTTGCATCAACTCGGTCAGGATTTTTTACTAAAGTTTGTCTGCCAAGGTCAGTTATTACGAATGTCGCACGCTTTGGAGAGTCAAGTAGTCCTGCCTTTTTGAGATAAGTCTTTGCCCAACCAACTCTGTTGTCAAAAATAGCTTGGTTGCCACTTGCCAAAAGTTCTTTTCTTTCTTCGTCTGTTACTTCAAATTCAATAGCCAAACTTTCAATCAAGTCTCTGTATTTGTGTTCTTGTCCGTCCGAAACAAGTTTGAGTAATGGAAGCATTAATGATTGATAGTCTGGTATCATACTTTTTCTGTTTGTGGTCTATATGGAAATTCTTTTTGGCATTTTTCCCAAAAAGTATCTCCGTTCACTTCGGGTAAATGTTCTTTAAAAAAGTTAATCGTTTCTTCTTTCATATTTTCGATGGCTCCTAAAAACTTGTCGTAAAAAACCAAATGTTGTTCAGTTACCGAATGTCCCTTATTCATTGCAAAAAAAATGTCGCTTGGATGGTAATGGTAATTACAACCACTTGGACAGTTACCAATGAATTTTGGATATCGTGTTAGGTTTCTGAATTTGCTATAATGTGTCTTGAAGTGGGAGAAACAAACCATATCTGTCAATATTGTCAGAAATAGTGCTACTGCAAATAATTCTTTCCCGTCCTTGTCCAAAAAATTTAAATGGTCAAATGCTGGTGTTAGTCTTTCATATTGAATTGAAAAAGTCTGTTTGTTCTCTGTGTCTTCGTGAAACCTACTCGCATCAGGAATTGTCGAGAAGAACTGATTTATGTCGTCTCGAAATTTTGAATTGTAATATGTTTTGAAGTCTGTCATTTTTTTCTGTGTCGTCTTTTAGGCTGCCCGATAACACTTTTATAACCCAAGTCCATCACCTCCAAAACTTGGTTTATACAGCCAAAAATGGGTGTATAACCGTACTTCTTTAGCCGAAAAGTTGTTGTGTTTATCCGTTTCAAATCCCATCAAATGGTTCCGTATTGGTTTGTACATTCTGCAGTTCAGCTTTATGCTGTTCGTTTTGTTGCCGTAAAGTTATAAAAGCTTTAAACATTCCCATCAACGCGGCCTACCGGAAAGAATATTTTTTTTTCAACTCCAAAGCAGTTGAATGGAAGCAATTAGCTGAGGTGTATTCAGCAATGGATCAGCGGAGTTGCTTATCCATTCACAAATCGGGGAGCAAAATCAATTGTATCCGGTCCAATTTCACTTTTATGAAAACTATAAACTAAACGGTATATGCTTCGTCCATAAAACCAAGGTCAATCTGCTCTATCCATTTTGGTTACGAACAAGAAACCAGAAACCAGAAACTAGAAACAAGTAACAAGAAACTAGAAACAAGTTCAGGATTAGCTGCGCTGATTCCGTTGGGGAGGGCTTCAACCGTTTAAGGCGTGGCCGATGGCCTTAACTAAAAACTGAATGCCAAACCTCAAACAAGTTTGGGTTAGCCGGGGGATTAGCTGCGCTGATCCCGTGGAGGGTGGGCTTCAACCGTTTCAGGC
>JAGUXE010000184.1 GCA_020061995.1 Ignavibacteriales bacterium | reverse complement strand
TAATAAACTTAAATGGTGGATATTTATACCCGATACCAGAATAGGGTGGATTCCTTTTGCAATTGCGAGAGGGTTCTCGACGATAAAAAAAGAGAAGATAGATGTAATTTTAGTAATGGGTGAGCCATTTTCGAGCTTTTTAGCTGGCGCCATATTAAAACTTTGGATTAAAAGACCCCTTGTTCTTGATTTTCGTGATGAATGGTCAGAATTTAGTAAATATTTTTTTCCTCAGAAGGGGAAAATTATTAGAATACTCGAAGAGAAACTGGAGAGGTTCGCTATTAGGAACTCTAATAAGATAATTTCTGTGACTGAACCCATAGTAAGTAATTTTAGGAAAAGGTATTCTAAATATAAAGATAGATTTGTCTGTATTACAAATGGTTTTGATCCAGATGATTTTAAAAATATCGAGACAAGGAAAACTGAAAAATTTACTATTACCTATGCAGGTTCCTTATATAAGTTAAGGTCACCTAAATACTTTCTTAAAGCAATGGAGAACTTTCTTGAAGAAGATTCGGGTGCCATCGATAATATAAAGATTATTTTTATTGGAACAATCGAGCCAGATATTAAGCACCTATTTGATAATCCTGTAGTCAAAACTGTAGTATCTTTTTTAGGTTTTCTAAAGTACAAAGATACTTTAAATTGTTTAGCGAATAGTGATGCTCTCCTCTATATTGAAGATCAAACAGAAATAGCGTATCGTTTTCTTCCTGCAAAATTATTTGATTATATAGGAGTTAGAAGACCGATATTAGCTTTAGCTAATAACGGTACAGTTAAAAATGTTATTCAAAAACTTAGATGCGGAATGGTAATTCCTTCGCAGGATATTGAAGCGATAAGTGGTGCTCTAAAGGTGCTTTATAATAAATACAAAACTGATGAGCTTAAAGTAGATATAAACTCAGAGATAGAAAAGAAGTTTAATCGAAGAGAACTCACAAGACAGCTAAGCGAAGTTTTAAATGCTGCGATGAGAAACTAAATATGAAAATATTGCTTATTCAGCCGCCATATACTATATTTAAAACAGAAATTAAAAAGTGTCATCCACCTTTAGGATTAGCATATCTGGCAGCTATTTTGAAATCAGACCACGATGTTTTTATTTTAGACGCATTAGCTGAAGGGTATGATAATGAAGAAGTAATTGATAAGAGTTTCTTAAGATATGGTTTGCCATTTAATAAAATAAAAGAGAAAATACAGAATATCATGCCGGATGTAGTGGGGATATCCTGTCTTTTTTCTGCACAGGTGGAAAATGTAAAGAAATTATGCAGTTTAATAAAAGATATAAATAAAAAAATCATTACAGTTTTGGGCGGAGCCCATCCATCTGTAATGGCAGAAGAATTGTTAAAAGATAATAATATAGATTTTGTAGTTTTAGGAGAAGGCGAGAATGCCTTAAAACAGCTACTGCGGCACATCAATAAAAATGAATTTTTGGAAATAGACGGCCTGGCTTTTAAGTACAGAGGTAATATAAAAATTAATTTGAAAAATAGCTATGAAACTAACTTGGATAGTATTCCTTTTCCTCATTGGAATATATTTCCGTTAAATAGATACTTTAAAATAAATAATCCCCATGGCAGTCCGGCAAAAAATTCTCCTTTTCTTCCAGTAATTACTTCAAGGGGGTGCCCATTTGAATGTATATTTTGTTCAGTACATAATTTATGGGGTAGGGGATATAGAAGAAGATCGCCTGAAAATGTATTGGCAGAAATCGATTATCTTAAAACTCAATTCAGCATTAAAGAAATCTTATTTGAAGATGACAACCTCACTCTTGATAAAGAGCGCGCAAGCGCAATATTTCAAGGCATAATTAAAAATAATTTTAATATCTCCTGGAGTGTGCCTAACGGAATTGCAGTTCAAACGTTAGATGCTAAAGTATTAGAATTAATGAAAAAAAGCGGGTGTTATTCTATAAGTATCGGCGTTGAATCGGGAGATGAAAGTGTTCTTAGGAATATAATTAGGAAACCGATAGCACTTTCAGATGTAAAACCTGTAATAAAAAAAATCAGGGATTTAGGCGTAGAGACAGCGGTATTCTTTGTTATCGGATTTCCTGGAGAGACCCCAGAGAATCTTAGGAATACCTTTTCTTTTGCTCGACAACTTCCGGTAGATAATGTCAATTTCTTTTTTGCTACCCCGTTACCGGGGACTAGGTTATTTGAGATGTGCAGGGAACAGGGCTTGATTAAAGATAATATTGATTACAGAAGAGTTAAGTCCGACTACCCGAATTTTCCTACAGAATATTTTTCCACGGAAAAATTGGATTATTTAGTAAGCCGAGAAAAGTTGATTATTTATTTTCTTTATTTTTTAAGGAATCCTTTAAGATTCTTCAAAAAGTTTTTTTTTAAACTCTGGAATTATTCCAGATACGCCCTAGCGACTTTATTGAACAGGATAAAATTAGTACCTGAAGGAGAAGCCAAGATCAACAATAATACTGCTAAAAGGTATAGTTTTCTATGGTCGACTTATAACAATGTTAGCCCCCCCACCAAGTATCACTATCAAGCGATGCAGGAAGTCATCCCACAGCAAATTGTCAGTGGTTCTAAAGGGTTGGAGATAGGTTGCGGATGCGGGTGGGATACTTTTATTATGGCCAGAGATAATCCCTCCGTCGGGATTATCAGCATAGATATAAGCGATGGCATTTTTCTTGCCAGCAGCCTGAATAAAAATTTGAAAAATACGAACTTTTTAAAGGCCTCGGGTGAATGGATACCTTTGAAGGACGGAATTTTTGATTTTATTTATTCATTCGGAGTAATACACCATATGTCGGATTATAGAAAATGTTTTAAAGAAATCTCCCGGGTGCTGAAAACAGGAGGAAGGTGTTTCTTGTATCTCTACGAAGATCATTCTGGCAATGTGTTCAAAAATTCAGCCATCAGGATAATAAACATACTCCGCAAGGTTACAGTAAAAATCCCCAGCCACTTTCTTTATGGTTTATCGTATATATTTTCACCGGTACTTTTTGTTATATTTTCTGCGCCGGCAATGTTTTTTAAACAATTTAAGGTTACCTATAAAATATATGAAAAGATGCCTTTTAATTTCGGCACGCATTTTTTTTCTCTGATCGGGGATATTTATGACAGGTTTTCTGTTCCTATTGAGCATAGGTTTAGCAGGGATCAGATAATTAATTTATTTGAGGCGAATGATTTCCGTAACATAGAAATAACTAGGCTCAAGGGGATAGCTGGTTTGGTAGTATATGCTTACAAGAAATAAACTTGATGGGTAGAAATGATAAAGATTGAAAATATAATCTGTATATCTTCTATAGATTGGGACTTTCTCTGGCAAGGGCATCAGGAAATAATGTCTACCTTTGCTAAGAATAATAATCGCGTGCTATTTATTGAAAATACTGGAGTAAGAGTTCCAGATATCAGAGATTTCGGCAGGATAAAAAGAAGATTTATTAATTGGTTTAGAGGTATAAAAGGATTTAGGCAGGTTGCTGAAAATTTATATGTTTACTCTCCTATAATTCTACCCTTTCCTTATTCAAGATTAGCCAGGTGGATAAATAAGAATTTTTTATTTGGTTCTTTAAGAAAATGGGTTAGATTAATGAAATTCAGAGATATAATCGCCTGGACCTTTCTTCCCACAGGTACTGCCTTAAATATAATAGATGAGTTGGATTGTAAGTATGTGGTTTATTATTGTATCGCTGATTTTGATGAATTAGCCAATAGTAGAAAGGTCCAAAAAACGGAAACCACCTTGATTAGGAAATCTGATATTATATTTGTACAGGGTAAGGCCTTAGAAGAAAGGTGTAGAAAATTTAATGACAATGTTTATATCTTTCCTTTTGGAGTAAATATAAATATATTTGACCATACTAAGGATTTATCAACTCGATATAACTATGATGACATAAAGAATATAAAAAAGCCAATAATTGGTTATATCGGAGGTATCCATTGCCACATTGATTTTGACTTGCTAGTGTACATTGCTAAAAATAATCCCGATTGGTCTTTAGTCTTAATAGGACCCATACAGACAAATATATCATCTTTAAAAGAAATACCAAATATTATTCTCTTAGGTAAGAAAGATTTTTATTTACTACCCGGTTATATTAAGGAATTCGATGTATGTATTATTCCTTATTTTAAAAGTGAATTTACTAAAACCGTTTATCCTACAAAACTAAATGAATATCATGCTATGGGCAAACCTGTAATTTCTACCGACTT
>JAGUXE010000150.1 GCA_020061995.1 Ignavibacteriales bacterium | reverse complement strand
GTTCCATACTTAATTCCGTTTATTATACAGCCCCTTAAATGATATGTAGTGAAACCTGTACTATAAAAAACCATTCCGAATCCATTTGCCAAAGTATAAGCAGATCTTGTTAAGCCAATTGTATCGGTACTATCCATTGAAAAATAATTTAAGTAAGTCTTAAACTTTGTAGGTATCCCAAAAATACTTCCCTCCTCTTCCTCTACTACTCGCATTATTTCATATCCATACTCTCCACTATCACCATAAGTATATGCAACCCATTGTTCTCCTAATTTGGAATCTAACTTATAATGCAAGAAATTATATCCTATCCACCCTCTCCACACGTTATCCATTGTATCCAGCTTAAAATAATCTGTAAAAACGTATATTCCTAAACGAAGTGAAATATGGGTAATAGAAACATAAACATTTCCGGTAGTGTCTATTGAGTCTCTTTGCAGTGTTGCTCTTATAGTATCAACAATAAATTCATCAACATCATAGTACTCCCAAACATCACCTTCATTGTGTGGGAAATACAACATTGGGTCTTCATCAAATTGAAACTTGTTTATTTCATTTTGTGCATAAACCAATGTAGTAACGGCTAAAGCTAACAATAAAATTTTCATGATATTTCCAACAAATTAATTTTTACAGTAAAAGATTTATGGTTACTATATAAATATCAAAAAAAACTAAAACAGAAACACCGTGCTAAGTTTAGATTATTTTCGTTAGAAGTATAATAATATTTTCTTAAAAGTAGATGTTGGCTGGATCACATCAATATCAATTCTTATCTCCCCCCGATTCTTTCTACTGATAAACTACTTGTCGTGCTACCATTTACTGAAGTCTTATAATGTTAATTGATTTTTAGTGTAATCATTTAAGGCTTCTTCTATGCTTTTGCACCCGGGGAAGAATGAGATTATCTTACTCATCACTTCATCAACTATTGCATCGGGACAAGAGGCGCCGCTGGTAATGATTATTTCTACTATATCTTTTTGAGGAAGGAAATTTTCGGTTTTTACTTCGGTTTTATTCTGAATATCAAAGTGTTTTATTAAATCTTTTGAAATTATTTTTTCGGCTCCGGAAATAAAATATGTCGGCAGAACTTCTTCGCACAGCTCAACAATGTGAGATGTGTTTGAACTGTTGTAACCTCCTACGACCACCGCCAAATCAGCTTTTTCTTTTAATAATGCGATTGTTGCCTGTTGATTATCGTTAGTTGCATAACATAATGTGTCGCGCGTATCCGCTAAATGATTTTTAAGATCATGTTCACCATACTTTTTAATCATCACCTCACGAAGGTGATCGGTAATTAATTGCGTTTCAGAAGCTAACATAGTTGTCTGGTTTACAACACCGATTTTACGCAGATCTTTAACTACATCGAAGTCGTTTGAATATTTATCTTTAAATAAATTATAAAATTCGGTTGACGGAATTTCTCCTAAAATAATTTTGCCTAAAACTATAGCTTCGTTAATGTCTCTTATTATTACCGAATGACCGTTTCTAATACTGTGTGAAAATGTTGCGCGGGTTTCTTCATGTGTAGATTTACCATGAATAATAATAGTATAATCTGAATCCCCCAACTGAGTTGCCCGGTTCCAAACTTTTTCAACAAATGGGCATGTCGTATTAAATTTTACCGTATCAATTCCCATTTCAATTAGTATTTTTTCGGTTTCGATGGTTGTACCGAATGCGGGTATAATTACAATATCTTCTTTATTTATTTCATCCCATTCTATCAACTGATTTCCATAAGTATCCATTATAAACTTAACGCCTCTGCTTAAAAGGTCGTTGTTTACTTCAGGATTATGAATCATTTCGCTTAGAAGGAAAATTCTTTTATCGGGATTTTCTTCAATTGTCTTATAAGCAATTTCGATAGCATTTTCAACTCCGTAACAGAATCCGAAATGTCGTGCGAGTTTTATTTTTACTAAACCGAAATCTAATACCGCGGGGGAATAATCTTTCTTTCGCGGATCCTGGAGTTTACGTAGTTCTTTTATTTTTGAAATTATCGGACTGCGATAAAATAATGGAATATCAAATCTTTTCATCTTCTCAATTGTAAAATTTAATTAGTAATGATTATACAAGATAAACAATTGAAACTTTAAAATAATTCAATTTATGGGGTTGGTTTGAGTAGATTTGTTAATAGAGAAAGAGGGAAAGAAATATTTCCCTCTTTATTAAGTTAAATTTAGTTGGTTGAGCTTTTAAGAAGTTCTTTTTCGATTACTTCTTTTAACGATTGCTTTGGAAGCGCCCCGACAGCCATTTGTGGTTGTCCATCTTTTGGAACAAATAAAATTGATGGAATGCTTCTAATTCCAAATGCACCACCAAGCTCTTGTTCAACATCTGTATTAACTTTATAGATGTTAATTTTGCCTGCATATTCTTCGGATAATTCTTCTAAAACAGGTCCAACCATTTTGCAAGGTCCGCACCATGGCGCCCAGAAATCAATTATACAAGGAAGTTCACCTTCAAATTTCCAGTCTTTGTTTTTTTCATAATCAAATACTTTACTTAAAAAAGTATCTTTGGTTAAATTCTCAGTCATTTTTATCTCCTATTTAATAATAATTTTATTTTCTACTGAATAGGATAAAGGAATTTTAAAAAGGATTCAGAGTCGAATTTATTTGGGTTCAAAGGCTGATTCAATCAGACAAGACGGAAAGCTTGACAAAATGGAAAGAGTAGTATGAGTATTAATTTAAATTGTGGTTTCATTCAGATTTTATGCGAACATCGACAGCGTATATTTCACCTTCTTCAGTGATTAAGAGGGGATTAAAATCGAATTCTTGAATTGAGGGATAGTCGAGGAACATTTGTGCAGTTGATTTTATTATTCCATTCAACTTTTTAAAATCTACAGATTTTTCACCACGGACACCCGATAAGATTTGCCCCATTTTAGTTTCTTTTACTAGCTCATCAATATCGGCATCAGACAAATACGCTGAACGCATTGCTGTATCGTTATAAACTTCAACATACTTTCCGCCTGTTCCAAACATAATAATTGGACCGAACGAGGGCTCGCGAAATCCGCCAAGTAAAACTTCATTTTTTATTTTGATGAAAGGTTGAATCATAAATGATTCTAAATTAACACCTCTTTCCGTAAACCGATTTACCATATCATTTGCGGCTTCAAGCAGTTCTTCTTTGGTTTTTAAGTTTAGTTTAACCGCATCAAACTCCGATTTGTGAAGAACATCTTTTGAAACACCTTTTAATACAACCGGATAATTCAAATTTTCCGATTCGTGTATCAACATCTCTTTACTAATAATTCTATTTTCAACTAAGGGGAGATTATATTCTGAACAAAGCTTTGAAATCATCTCTTGTGAAATATAACCTTGACTAAGATTTAATTTATTCTCCCCGATACGACTTGAAATATAATTTTCATTCTTCCGTTTAGAAACAAACTGAAGCATATTAGAAATTACTTTAGCAGGCTCTTCCGGAGTGCGGAATAGTGGTTTGTTGTATGCTGATACTTTTCTATTCTTTTCCCAAAACTCAGGCAAAGGCATAACAACCTGGAATATTGGTTTCACATGCTCAATACTGTTAATTCCTTCGATAACATCAAATGCGGGGACCATAACAGGCTCAACAAATATTGAAACAACCGCATCAACATTTTCATCGGCTAAGACAATTTCGTTTATAGTTTTATATTGTTGTGCAGTTCCGCCGGGAAGAAGATCAACCGGATTATTTACGCTCCCTTCAGGATGAACAATTTCTTTTAATTTAGATTTTGTAGATTCAGTTAACGACGCAAGTTTTAATCCTTCTTTTTCTAATGCATCAACCGCGAGGATTGCGGGACCACCTGCATTTGTTATAACTGCAATTTTATTTCCGTTGGGAAATGGAAAATTTTCCAACCCTTTTGCTGTGTTGAATAATTCATTTAAAGTATCTGCTCTGATTATGTTGAATTGTTTTGCAATTGCATCAACAACTTTATCGTTACTTGCAAGGGCACCCGTGTGTGAAGATGCAGCTTTTATTCCCCCTGCAGTTCTTCCGGCTTTTAAGATTATTACCGGTTTTGTTATTTCGGAATTAATAAACGGTTTTATAAATTCTTCGCCATTAACAAAACTTTCGAGATAAAATGTTATTGTTTTAATACGATCATCATTTTGCCAAAACCTTAGAAGATCATTTTCGGCTATATCAGCTTTGTTCCCAACGCTAATAAAATGACCGAATTTAATATCTGTTTCTCGTAAAGAATTTAGAACCGCAGCACCGATTGCTCCACTTTGTGATAAAAAAGCCGTTGCTCCGATTTCCGGTTTTTCAGCTACAAAAGTGGCGTTAAGTTTTACATCGTTAAATGTAGTTATAACTCCCATGCAATTGGGACCCACTAATCGCGCATCAGCGTTTTTAACTTTTTCAAGAATCCTTTTTTCAACAGCTTCCCCTTCTGATCCGGTTTCTTTAAATCCTGCTGTTATAAGAATAATTGCTTTTACATTTTTTGTGAGAAGTATGTCGATAGTTTCCTCCGCAAATGCTTTGGGAACCAATACTATTGCGAGGTCTATTTTTTCAGTTATCTCATCTATCGAATGAAAGCATTTAAATCCTAAAACTTCATTAGCTTTTGGATTCACCGGAAAAATTTTTCCTTTGTAATCGTACTGTTTAATCGATTTGAGTAGTTCATAACCGATGCTTTTTTCCTTTGTAGAAGCACCAGCTATGCAAATTGTTTTCGGATAAAAGAAATTATTAATTGCTCTGTTCATAGTTTTCAGTAGTAATAAATAATCAGAAAAATTATCGGCAATAAGATTCCGAGTGCAGTTAACCAAGCCCCTCTACCTGTAATACCATTTTTCCCTTTTATCATAAATAGTCCGGATATTGCAAGAAAAGCGAGTGCAACTGCAAAAATATCGGCGACATAAGTCCAGACTTTTTTCGGGGCATTAAGATGTAAGAAGTTTGTTTCTCTAATGATTGGACGGCTAACAACTTTTTCTTGAGTAACTTCGCGGGTTTCATAATTAACAGTGATTGTGTTTCCTTCAATAAAAATATCTAATCTGTTCGGATCGGGACGAAAACTGTTTTTAACTTCCCTGGTTTCTCCAATTTCTGATAAAACATATTTTACCATTTCCTCTTTTTCGTAATTAGAAGGAATGGAATCAAGCTCGATAATTACTTTTTCTATTCTGTAATTTGGATTCCAATCACCAACATGATTAACTGCAACCCCTGAAATTGCGTAAATAACCGTAAGCCCGGCTGCCAAATAACCGATATCCCGGTGAAGGATTCTTAACCATTTTCTCCATTTCATCTTCAATATCCTATCATTAAAAAGGGATGGAAACTCCATCCCTTAAAGAAAAATAAGTTTATAAACTTAATCTTTGATTACTGCACCAAGTCCTTTTATTTGGTAAAGGGTAGTTCCTTCTGTAATCGTGCTTGGATCGAATTTCAATCCCTGTTCTTCTGCATGATGTTCAGCGCGTTCTATGGCTTGTTCTTTGGTTAATTTAATTTCTTGAAGAGTTCCTTCAAATAAACCTGTTTTTCCTTTTGCTTCCATTGGGAAAATGATTTCGCCATCGTTTACTTTTACTCTCATCTTTTGAAATTCTTTATCACTTGATAATTCAACCCAACATCCCCTCTTTGCACAAACATCTAATAACATCCCTTCAACAAGAACTTTTTTACCGACATATTTTTGTGGATTAGCGTAAATATCCGAAATTTTGGTTTTTTCTTTCAGAGTTAAAGTTGCTCCGTATTTTTTGTCTTTTGCAGAAACAACGTTAGTCATTAAGAAAATGACCAAAATCGATAAAAGTAGTTTCTTCATTAGTTCACCTTTCAAAATATTTTGAGTTTAAAATTTACGTCTAAATATAAAACAATATTATTGGGATTTACAAATAAAATTTTTTTGGGAATCCGGTTCCGTTTTTAAACAAAAAAAGCCGTTCCGAGAAGTTCGGAACGGCTTGTGAAAGGATAATTTGATCTTAAATCAATAACCGGAATTTCTCTTTTTCAATGGGGCTTCGTTATTTGCCGGAGAATCATTAGTTATAAAATTTCTATCCGTAATCTGACCCGATGCAGAGATATCAAAAACTCTCCACCAGTATCCGGTACCTGTTGTAGGAATGGTGTAAGTCCTCAATAAAGTTGAACCGGAATAGAGTTTTACCACCGCAGCAGATTGGGTAATTGCAGGGGTCCCTGAATAATTGTGTACATAGAATTTACAAGTATCACTGTTCAAATTGAAGATTGTAATTGTTTCAGGACCGTAACCATCGGTATCGTCAACATCAAGAATAGTAAATGGAGCTGACGTTTCGGTTCCTTCATTACCATAGTAAATATGATAGGTTCCCTTATATAAATGAGCATCGAGATCACTTGGTGTTTGTCCCCATGTTAATACTATTCGATATTGAACATTTCCACTTGAGGGAGCCATGCTGAAGTTCTGAGTCATAGCTTGACCGGATGTTAATGTAATACTTCTTGTATCGGTAATAAAGCCTGTCTTTGAGACTTCCATTGTATAAGTTCCGGCTGCTAATGCCGACATTGTATATGTTCCTGCAGTCCCGGTTGTTTGTGTGTTAATGGTTGTTGAACCTTGCATAAGTTTTACGGTAGCAGCAGAAATCGGGTTATTATTTGTAGCATTCGAAATAATTCCAGTAACTGATGCAGTACCAACGCCGCCTGCAGTTGTAAATTTCCAAATGTCTCCTGTAGCGGTTCCGCCTTTACCATCTTTAGCAACAACTTTCCAGAAGTAAGTTGTATTTGATGATAAGGAGACCGGACTATAAGAAGCTAAAGTGCGACCACTTACTTCTAATGAAGGATTAGAATTCGTTCCAAAATAAATATCATATGTTAGAGCATCACCATCAGCATCTGTTGAAACCCATGTAAGAGTTACATTGGTTGCAATTCCGGTAGCATTATTAACCGGGAATGGAGTTGATGGAGCTGTGGGTGCTACATTTGCAACCGTAACTGCAATAACAACCGTTGCTTTTGTTGTTGTTTTAGTGTCACTTACTGTTGCTGTAATTGTAAAGCTTCCGCTTTGTGCAGGAGCTTTCCATTCAACACTAACGCCTGTTGATCCGCTTGGAAAAGTACCGCCGTCGGCTGTCCAGGTAATGGTCAAATTGTCACCATCGGGATCTGTAGCAACACAAGTTAATACAGATACCGCATTTTGAGCAATCGATGTTGGATTTGCAGTAACACTTGTAATACTTGGGCTTTGGTTCTGTGGGTCAAGTATTTTATCGCAAGATGCACTTGTTAGTGTAAGAAATAAAACTATGAGGAAAGGAAGTAAATAAAGCAGTTTTTTGGTTTTCATAAAACCCCCGTAAATATGTTAATAATAAAGTGTACAAAACTCTATACAAAATTGTCGATTGCAAATATTAATGTCAAACAATATTTTAATTTGTCTGGCATGATTTTCACTTGTAAATACACGGCTTAAATCAGCCTCTAATACAGATGTGAGTTCATAACCAACAAAATAATTTTTATTGAACGATTAAAAATAAATCAATTTATTATTGCATCTGATTATCATAGTTGCAAAATTTGAATTGCTATCTTCAATTAATATCGGTTAAAATTATGAAACTCCTTTATTCTTCAGTATTGATTTTTTTACTCGTTGCATCCAATTCATGCGGACAAGATTTATCCGATAAATACTCTTCTTTAGGAAAATTGGTTCTATATGAGTTAGAATATTCGGCATTTCCCGAAAAAATGAGAGACACGGGACACGTCTATAAATCAGTTCATTATCCAAAAGATAGACATTACAACAATAGAAGTGCGTTGGTCTTCATTCCAAAAAACTTTAATGAAACTGATTCTATTAACTTTGTCTATTATTTTCATGGATGGGTAAACAACATTCAGAAAGCAATTGTAACTTATGATATTATAGAACAATTTGAAAAGAGTGGTGTGAATGCAATCTTAATAGCAGCAGAAACAGCTTACGACGCCCCCGACTCTTATGGAGGAAATCTTGAGAAAGAAAATTTTTTCAATCTGCAATTGAATGAAATAGCAACCAAACTTAAAAGTGACGGACACATCAATAAAACAAAGATCGGTAAAATTGTTTTAGCCGGACACAGCGGCGCTTTCCGTGTAATGGCATTCATGCTTGAATTTGGCGGATTGAGCCACAAAGTAAAAGAGGTTTATCTTTTTGATGCTTTATATTCTCAAACCGACAAATTTATCAACTGGATGAATTTACCCGACAACCGCTTTATTAATATTTATTGTGATGACGGCGGAACAAAAGAGCGTACTGAAGAAATGATGAAAATGTTAGAAGATGATAATAAAAAAATCTATCGGGTTGAAGAAGTGAATCTAACTTCTGATATGTTGAAGGATAACCGATTAATTTTTATCCATTCTGACCTTGAACACAGCGAGGTGATTTATAAGCGTGAACAATTCTACAAATTTTTATCGACCGGTTTTTTAGTTGAAAATTAGTTTTGGTTTTATAAATCCAATAGTTTAAGAAGATTTGGTTTTGTAAAAGGAATTGGTTCTTTTAATAATTCTACAACTTCATTTTTATCCCAAGCTTTTGAAGTTTCTGTAGAAAACGATTCATTAGAAATACATAAACATCGGGTAGTAATTAGAGTCATCTCTTCACTGAAAATAAAGAATGAAAGAATGACCGGAATTTGTAATTGATTACTCCATCTTAAATAAGATTCTGCTGCTCGTTTATTTAATATCCAATTGGGAGATCGCTTTCCTTTCCAATCAAGAAGCGCTTCTTTTCCTTTATAAGAAATAAGAATGTCAGGCTTATCTTCACCTTTTTCCCAAACCGGTTGATATCTTCTATCTTCACCAAAAGGTTTAAAAGAGACGCCCCATTGTGTTAAAAGATTTTTCCCGAATTCTTCAGCCATATCGTGAAGCTTATAATTATTCCGGAAATCATCTTTCGATTTATAAGGTTTAAAGTCGAGTTTCTTCATAAGTGATATTGATAAATAATTTATCTTTTTAACACATCCTACTTCAAATTTGCTTAAGTTCATCCAAAGAAGCAATCCGATCTTTGCAAAATCAAAATTAATTTGAATTAATGAAAGAAGATGTTTTCATAAAAATACATTTATCGTTAATTTGTAAACATATTTAGAAATCAGTAGGAACTTTATAAAATCAATGTTAGAGAGCACAAATTTTAATTATAAAAACAATCGACTTTATTGCGAGGATGTTTCTGTTGATGAAATTGTTCGTCAGGTTGGAACACCAGTATATATCTACAGTAAATCATATTTTCAAGACCGTTATACCGAGTTTTCAAATGCCTTCAGTTCAATTAACAACACTATATTTTATGCCGCAAAATCTAACTTTAATCTGAGTGTAATAAAAACTTTTCTTGACTTGGGAAGCGGTGTAGATGTCAATTCAGAAGGGGAGTTAATACGTGCACTTAAAGCAGGAGCAACTCCGGGTAAAATAATCCTTACAGGAGTTGGAAAAACTGCACGCGAGATTAAACTCGGTTTAGAACATGATGTTTTAATGATTAAAGCAGAATCTGAAGAAGAAGTTTATTTGATTAATGATATTGCAAGTCAAATTCATAAAGTCGCTCGTGTTGCGTTAAGAGTTAATCCCGATGTTGATGCACAAACACATCCTTACATTTCAACAGGTTTAGCTGAAAATAAATTCGGTAAAAGTGTTGAGGATGCACTAGCGGTTTATTCGAAAGAAAAAGAATTAAGCAACGTAAAGTTTACAGGAATCGATATGCATATCGGTTCGCAGATTGTAACTCTTGATCCCTTCATTGAAGCAATTGAAAAATTAAAAGAAGTCCATAAAATTGTAACCTCCTTTGATGTTCACATTGAGCATTTCGATATTGGCGGCGGAATCGGTGTTAAGTATAAAGATGAAACCCCCTTTACAATAAATGATTTTGCCGATGCAATTATTCCGCGGCTTACAACTTGCGGTTGTGATATACTATTCGAGCCGGGAAGATTTTTAACGGCAAATGCCGGAGCTTTAATCGTGGAAGTTCTTTATACAAAAAAGAATAGCTATAAAAACTTCCTTGTTGTTGACGGTGCAATGACAGACTTGCTGCGACCAAGTATTTATGGAAGTTATCATCATATAGTTCCTGTGAATGTTTATTCGAATAGAGAAAAAAGAATTTATGATGTTGTAGGACCCGTTTGCGAGAGTGGTGATTTTCTTGCGAAGAATAGAGAACTTCAAGAGGGAAGACAAAACGATTTTTACGCAGTCATGTCCGCAGGAGCATACGCAATGGTAATGGCTTCTAACTATAATGCGCGCCGTAGAGCCCCTGAAGTTTTGGTTGATGGTTCAAGTTTCAAAGTTGTGCGCAGCCGCGAAACCTATGATTACTTATTGTATGATGAATCTGTATAAAATTATTTTAATAAATTGTTAGCTGTTTAAATGAAAAGAAAAGATTTTATTTCAACTGCTGTAATGGCAGGAATTGCAACTGCACTTCCAATAAAAGCAGGGAATGCTTCAAAAGGTACTTTAACCGTTAAACCCCCAAGATTGAAAAAGGGAGATACACTCGGTTTAATTGCCCCCGCAGGTTTTATTACCGAAAAGGATTTAACAGAGTCAACAACAAATCTTGAAAATCTTGGCTTCAAGGTTAAACCGGGAAAGCATCTGCTAAATAAATATGGATATCTTGGCGGCACTGATGAAGAACGCGCTGAAGATGTAAATCTTATGTTTGCCGATAAATCTGTTAACGGAATTGTATGCGCTCGTGGCGGTTATGGCTGCGTCAGAATGCTTAGTATGCTCGATTATAACATGATAGCAAAAAATCCAAAAGTGCTTATCGGTTATAGTGATATTACATCACTTCTATACGGACTTTATCAAAAAGCCGGGTTAGTAGGATTTCACGGACCCGTTGGAACCTCAACATATAATGAATTTAGTGTGCAAAACTTTAATCGAGTATTGATGAATCCGGAATCGGAAGCCTCTTTCAGAAATGCTGAAGATGAAGATTTATCAAAACCTGAATTTAATTCATATACAATCCGAAGCGGTAAAGCAAAGGGTAAATTGGTTGGAGGAAATCTTTCAATTGTTGCATCTTTAATCGGAACTGAATATGATGTTGATACGGATGGTGCAATTATATTTCTTGAAGAAATTGGTGAAGAGCCTTATAGAATTGACCGAATGTTAACCCAAATGATTCAAGCTGGTAAATTTAAAAATGCTGCCGGAGTGGCACTCGGTGTTTTTTCCAGATGTGAAAGTAAACCTTCACAGTCGGGAATTGCAAATTCATTTTCATTAAAAGAAGTATTGATGGATCGACTTTTTAATCTCAACATTCCGGCAGTCTACGGAATGTCATTTGGTCATATTACAAATAAATTTACAATACCATTCGGCATTAAAGCTGAACTTGACGTCGATAATATGACATTAAAATATTTAGAACCGGCTGTAATTTAATAAAGGGAAATCATGAAAAAATTAATTTTATCGATTATTACATTATCATTCATTATTCTGCTTAACGGTTGCCTGGTTTTTCATAAAGTCAGCTATACTGTTCAACCCAATGCAAAAAAAGGGGGAACCGCAACTGTCGTTTTCTATGATATAAAATCTGATGCTTTGGGGAATAATGAATTTGAAGATGATAAAAGCACTCTCTTCGACTATATACTTGAAAGTGATGACTTCCTTTCAGAAATGAAAGATGAAGGAAAAATAATTAAGTCACGTGAATTATTTGTTGAAGAGAACAAACTCAATGCTAAAGTAAGTTTTACCTTTGATAAAATTTCAGTAGTTGAAGGAATGCAGTATCAAGACGGGTACTATTTTTTAACTATACCGATAAAGGATAGTGTTTTAAGTACGAATGGAATTGTGATTCCCTCAAAAGAAATCAAGCGAATTATGTGGGATAAAAGTATTAAAGAATTAAAATTCGAAATGTTATCCGATGCCCCATCTTCGGGTTTACGTGAGCTTACTCCATATTATAAAATTAAGTAGTTACAGTATTTTTAATATTCTTTCAATTTCTTTTTGTGATGCCGTTAATGAACCCTTTTCGGCTTGAAGCATTCTTAAAAGAGACAAAGATAAAACTTTAAAAGCATTTAATTCGTTAAATGCTTTTTCTTTTTTAAGTCTCTTTATATGAAGCTCAATAGTCTTTACATCTCCACGTTCAATTGGTCCTGACAATGCTTTTTCGATTCCGGAAGAAAATATATTCTTTTGAGTTGCATTAATAATCGGTTTCATCAATTCAAGAAAAGAGACGTTTTTAATTCCGGTTTTTTTGAATAACGATTCAGCTAAATAGATATTAGCTACCATAAAGTTTGAAACAAAAACTCCCGTTAAGTGATATAATGATTTTTGTTCAGTTTTAATTTCAAAAGGATTTAGTTTAATCGATTTTGCTAAAGCAAAAAGTTTCTTTTTAAGAGGAATACTATTTGTTTCAACGGCGGCAAATGAATTTACAATTGAGACAACTTTTTTAGATGGAAACGACTGCATAATATGCATTGAACCTGTTTTTGCCCCAAGTTTTTCAACTACATTTAAACATTTCACGGTAAGACTTCCGGAGAAATGAGTTACCGAAATGCTTTTCCATTTCAATTTAACTTTGGCTAATTGTGCTGCAACTGTTTCAATTTCACTATCGGGCACCGCTAGAAATATTAATCCCGTAAAGCCGGATAAAGAGGATAAACTCTCAGAGAAATTAGCAACAGAAAACCTCTTTGAAAAAGATTTAGCTTTATTAAGTTCTCTACCAACAGTAATCGAAATGGGTTGATTAACCTTATTTAATGCGGCCGTAAAGGAATGTGCAATTTTACCGGTTCCGATAATTGCAATATTATTTTTGTTTGTCATTGATAAACTACGGCGGATAAATAACCGACAACTTCTCTATAATCCCCCGTTATGTCACCTGAATCGGAGCGGTGTAATATTGTTGATTTATCCGAATTAAAATTTTGACATGCTTTCATCATGGCAATGATTGGACCGCCACCGCATGCTTCACACTTCTTATTATCAAGGTCGGATTGAAGTCCATCCACATCAAAAGAAGAAATTCTTTCGGCAACGACTGTATCAAGTTTATCTGCAACTTTTTTTGTATAAAAATGTGAAAGGTCGGAACTGGCAATAACTAAAGTATTTTCATTCAAAAGAGGTGAAAGTATTTTTGATAATTCATCAACAAACTCTTTCCGTTGATCTCCCATAACAATTGGAACAATTTTCGGAAAACCGATTGCATTTATCAGAAACGGAAGTTCTACTTCAATTCCGTGTTCTGAGTGGTGTCCATTTTTCCCTTCGAAAATATTTTCACTCTTTTCTGTAAGTTCTTTTCGAAATAATTTGTCGATTTCAAGTTCACCGAGAGGGGTATCGTATGCATCGCCGCTATAAATTGAGATCCCAGGGAAATACTCTCTATGGCTTGGTGAAATTATTACAACGGTTTCGAAGTTCTTGTTTTTTATTTGATGAAAGGCATGAGCAGCCGTTAAACCTGAATAGATATAACCGGCATGCGGAGCAACCATACCCGTTATTCCGCTTATATTCGGTTCACTCATTCCATAATAAAATGAGTTTATTAAATCGCTTAATTCATTTTTATCAGATGGATAGAATAAACCTGCAACCGCAGTTTTTCTAATGTGCTTCACCTGTAATATTCCTATGTTTTTCTTCAGCAAAAACTTGTGCTGTAAATGTACTGAGATTTAAAAAACGATTTTTCCATGTGTTCGGTTCAAGACCCGCCTTCTGACAAATCCCCGATAAATAATCAGGCAAATCCCACTTCTGTTCAACTGCAACTTGCGGTAAAAGAACTCCGCGTCCATCTTCTTCCTCTAAAATAACACCGTGTACTCCGATTTCGATGTCATTATAGTCTTTAATCGGGGTAGGTAATGAGAGAACAGAAATTTCAATCATTATTTGAGAAAGTTCTTCTTCAATCAAGGGGGGGAATCTAGGGTCTTGAGTAGCGGCTAATTTTGCAGCTTGACAAACAGTCTCGAAAATTGGCAAGTCAGAATAGATATAACCAATGCAGCCTCTCAATTGGGTATTGCTAAGAAGTGTTACAAAAGCCCCCTGTTTTTTGGCTAAAGAGGGATACATTTTGTAATCTATTGATGGATACCTTACTTCATCGAATAAAGAATAAATCGATTCCCTTGCTGATAAAAGCAAAATTCCCTTTTCGCCTTGACTTAATTTCATAAACACCCCTAATATATAAATTATGTTTCAATACGATAACTAATTACACCCGATTTTTCTTTCAGCAAAAAGAGGAAATTATCCTTAATAAAAAAGGAATCGACAAATAGCGAATTAACTTTTTTATTTAATAATTCTTCAAATATGACTTTATTGCTCCCCATGTTCACAATTTGAAAAATATTATTTAATGTTCCGTCTTTATTCTCTATATGGCAATTTACGAAAATATGTTCTTCAAATTCAAGCGCATCTAATGAACCTTTGACACTATATTTATTTGTCACTTTCTGTACAATGTTGAATGAATTTTCATTCTTAATCGGATGAAGCGCTTCGGGGAAAACATATCCAGTAAAAAAATCTGATTGTTCCACTTCATTTTTTATGATGTTAACTTTATTGAAATCAGCACCGAGATTTTCTTTTATCTCCCCGGTTAATAAATCAACAAGATAAAATTCTTTCGATTCAAATTTTTGGCTGTAACAATAGAGGTCATTCTCTTTAACAAACAGAAATTGTAATTTTTCGTTTTCCCATTCGATTTTATTTTTACTCAGAGAATAAGCTATCATTCCTTTGTGAGTAGGCATATCGGGCTTAGCAAACTTATGGAGGAGAAGTATTTCATCCGTAAAGGCTTCTACACCTAACCAAAATTTCTCATCAAATTGATGACTTTTTAAAAGATATTTTTTCTTCTGGAGATCAAAACATGAATAGAAGACCGATTTTGTTTTCACTTCTCTTTCTTCTATAAGCAAATGATTTTTATTATTAAGAAGAAGTCTCCAAATTTGTCGTCCTTCATCATGCTTAAATATTTTTTTTAATTTCATACTTACAAATTATTAAGCTAACGGTTTAAATTGTGCTGTAAAATGTCTAAGCATCGGAGCTTGATAAGTGATTTCATATCCTTTTAATTTTTTTCTGTTATTATAAACTTCGATGATTACTTCGGAAACAAAATCGATGTGGCTTTGAGTATAAACTCTTCTCGGGATTGCCAATCTTACAAGTTCCATTGGCGGAGGCGTTAATTTACCGGCTGCATCATACTTGCCGAACATTACACTTCCGATTTCACAACCGCGGATTCCTCCTTCAATATAGAGTTCACATGTTACCGATTGTCCGGGAAATTGTTCAGGCGGAACATCCGGTAAAAATCTTTTTGCATCGATATAAATTGCATGTCCTCCCGGTGGTTCAATAATCGGGACTCCTGCATTTACAAGTTTTTCTCCAAGATACTCAACACTTCTAATCCTATATTGAAGATAATGTTCATCAACAACTTCCTCCAAACCTTGCGCAACGGCTTCGAGGTCTCTTCCGGCTAATCCACCGTAAGTTGGAAATCCTTCGGTTACGATAAGAAGATTTCTGCACTTCATTGCCAGTTCTTCATCATTAAGAGCAAGAAAACCGCCAATATTTACAAGTGCATCTTTCTTTGCGCTCATTGTAACACCATCGGCATAAGAGAATATTTCTTGAGAGATTTCGAGTACTGATTTATTTTCAAATCCTTTTTCACGCATCTTGATGAAATAAGCATTTTCGGCAAAACGGCATGCGTCTATAAACAAGGGAAGATTATATTTTTTACAAACTTCTTTTACATCCCGAATATTTTTCATTGAAACAGGTTGTCCGCCGCCGGAGTTATTTGTAATGGTTATCATAACCATCGGAATATTCTCTTTTCCTTTTTCGAGGATAAACTTTTCCAATTTTTCAACATCCATATCGCCTTTAAAATCGGCTCTTATTTCAGGATGTTTACCAATTTCATTTAAGAAGTCATGAGCTTCAGCACCGGAGAACTCAATATTGGCGCGGGTTGTATCGAAGTGGGTATTGTTTGGAATAAATTTTCCCTCACCACCTGTAATCGAAAATACTATCTTTTCTGCAGCTCTTCCCTGGTGAGTGGGAATAATATATTTTAATCCGGTGATTTTTTTTATTGCGGCTTCAAAACGGAAAAAACTTCTTGAGCCGGCATACGATTCATCTCCCTGCATTATTCCCGCCCACTGTTGAGCGCTCATTGCGGAAGTTCCGCTATCGGTTAAAAGATCAATTAACACATCATCGGCATGAATAAGAAACGGATTGTAACCGGCATTTTTAATTATTTCGATTCTTTCTTCTTTTGTAGTAAAACGGATTGGTTCGACAGATTTTATTCTGAATGGTTCAATAATGGTTTTCATTTTATTCTCTAAAAATTAAAAATGTAAAATAGTATGAATAAACTACTGAAAAAGGATTTTTGCTGCAAACAATGAAATCGAATTTGCCCACGCCAAGAAGCTATTTTATACGTTTAATAGTTCGATATGTCAGTTGCGGATTACTTTTTTATCCGATGGAATCCACCCTTAGAGTATTTTAGATTCTGACATCCGTCAGAATGACGGAGGGGAAGTATTTGTTTTGCTGTTCGCTGCGGCAAATCATTTCAGCATCTTCCCGCAGAATGAGGTATGATTCTGACCTTGTTAGAAAAACCTTGTGCGAATATCTGTCATGCTGAACTTGGTTCAGCATCTTCTCAATTATTAGAAGACGCTGAACCAAGTTATATTTGTAGCTATTCAAAAGAGCCCGACATGCAAAGGAATTAAAATTTAAGAGAAAAGATTCTTTACAAAATTGAATTCATCATCTGTTAGCGGTTTATCCATTGCGCTAAGATTTACTTTTACTTGATTCAAATTTCTAAAACCCGGAATTACCGCACCAACAACTTTATAATGAAGCAGAAATTGCAAAGCTACTCTTGCAAGTGATTCAACCGAATTGCCAAAATGTTCTTTTAACTGATTTATTTTCCCTTCGAGATAAGCAAGATTTTCGTGTTTAAACCGAACTGAATTCGCTCTATGATCACCGGCTTCAAATTGAGGCGGATTACTTGCGCTATATTTACCAAGCATTATTCCCTGTTCAAGGGGACCGAATGCGATGAATGACATTTGATATTCTTCCAATAATTTTCTCGTTGGAGTCCCATCGGCAATAAACTTATTATCTTTAGCACTGCAATAACTTTGTAGTGCATCAGGTTTTACACGGGGAACTAATTTTATAAAATCATCATGCGAGTAAGCCGATTGCCCGATAAATCTTATTTTCCCTTCAGCTTTTAATCGATTCATCATATCAACTGCATCATCAAGATATTCACCATTATCTCCAAAATATCCGTGATGGAAATAATACAAATCGATAAAATCCCGTTTTAGATTTATTAATGATTGTTCGCATTGATGTCTGATATGCTGCGGTTCAAAAGCATTAGCTGCGGTTCCCGGAAACCAACCGACTTTTGTGGCTATTGTAACATCCTTAGATTTATTTCCTAAAATTTTAGCAAGAAGTCTTTCAGCCTTTCCGTTGCCATAAACATCGGCATTATCAAAGTGATTAACTCCGTTATCTATTGCATAATGAATAGCTTCAGCCGCTTCATTCTCATCAACATTAGCCCATCCATTTGGAACACCGTTGACCCAATTAAGTCCACCGAGTGTCCAGCATCCTAAACTTATTTCAGAAATTTTAACACCCGTTTTTCCTAGTTCTCTGTATAACATAACTACTCCATTATTAAATATTATTTTATTAAAATTAGTTTTTTCATAGATGTAAATTCATTTGATCTCAATTCATAAATATATATGCCGCTTGATAGATTTGAAGCATTGAATTCTATACTATGACTCCCTGCTGATTTTTCTTCATTCACCAATATTCTTACTTCTTTTCCCAGAACATTATATACTTTTAACCTAACCATTCCGCTAACAGGAATTTGATAATTAATTGTCGTTACCGGATTGAATGGGTTCGGGTAGTTTTGGTAAAGGGCGTACTCGGTTGGAAGCTCTTCCAACTTCACAGAAGTTACCGAACCGCCATCAATTGTTTTATATATGCCATTTGAACCTGCAGCCCAGCCAATGTTTTTGTTTATGAAAAATATTGATCTTAAAGTACCTGGAACACCTAACGAATGCTTTCCCCAATGTTCACCTCCGTCAGATGTTTTGTGAAATTCCGTGTAATATCCTGTTAACCATACATGGGTTGTATCTATAGCTGTCATTGCATATAAAATACTTGCTCCAGCTTGACTATATTTGGAAGCCCAGTTCTCACCCCCGTCTGTAGTTTTATAAATAATACTAACATATGGATCAGGTCCGTAATCCCTCTTAGCCCAGCCGCAACTCGGAGTTGTGAAAAGTAATTGACTGACTCCGTTAGCAATAAACTTATTACTCCAACTCATCCCCCCGTCGGTTGTTTTCCAAATTCCCTTTTCATCTGTAATCCAACCTGTATCTTTATTGAAAAAATAAGTTGAGGTAATTACATTTAATGAATTAAATTTATGAATAGTCCAATCAATACCCCCATTTGTGGTCTTAATGATTCTACCACTATCTGTGCCAATCCATCCATTGTTTTCATCGATAAAAAAAAGCCCGAATAATGGTCGATTTGTTCCGGAGAATTGAGTCGACCAATTCGTTCCACCATTCGTGGTTTTTAATATTGTACCAGATAACCCTACTATCCAACCGATATTGCGATTCACAAAGAAAACAGAGGTTAATTTTTGTGTTGTTTTTCTTTCCTGTAGCACCCAGTTATTTCCTCCATTGGTTGAAGCAATAACAGTACCTTCACCCCCGACAGCCCATCCGTACAAGGAGTCAACAAATCTAATTGAATTAAAATCGCCGCCAGTAACTTTATACCAGCCGGTTTGGGAAAATAAATTTATACTGAATAAAATTAGAAAAATAATCTTTTTCATCTTTGCTAATCCTTTCTTATGATATTTTTATACTATACCATGCCGCCCATGCATTAACCACCATTAAAGTTTCTAAAAACATACGATTCAGCCTCAACTATTTGTATTTCCCCTACTTCATCAGCATCAACTTTTTGCTCAACTTAAATTCTCCCGAGCGGAGTTCATACAAATACACTCCGCTTGATAGATTTAATGCAGTAAACTCAATACTATAATTTCCTGCTGATTTATCTTCATTCACCAATGTTCTTACTTCTCTTCCTAAAACATCATAGACTTTCAACGTTACCATTCCGCTAACAGGAATTTGATAATTAATTGTTGTAACCGGATTAAACGGGTTCGGATAGTTTTGCATCAATTCAAATGAAGAAGGAACATCCATTTCGTTTGGCATATTACTAATTCCCAACTTCTTTCTCATTAATGCTGAAAACAGTTCAGGAGTTACAACTTCGACATCATTCCCGACAGTTGGGTCTGACTTGATATAAGAAATCAAAGTGTTTAATCTTGATAATGAAATATCTGAAGTTGACGGAGAAGGGCGTGAAGAAAATTCTTCTTGTCTGAATCGTTGGTAACCGGCTAAAATAAATCCCGGTTTTTGTTTTAGTTTTATGTTGTTCAAAATTGTGTTTGCAAAAGTCTGAAGATCAGAAGCGTTACCATAAAAAGAACCGTCATTTACATGATTAAAAAGAAGTGCACCGTATTGAGTGTTCGGTGTTTGTGTCGGCAGCATTGGATCAAATATCATTGTTAGCCTTGCCCCAATTGCTTTTTGAAAATCGCCGTATTTCTGAAACTGGAAACTATTATAAATTGTTTTCCCTCTGTACATAGTCGAATAACCGGGAGCATAATGCTTATAACCATAAATATTGTTGATATTAAATTTATCCATTAAATAACGGGTTGAATCGACAGCATTATTAAAAAAGTTACTTCCCCACAAATCGGGATACGCATAACCGAGCGGAGAGGTTACACTTAGAAAACCATCTTTCGGGGTAGCAGAATCGTAGTAATAAGCAGCAACAAAAGGGGCTTCGTTAAACAGATGAAAATTCCATCCCCAGCCGACAGGATTAATTCCCCTCGAAGCCGATAACCATGCACCTGATTGAAAACTCATAACCCAGTTAGCGGCATCTCCTTCAGAACTAATAAAAAGAATGTAATATTTATTTCCTAACATAACAGTATCTTCATCAACAAATGATTTTGGAAGATATTCTCTTGTCTGTACGGGAAAAGAGGAATGCCACGAAAGATTTCCCATTAATGTTTCATGAAAACTTGCACCAAAGCAGGCAAACCATTGTGTTAACGGCTCGGGATGCATCCATCCGTAAATGTGAAATATTTTATTCTGATTTTTTGATTGCAGATAATTCAATACCCGCTCGATAATATCAGCCCGCTGTGTTGAGAGGGAGTTAAAATCGAGAGCATCTGTTCCTGCTAAATTTAACTGAAACATTCTGTGTTTAATTGTAAAATCAGTTAATTCACGAATGTAGAATTTATTCGGGTTGCATAAAGGGAGAAGATTATTTATTCCCCAATCAAGCAGTGCTAAATATCTTGTTTCACTGTTGGTTGAAATTGTGTTCCAAAGATGAGTCGCTTTATCCAGTTTTCCAGTAACCCATCTGGAAGAATCACCATCGAATGAATCTGTAATAAAAACTGAATCAGTTAAACTTAAACCATAAAGCTGAGCTAATTGCGTTGTTACCGGAAGCCGATTTGACAACCCTCCGATTAAAGCGGCATATTCAGCCTGCCATCTGAAAGATTGTCCGGTAAAGTTTCCGAAAGTTGCATTTTGATCGAATGAAATTCCCCCTTCAATATAAGAAGAGAATTTTGAAAGAAGCTGCGGAATTGTTTTTACAGTATCAAAGACAACATTCCCTTTTTGTGCATAAATCTCAGCCCACTTTTCATCGGTTTGATTGTAGCTCCATGTTTCATAAACATTTGATAAGTAGAGTTGGGCAGAATCACGATTAACAATTCCGGCAAGTGTCATTGCCATAAGCTTGTCATACCAAGGCGATGCCGACATATTGTAAAAGACAGCATCATAAGCTTTGGTTTGAGGTATAATAGTTAAAAAAAGGAGAAGGAGCTTAATTACAAAACTCTTCATATTTCCCAAATTTTTGTATTTCATCCGATTCATAAATCTTATTCTTTTCGATTTGATTAAATGCAGCGTTTATCATAGCGGAAGCAACCACCGAAGCGTGAATTGGTTTATATTTTAATGGAATTAAAAAAGAGATAGCCGACATCATCTTCTTACCGAATTCTTCTCCTCTGCGATATTCTTTTCTATCTCCAAGTAAAAGTGACGGACGAAAAATCGAAGTGCTTACCAATCCCAATTCCTTTATCGCTATTTCAATTTCCCCTTTAACTTTTGGATAATAGATAGAAGAGGATGCGTTAGCCCCCTGTGAACTAACCAGTAAAAATCTTTCGGCAAGATTATGTTTAGCAATTTTTGTAAACTCGTAAACATAAGAATAATCAACTCTGTAAAAATATTCTTTGCTTCCAGCCTGTTTTATTGTTGTACCCAATGCACAGTAGAAATGGTCTCCAACACACAGATTACTATACTCTTCCATCACATCGAATTTTATAAGGTGATTTTCTAACTTGGAGTCCGGTTTCAGCGGTTTACGTGTTAATGCTACAACTTTATTATATCGTTTATCATTTAGCAGTAAAGTTAAAAGTTCGCCCCCTATTAAACCGGTTGCTCCTATTAATACTGCTTTCATTTATAAAATTCTACTTTACCATTTGCTATATCGTAATAAGCCGGAACGACTTTTACTTTTCCATGCTCTACAAGTTCTGAAATAACAGGTTTACTTTCTTTGAGTTGATGTGCTATACTTTTGGTATTTACATCAATTGCTTTTTCTAATGAATTATTTTCTTCTCTATTCACCGAAGAAATATTTTTTCTTATATCATTCACAATTTTGTTAAGATAACCTTCAACTTCTCCATCAGAATGAGCTGCTGTTACGGCACCGCATTTTCCGTGTCCCAACACAACAATCAAAGAAACATGTAAATGTTCTGCAGCATATTCTATACTTCCGATTTCTATTGAATCAATAACTTCTCCTGCTGTGCGGATAACAAACAAATCACCAAGCCCTTGATCAAAAACAACTTCAGGAGGAATTCGAGAATCCGAGCAACCTAAAATAATAGCAAAAGGGTGTTGTCCTTTCGAAAGTCTTTCAATGTCTTTAAATGATTGATTGGGATTAAGACTTGCACCGCTTACAAATCTTGCATTTCCTTCGATTAGCATTTTTAATGCTTCATCTGATGAAATACTTTTTTTATCATCTCCGGCATAATTAAGGACTGATCCGATTAATCCGATAATCAAAAAAATAAATAGTCGCTTTTTCATTTTAACTCCTTAAAATGTTTTAAATGATGTACCATTTCTTTTCCCATGAATAGAGAAACTCTTTGAATAGTTTTACTGTTGTACTATATATCGTTTTGTATAAAGGAAAAGAAATTTATTTAGTAATTTAATCAACTGAAAATTAAGAATAATAATGGAAACTGCATCAAATATTAACGTTTAGGAATGAAAGAAAAGAAAGCAAATAATTTAGCAGACTTCATTCGGGTTGACTTAAAAAACCCTTTTTATAAAGAGATTAAGTCAATCCACTCACAAGCTTGTGAAGATAGAAAATCTTCATATACTGACCCTCAATCCGGGTTATCGGTATTTACTGCTTACTTTCATAAATTACGCGGGCATTGTTGTGAATCAGGATGCAGACATTGTCCTTATCCAAAAGAATAAAAAGAAAATAATTAAGAGGAAAGTTTTGAAATCTAAAGAGACAAACAGATTAATTAACGAGAAAAGTCCATACCTTTTACAACATGCTTATAATCCGGTTGATTGGTACGCTTGGGGCGAAGAAGCATTTCGAAAAGCCGCAGAAGAGGATAAGCCGATTTTTCTTTCTATCGGATATTCAACTTGTCATTGGTGTCATGTAATGGAACATGAATCATTTGAAGATGAAGAAGTTGCAAACCAAATGAATGATTCTTTTGTATGCATAAAAGTTGACCGGGAAGAGCGTCCCGATATAGATTCAATTTATATGAGTATTTGTCAAGCCTTAACCGGAGCGGGGGGCTGGCCCCTAACCGTAATAATGACTCCCGATAAAAAACCTTTTTTCACCGGAACCTATTTTCCGAAAGAGAGTAATTATGGAAGAGTCGGAATGCTTGAGCTTATTCCTCGGATAAAAGAATTGTGGTTAACAAAAAAAGAGGATTTGCTTCAATCGGCAGAAGAAATAACCGAATCTGTTAAACAATCGGTTCAATCACATTTGGGTGATGATTTATCTCTTGATGTTTTAACAAAAGCATTCAAACAATTTTCTGAAAGATTTGATGAGGAATATGGGGGATTCGGATCTTCACCAAAATTTCCTTCTCCCCATAACTTAACTTTTTTATTGAGATATTTTCTTCGAACAAAAGAAGAAAAGCCGCTGCGAATGGTAATCAAAACTCTTTTCGCAATGAAACGGGGAGGTGTTTATGATCAAGTTGGATTTGGGTTTCATCGATATTCAACCGATAGACAGTGGCTTCTTCCTCATTTTGAAAAAATGCTTTACGATCAAGCAATGCTTGCAATTGCTTATACCGAAGCATATCAACTGACACAAGATCCATTTTTAAAAGAAACTGTTTATGAAATCTTATCTTACGTTCAACGTGATTTGACCGACTCAAACGGTGGATTCTATTCCGCTGAAGATGCCGATAGTGAAGGAGAAGAGGGAAAATTTTATTTATGGAGAAAAGATGAAATAAAAGAAATACTCGGTAACGAACATGAATTATTCTGTGACATTTTCTCAATAAAAGATGAAGGAAATTTTATTGATCCCTTTAAGGGGGGAACGCTTACAGGAGAAAATATTCCTCACTTAACTATTTCGCTTGAAGAATTTGCTGAGAAGAACGAAATCGATTTTGAAACTCTTCAAGAATTTGTAACGCTTGCAAAGGAAAAACTTTTTATAGTACGAAAAGAAAGAGTTCATCCGCATAAAGATGATAAGATTCTTGTTGATTGGAACGGACTTATGATAACCGCATTTGCAAAAGCCGGTGCAATTTTCAATGAAGACTCTTTTATTCAATCAGCAGAAAAATCAGCCGCTTTTATTTTAGGAAAAATGAAGAGTGGAAATTATTCCTTGTTACATCGTTACCGCGATGGTGAGGCTGCGTTTGACGGAACTGCCGAAGATTACAGTTTCTTTATCCGGGGTTTAATCGAACTTTATCAAGCAACCTTCGATATTTCATTTTTAAATGAAGCAATTAAATTCCAGGAATATTTTGATAAACATTTCCTTGATGAAGAATATGGAGGTTATTTCATTAATTCAAATCTCGGGGAAGAGCTTATTGTTCGGAAAAAAGATTTATATGATGGCGCCATTCCATCAAGCAATTCGATAGCATTCTTAAATCTAATTCAGCTAAGTCGATTGACGGGAAAATCTTTTTATGAAAATCGGGCACGAATGCTTGAGCGAACTTTTTCCGATGAAGTAAAAAGTATGGCTTCTGCCTATACACAATTTCTTTCTTCGGTGGATTACCTTCGCTCCAAATCTTTTGAAATTGTTTTAGTTGAAGGGAATGATAAATCTGAATCAAAAAAGTTTATAGATTCAATTAACTCAATGTTTATTCCGTATAAAGTAGTTTTAGTAAAGAATGAAGCCTCTGAAAAAGTATTAGATGAAATTGCTCCATTTACAAAAAACATGAAATCGGTGGATGGTGAAACCACAGTTTATGTTTGCGTCGATTACTCTTGCAGTTTGCCGGTAAACACGGTTGAAGAAATGGTTCGACTTCTTCAAGACTAATTCTTAATTTGTGAATGTAGAATAGGGGAGTTTATGAAAAAAATATTCATCGTCCTTTTGTTTCCGGTTTTACTTTTTTCACAAGAAGTATCTGATTCAATTCGTACTATTGCTATAACCCTTAATGATGGTTCATACTATAAAGGAACTATCATAAGAGACGATTCTTTGCAAATTCAATTACTTCTGCCAAATGGTGTAAATATTACCGCTTCAAAATCAACCATTAGAGAAATTAAATACCAAATCACTAAAAAAAGTTTAGAGTTCGCCGACCCGAGTGATCACCGCTTAGTTATTACCCCTACAGCCCGTACATTAAAAAAGGGGAAAGGCTTTGTCAGCAATAGTCAAATATTTGTTCTTTCTGCGGGCTATGGTTTTATTGATGAAATAATGCTTACTGCCGGTATAACGGTAATTCCGGGAACGGTTAATCAAACTTATTTTATTGTCCCCAAAGCTAGAGTCTTCAGTAAAAATAATTTTGATGTGAGTCTCGGCGGATTTTATCTCAATACCATTTCCCAAAACTCCTCCCCCTCAGAAGGAATTAAATCACTCTTATTAATTTCAACTTATACCGGAAGTAGGGCTTCTTTAAGTGTTGGTGTGGGATTATTTAATGACAATAAAAAGTGGGGGGAAAAACCTCTCCTAACTATTTCGGCAGAGTATTTCATGTTTGAAAAAACAAAAGCGATTTTAGAAACTTGGTCTGTTTACGGATACGACGGGGTGCTTTTTTTTATGGGATTTAGAAGTATTGGAGAAAAAATTTCAAGTGATTTTGGTTTGATAAGTGCAATGCCTCAATATAATAAGAAGGGAATTGCTTTTTTACCCTGGCTAAATGTTGCTTATTCTTTTTAGTATAACAGACTGTGAGTAAATCCCTTTTATACTTTGATAATCTTTCATTAATCATTAATTTTGATATAAGTTTTTAATCCGAATTAATATTCATGGGGAAAGATGGATAACCAGGAACAATCCCGGTTTCAGGAAAAAGCTTTTCAACAGAAAGCTTCAGAAAAACCGGAGAGTAAAACTTGCCATGCATGTTCTACGTTGAATAATTATGAAGCTAAATTTTGTGAAGAATGCGGAGCTTCTCTTACCGAAGAATTAAAATGTCCAAAGTGCAACTCTAAAGTTTACCCAAACGCCGATATATGTGAAGCCTGCGGTCATTGGCTACTTGATAAACAATGTAAATTCTGTTCATCCCCTGTCGATCCCAACGAAACATTTTGTGGTGAATGTGGAAACCCCTTAGCCGGAATAGTTTGTCATACATGTCAGCATTTAAGTTACTTCGATTTTTGTCCAAAATGTAATATACCTTTAACTGATTTTGCTTTAGAAGCAATTAAGCAAATTCAGAACGATCCGGTTATGTCTCAAATGCAAAATCTGTTTCAAGAAATTGCACAAATGGAGCAGGAGATTAAAGAAGAGTCTGTCTTACTTCAACAAGATGAAGAACAAGCTAAGCAAGAGGAGTTGGTTGATAAGGAAGAAGAAGAGAGAGAAAAAAAACTCGCTCTTTTGAACAGCATCTCCGGTTATATACAAAAATCACAAAAAGAAACTCCAAAACCACAAACCCAGAATACCCCAAAACCTGAAGTTAAAAGAGAATCATTAAAAGATGCTTTAAAACGGGCTCAGGATATTGCCTCAAAGAATCAAGAAAGGGCAAGAAAAAATCGGGAAGCTCAAGAAAAATTAAATAAAATGAAATCACTTACTTTTCAAAATCCACAGGAAGCAAGAAAGTTTTTCAAAGCATCAAAACCGCCAAGAATAATTGGCTGGCGCTGTGCGATGTATGATGTCTTGCATAACGACCCAAGCGAGTGTTCGATGCCTCATGGCGGGGGAGTCTGGGTAATAGATACAAGCAATTAATTTTCGAGATAAATTTATAAGATAAGGATTTAGTTATGGCAGCAGACGACGATAAAACCGTCAGAATTAATAACGACGATGCGGACAAAACAGTTCGTGCCGGACAAAATATTATCAGTGCGAATTCATCCGATGACCCCGATAAAACAGTTAGAGCCGGTTCCGGTCTAATATCAGCAGATGCGAACAACGATAATGATTCAACTGTTAGAGCAGACGATGGAGTAATTTCTTACGATGCTAACGCAACAAACGCTTTCGGAGCAAAAATTGCCGTAAATGTCACTCAACAAACTTCTTTCGTTCTAAATCAAAAGACTTATCAAAAATTAAAAGTAATTTCAGAATCAACAGGTGAAGCACAGATTTTTCTTCTTGAAAAAGATGGAGAAAAATCTGTTCTAAAACTTTATTACCCTAATATCAAACCGAAAGAAGCACTCATTAAAAAAATGCGAGCTATTTCTCATAAAGATATT
>JAGUXE010000298.1 GCA_020061995.1 Ignavibacteriales bacterium | reverse complement strand
ATGGAGAAAGGCAAAACGTTACTCGTGAACGTGATGTTATAACTCGAACTCCTTCTGAGAATAGAGCGAAGATTAATCAGGAAACGCGTGAACGTGAGAGAAGACAAGTTTATGAAGAACGAAAAACTTCGACTAATGAAGGAAGGAATAGAGAAGTAGTTCCAAATCGACGCAAGAACAATGACGAGGGAAATGAATCAACAAGAAGAACACCCGAAACTAGAAAGCGTGAAAACGTAAAAGAAAATGATTCCAATAAACGTAAACCAAATGTTCAAACTCCGAGACGGGAATCAACCAAAGAATCTAGTCGACCACGTGAAGAAAGACGTTATTTCGCACCTTCAAGAAATGAAGGAAGTTCGAGTTCTTCGAGTTCTAATTCAAGGTCAACCAATAGAGGAAGTAGTAATAACAGTAACAGTTCAAATTCAGGAAAAAGAACAAGGTAGTTTTATGAAAATTATTATAGGCTTATTATTTACCTCTACATTTTTTTTACAAGGATGTTATACTGTTGTATGGGATCCTATGACAATGGAATTCCCGAGGGAGGAGAACTCAGTAAATACAGTTACCTTTTATGAGGAACCCGACTATTATGGGTCATATTCAAATTACTATAATACCCCGTGGTGGTATTCTATACCACCTCCTTCATCTTTTAAAGTTGAAACTTCAACAACTAATGGTCAGAATAAGAATATAGAATCACTTCGTGAATCTAGCGGTGGAAGATCAGCAGCAGGAAGAGACAATAGTATCATCTCCCCACCATCTCGGAGTTCTTCAGGCTCAAATTCTTCTTCAAATTCCAGTTCAGAAACTAGAACAACCACTACAGATTCTTCAACGAAAGAGGAAAATACCACTAAACGTGAATCAACAAAAAGTAGTGATACCCGCAAAACAAGAAATGATGGTGAAAGATCATCTGACCCTAAAAGGAGATAACTAAATGTTAAAAAATATTGTTCTCAAAACTATAGCAGTCTTTTTAATCAATTTTGTTTCCATCTTTTCACAAAATACAAATGATGTGTTAAGACTCGCTTTTCCCGGACTTGGTGTTGGAGGAAGAGCTCTTGGAATGGGTAATAGTTATGTTGGTGTAAGTGATGATGCTTCTGCTTCTTACTTTAATCCGGCAGGATTGGGATTAATTAAAAGGATGGAGTTTTCCGGTGGGATCGATTATTACAAGATGAATAATTCTGCCACCTTATTTGGAAATACAACAGAGTATTCAAATAGTTCTACTCAAATAAATCAACTAGCTTTTGTATTCCCTTTCCCCACGCTTCAGGGAAGTTTAGTATTTGGATTAGCATATAATCAAAATTCAAATCTCACATCTGCATTAAATTTTGATGGGTTTAATCCAGCTAATAATTCGAGAATTCAATATCTAACAAATCAAAATAGTGATTTGATTTATGATCTATTATTAAGTTTTCCTGTTTATGACCAATCAAACAATTATTTATATGATTCAACAGTCATACAGGGTAAATTGAACCAAAATGGATTACGGTTAAATTCAGGTTCGGTTCAATCATGGGCTCTAAGTACAGCAATTGAAATTTATAAAAATCTTTTTGTTGGAGGGACTCTTAATATAATATCAGGTGAGTTTACCTCTTCTTACGACTACTATGAGGAAGATATTCTTCGCCTGTATCAAAATGTTTTGACTGATCCAACGGTTCCGACGACAAAAGGTTTTCAATCTCTGTATATGAATAGCCTCATGAATTGGGACATAAGTGGGTGGGATTTAAAAATTGGACTCCTCTATCAATTAAATAAAATTTCAAGAATAGGGGCAACTCTCCAGTTCCCTAAATCATACACAATTAAAGAGAAATACTCGGTAGATGCTTATAGTCAATTTTCAACAAATACTGTTTATTTGGCTAATCCTGAAGATTATGAAACTATTGTTGAGTATGATATTCTCACCCCTTTTGTTATAAGTACGGGTGCCTCATTCAATTATATGGGGTTTCTAGCCTCCGGTGAAATTTCTTTTTCCGATTATTCACAATCCGAGTTCAGTAATCCAAGGAATATCTCTCAAAGAGAAATTGTTGAAATGAATAAGGAAATTAAAAGTTTACTAGGAGCAGCAGTTAATTATAACCTTGGACTCGAATATACTTTCCCTCTTATCGGACTTAGATTAAGAGGAGGATATTTCACTCAGCAATCAGCTTATAAAAATGATCCGTCAGATTTTAACAGGAAGTTTTTAACCGGCGGAGCTGGATTTTTAATTGATGAAACGTTATCGGTTGATTTAACATATCTACACGGGTGGTGGAAAGATTATGGTGATAATTATGGCTTTAATCTATCAAGAACATTTCAAGAAATAAGTATTGATCGATTGATGTTATCCTTCTCATATCGCTTCTAATATTATTAATTTAACGAATAAAGGGAATGAATTTATTTTGAATTCATTCCCTTTTCATTTTTAAATCTTGTTACTATTTTTAATAACATTAAATTTAATTACTATGAATAATGAAGGAACAATTTGCCGCATCGAGAGTAAGGATGTTTATGTAGTGGATGCCAAACATCATAGAGAAATTCGATGCTCAATGCGAGGTAAATTTAAAAAAGAGTATAATCTTAAGAAGGATAAGCTTTTTCAGACAGATATAGCAGTGGTAGGTGACCAAGTTCTCTTTTCACACAATGCTGATGGAACCGGGGTTATTCATACAATTCAAAAAAGAAGAAACTACTTATCAAGAAAAGCCCCTCGTATAAAAGGTGCAAGTTATCGTGGAGAACGTCTTGAACAAATTGTTGCATCAAATATTGACAATTTTTTTATTATTAGTTCATTTGCACTTCCAAGTTTTAATAACAAAGCTATCGATCGCTTTTTGGTTACTGGCGAAAGTTCCAATCTGAATACAATAATAGTAATTAATAAAATTGACCTTGATGAAGATGAAGAAATAGTCCCATGGTATCAACTTTACAAAGAAATTGGATATAACGTAGTACTAACAAGCACAAAAACTATGCTAGGGATTAAAGATCTCCGTCTATTAGTTAGAGGAAGGACTAATTTGTTTTGGGGACATTCCGGAGTCGGTAAATCATCACTGTTGAACTCTTTGTATTCTAATTTAGATTTATCAATTGGGGAGATAAGTACTTCCAATCAGAAAGGAAAACATACCACAGTCACTGTAACAATGCATGAACCGGAACCAGGAACATTTATAGTTGATACGCCTGGAATTAGAGAAATTGATCCTTATGGAATTAGGAAAGTTGATTTATCCCATTACTTTTTAGAGTTTAAGGAGTTCATCCCAAGATGTAAATACAATTCATGTACGCATAATCATGAACCCGATTGTGGAATAATTAATGCAGTTGAAACTGGTAAAATAAGTGAAATCCGTTATGAAAGTTATTTAAGAATTCTGGATACAATTGAAGATGATCTCTTTTTTTGACCCTATTCTTCATTAGTTTCGCGCTTGATTTCATAACGATTAATTTTATTATATAAAGTCACTCTATCTATCTCTAATATTCTTGAACACTTAGAAATATTCCATCCATTTTCATTAAGAATGTGTGTGATATAATTTTTCTCGAGTGAATTGAGAGAAAGCTCTCTTCCATTTAAAATTTCAACTGAACGATTGATTGTTTTTGGCAGATGGATAATATCAATCATGGATCCCTCACAATTTATGACGGCAAACTCAATAGCATTTTTTAACTCCCTTACATTCCCTTTCCATTGATAATTTAATAACAATTCTTTTGCTTCATCAGTAAAACCAAAAATATCTTTTTCAATTGAAATTGAAATCCGATCACAAAAATATTTTGATAAACTCAAGATATCAGAATTACGATCTCGTAAAGGAGGAATTTCTAGTGTAATTGGGTTTAGCAATGAATACAGTGAATTACTAAATCTCATCTCTTCCACAAGTTTCTCAATGTTTTGACAAGTTGAAGCAATAATTCGAAAATTTAGAACATTCTCCTCAGAAGAGGTCATGAGATTTACTAAAATATTGGCTAATTCGTCCTGTTCATTTAAAGTAAGTTTTTCAATATTGTCAAAAAAGATAGACCCGCCATCAATAGAAGTTAGAATTTCTTTAATCTCATCAAGTGAAAAGAAATTTATCTTGGAGGATGTCATAACTCTTTCACGATCTCTTTCAAAGGTTTTTAAACAGTTAACTGTTCTGAACTCCAAATATTTTCTTTTGCTATACATGTGAATTATTTTGGCGAGACTATTTTTACCGGTACCATTTTCCCCGCAAATAAATACTGATGATTCTGATGCAGCTAAATTTTTAGCACTATCCATCATTCTTGTAAAAACTGTAGAATGACCCAGAAGTATATTTTTCTCATAGCCTCTGTCAATTAATTGTTTCAACTTCAAATTTTCCCTATGAACAATTTGTAATTTCAACGCATTTTGAACAATATGAGATAATTCAACAGGATCCACCGGCTTTGTAATATAATCATATGCACCCCACTTCAAGGCTTTAATAGCTGTTGAAACAGAAGCAAACGCTGTAATCAGAATTACGATAGTATCCCCACT
>JAGUXE010000226.1 GCA_020061995.1 Ignavibacteriales bacterium | reverse complement strand
TTTTTACCTGAAATTACCTCCCCAAAGAATTTCGGAAGAGTAAGTGGATATGGTTTCGGAATGGGTTATGTCGGCTCACTTGTTACCTTGGCAATTGTATTTCCATTCATTCAAATGGAAATGATCAAAGAAACTTTTCCCATTGCAGCACTCTTCTTTTTAATCTTTTCATTACCAATTTTTATTTTCTTAAAAGATAATAGAAAGCAAAAAGAAAAGCTTGTAACTTCGATAAAAATTGGTTTTAACCGTGTTTACGGTACAATTACTCATCTCCCAAAATTTAGAAATCTAGCTATGTTTCTCCTAGCATACTTTTTTTATATTGAAGGAGTTAATACAGTAATCTTTTTTTCCGGAAACTATGCAAGTACAACTCTGGGATTTTCAGATACAGAATTATTAGTTTTTTTTATTACAGTGCAAACTACAGCGATTGTGGGTTCTATTCTACTTGGTATTTTAGCTGATTCAATAGGTCAGAAGAAAACAATAATGATAACATTGATTATGTGGTTAGTAACAGTAGTGTTGGCTTATTTAGTTGTGGAAAAGAATACATTTTATATAGTCGGATTAATTGCCGGAGCGGCAATGGGGGCAAGTCAATCAACGAGCCGTTCACTTATGTCTCACTTAACTCCTCCCGACAAAAAAACAGAGTTTTTCGGATTCTATTCTTTCTTTGGAAAAAGTTCTGCGATTGTCGGTCCACTTGTTTTCGGATTGATTAGTTATTTCTCGGGAAATCAGCGGTTAGCAATTATTTCTATTGCATTCTTCTTTATAGTTGGAATGATAATTCTTTCATTTGTCAAAGAAAATGAATCGGTTGTTAAAACAGATCATTAAAAAGTATTTTTAGTGGGATATTTTTTTTAGAATTTCTACAAATTCTTTTTCGATTGCTTTACCTTTATTTCTGGAATACCATAAATGTAATTCTTTCATAAATTCATCTTTAACTTTACCTTCATTTTTTAATTTTGAAATTAAAGCAACGGCTTCTGCGGGACGTGGTCCCCATTGAAACAATTCATTCCACTTATCATCAAAAGCAATCAATTTCGGAATGCTTAATGTCCCTGAAGTTAGATAATGATTCATAATATCCAAATTTTTGTCCCGTTCTAAAATTACAAGCTGAATATTCACATTTGCTTCGGCAAATTTAGCTATGTAAGGTAAATTCTGTGCTGAATCTCCGCACCAATTTTCAGTTAAAACTAACCACGTCTGTTCTAAAGTGTTTTTTGATAATATATCTTCTATTACTTCCGAAGGAACATATGTTTTATCAATTCGTGTGCTTCTTTGGATATTAAGTTTAATGAAGTTTAATTTTTCGAGATCTGTAATTTCTTTTTGATCAGAATTAATCTCAAAGATAGTATTGTCTAGATTTTGTTTATAAGTGAGACCGTTCTTAATCCGATCAAAATAGATAGATGAAAGCATTGTAACCCCTGGTTGTTTTACTTTATGAGATGAAAAAAGGAGGAAAAGGTTTCTGAAAATTAAATTTATTTTGTCTTCATGATGAATACACCATCCCAGTCGGTAGGGGGAGGGTTTTCCAAAAATAACTTACATCTCTTAATGTATACTTTAGAAGGTCCATCTTCCGGATCTACAATTAGCGCTTTTTCAAAAAGTGAGATTGCTTTCGAAAAGTTTTTATCCTTGTATTCTTTCATTGCATCACAGTAAATGGCAAATGATTCTTTTTGAATATCACTCGGTGGGAATTCATCATTACCCAAAAGTTCAAAAACTCTAATTGGTTTAGTTTTTCCTTTTACAACTATAACATCAAGTTCTCTTGTAAAAAAATCATCTTTAACAATATCGTGGGTCATTTCAGAAATCATTATTCGAGTACCATATTCTTTATTTGCCCCCTCTAATCTTGAAGCAAGGTTGACATTATCTCCCATGACTGTATAATCAAATCTTTCTTTGCCCCCCATGTTACCAACTATCATATCTCCAGAATTAATACCCATTCTAATATCAATAACAGTTTGACCTTCTGTTTCCCACTTTTTTCGCATTTCGGCTAAACGTGCTTGCATCTTTAACGCTGATGAACATGCGAGAGATGCATGATTTTCAAAGGGGATTGGAGCCCCCCAAAAAGCCATTACAGCATCACCGATGTATTTATCAAGAGTTCCTTTATTTTCAAAAATTATCTTTGTCATCTCTCCTAAATATTCATTAAGGAATGAGACTAACTCAGCAGGATCTTTTGTTTCAGAAAATGTTGAGAACCCGGCTATATCGCTAAAAAAAACTGATAGTGATTTCCTTTCTCCACCAAGTTTTAACTTATCCGGATTACTCACAATATCGTTAACAACAGTTGCATTTACATATTGACTGAACATCCCTTTTATCATCGCTTTTTGTTTACGTTCGGTTATAAAGTGATAGGCAGTACTTCCGAAGTATCCTAAAACTACTGTGAGTGAAGGATTAATAATTGGGAATATGAAATTGTTATTCTTGAAAATAGAGTAGGAGAAATACTGAATAGCAAATAGGATTAATCCTATTACAAGTAGATTTGCAAATTCTAAAAACACTCCATATTTGGTTTTGATTGACTTAAAGAAAGAGGACAAATAAAAACTTAGAAGAGCTAGGAATGCTAAAATTAATATTTCAAACTTTTGTGGTAACTTATACAGAAAATCCTGATTAATAATATTTTGAATCGCATTAGCGTGCAGTTCGACACCATACATATTATTATCGCCGGTTTTTTCTCCCTTTGCAAACGCAACCGGTAAAATATCTTTATCTTCCGGTTGAGTTGAACCGATTAGTACAATTTTATCTTTAAAGAAATCCTTAAATTTTAATCCATATTCGGGG
>JAGUXE010000252.1 GCA_020061995.1 Ignavibacteriales bacterium | reverse complement strand
TGGCTGATTTGTTTTTAGGTTACAAGCTGCTTCTAAAAGAAATTGTTCAGACTTTGCATCAAATAAATATATTGCGGCATGGGAAATATGCACCGTCTGGGTAACAATGTGGACAATTAGGTTAAGGAGCTTATCCAGTTGGCGGATGCGGGTCATTCCACTTGCTGCCTGCTTTAGGGTGTCTTGACAGCGGCGCTGTTCCCGAAGAAGAATCGCCTCAGCCCTCTTCTCAAGGAAGATATAAATAAATGGACCAGCTGTGGCTAAAACTGTCATCAACACCAGAGGAGCAACCCACCAACTTAACCCAAAAAGTTCGATTAACCAGGGCCTGCCAAGGATTGCGACCACAAACGGCAATCCCAGAACCAGGGTATAGACTGCTATAAATACTCCTGTGCGGGTAATGGCGACGGTGATATCCATGAGGCGGTATTTGAAAATAGCGTAAGTCATAATGATAGGATATAAAGCCACACTTATATTTAAAACAGGGTATATACTTATGTTAAAGCAAGGTAAAAAAAGAAGTGGCTCCACCGATAAAGGCTAATGCTGAGGCAGAAAAGAAATATTTAAATTGCTGACGTTTAAGCCCAGTGGTTTTTTTATATTCCCTGATTAAATTTATATGTGCCCATATTATTGCAATTCCAACAAAAAGAAAAATTATAAAAAAATAAAGTAGAGGACTGGGTGGATAAACCCAATAACCAGGTTTAAATAATTTTGAATCAACAAAAAATAAACTCACATTTCCAAGAAATAAATCTCTTCTGAAAATATTTAATATCCATAATGCAAAGGTTATAAAATAAATAATTTTCATAAAGCCAGGATGTTTAATATCTAAAAAAGAACAAGTAAAATGCATAAATAATGCGGGTATAAGAATAATTCCAATATAAGCAATTTGCCACCAAAAGAGCGCTGATTGTGGGTCTTCAGAGATAGATACCATATATGCACCGAAACCATAAATAGCAACACAGAAAGTCAAAATTGACCATATCTTATTTGCTTTGGTTTTGGGTCCTCTCACAAAGACGAATATTGACATAGCTAAACTTGTTATCATAATTAATATATTTGATATACCGTACCAAGGTATCTTCATATAAATAAACTCTCTTTCAAAATCAATAGTATTTTCTTAAAAATTTACCTAATCTTTTACCAAGAGCAATTATCGTTACAATCGGTGGCAAGCCCGGGGAGGTTGGCAAGATACTGGCATCACAGACAAAAAGTCCTTTTATTTTTGTTTCTAAATTTTTATCAACCACCTCACCTATAGCTGCACTCCCACCTGGATGGGCTCCCCTAATTTTTGTGGTTACTATTGTCTTAGGATCAACTCCAGCATTAATTAGAATCTCTCTGGAAATATCTACACCTTTATTCAGTCTAAATAAGTCTTCCTGAGTTACTGTTTTTTCTATAATTCCATCTTTATGAACCTTACCAAGACAACTATCTTTAATCTTTACCATAATACCAAGCATATGTTTTTTATGCATAGAAATCTTTAAATTACACCTTAGAGGTGTAGGTATAACTGAGACTAAAGCAAACGGGTTATCTATAAAAGGAGATAAAATAAATCCTTTATTGTGAATTACTGCTGCCATAGTTAGCTCTCTACTCAATCCTATATCTTTAGTTAGTCCGAATGTTACATTAAAAAGGTCTAGAAATAATTTATTTCCAGCCTCGATATCTGAATTTTGTAAAATTATCGGAGTTCCAATTCCGCCTGCATCTAAAACTATAGTATTAGCAAATATCTCTATTTTCTCTCCTGTTTGATTATGCCCTTCTACACCAATAGCCTTGCCACTAGAAATTAATACTTTAGTAATATTTAGTCCCGTAAGCAAAGAAACACCTTTGGCTTGAGCTTCTTTTAGATATTCTAAAGCAGTCCATTTTGCATCTCTGCGACATCCTAAAATACAATTTCCACAGGAGATGCATCTTCCAAAATTAATAAATTTTGGCATTGGCACCATATTAATCCCAATTTTATTTGCTGCCTCCATAATTTTCTTAGTACATTTACCAAGAAACTTATTTGGCACAGGATTAATGCTTAACTCCCTTTCCGTTTCAATGAATTCTTCAGTTAAATCTATTCCTAAGTTTTTAAATTCATTTTCCAGTGATCTTACCCCATTCCCACAACTAACTATTGAAGTTCCTCCTGCCATTATTGTCCGATAGTAGAACAGGCCTTCTTTGGTTTTGCTCCATAATCCATGTTTATCATAAAATTTATACGCCTGGAATTCAGAACCAATTTGATCTAAGGGAAAATAATGACCTTTTTCCACAATTAAAATTTTTTTGCCTCTTATAGATGATTCTTTAGCTACCGTGGTTCCTCCAACACCTGATCCGACAATAACAATATTTGCATCTAAACTCATTTTTCTCTTTTAAATAGCGGCTGCTTTTTTTATCCTTTCTATCATTGACTCGTCCAATAATCTATCTCCCCAATAAAAATCCGAGACCTCAAAGCCATGCTTTTGTCTACCATTATATCTTCTTTAAAAATTCTGCAATGCAATCTTTAGTTTCTATCCAGAGGTCATTGATATTATCTACCAATGATTTCATTTTGTCCCAATTTAATTTAAACGCATATCCATGAATAAAAAAATGTCTAAATAACAGATAATTATATAATTTATCAACGATCTCTTTACGTAATAAAGGTATCTTATTTTTATTACTCTTGCAGGATTGTTGGAGTAACCGCTTATGCCAATCATTTCCTCTGGGTATCTTTCTATAATATTCTTTGGCACAGCGTTTCATTATATTTTCAATCCCATTGTAAAAATTCATCAAATATGTGGCGAGTGCAGCTCTATTTATTTCTGTAATATTATCTTTTATTTCTTTTATCTTTGATATAACAATATCTAACTGATTCTGTTCAAATAGTATATCCTCTTTAAGTCGCTCATATTTATACCTCATAGATAACCTTGCCTCCTTCTAAAATACGTCTCGCAAAATAACTATCAGCCTCATCCAGATCCACAAGGTCAACTGGCTTGGGGAGTTGTTTAAATAATTCAGCATAGAAGCTAAAAAACAATTCTGGCTTAATTCCCTTTACAGCTAAATCTATATCATTTGCTCTTGTTTTTCGTTCCATAGATGAACCAAATAAAAAAATTGAAAGAACATTGTATTTTTTAGCGCAGTGTATAATTATATCCTTCTCTTTTTTAGTTAACATAACCAACCCTCCCTATATCGACCTTGCATCAATTAACCTATCTCCTCAGTAAAAGTCAGAAACTTCAAAACCATGCTTTTTCCCTAAATTCCTAATCTCATCAATCTTTTCTGGAGAAATATTCCCTCTACCAAAGCTATAATTTTCAAAACGCTTCTCTAAGGCAAGAATAATCCCTTAAGCAAAACATCCATAGATTGTATCTTCTGAAGGCAAACCAATGTCTATCGGAAATGATATAGGGCTTGGAGATTTTGCTAACCCGCCTAAGAAAATGAGAATATCCTGTCGGGTTGTAGGTGGAAATATTCTTGGAATAATTAGTGAATAATTAGAATAATTAGTGTCGTTTCTACATAACATTAGTTATGGAAATGGGTTACAAATTAATTATCTTTCTCCGCGGCCTACCACGAGGCCTCGGTTTAGAAAGAGC
>JAGUXE010000333.1 GCA_020061995.1 Ignavibacteriales bacterium | reverse complement strand
GATTTAAATGAGAATACATTTTCTGAATCGTATTTAACTTTATCAACTTTTCTACTGACCGATCCTGTTGCCAAAATCAGTTTTGAGAATACTAAATTAAATATTTGATTCGTAATAACATTTCTGACTGTTATGGTTTTTTCTTTTCGATTAATTGATTCGACAAGGTGTTTTGTAAGAACTGAGACACCTTTTGCAATCTTAAATGTCTCTGCATTATAGAAAACAATTTTCTCATATGAATCAATTAATCCGGAGAGGACATAAGGGAGTTCACAACTTCCGGTTGATATAAATTCTGTAGCTTCAATAAGTGTTACTTGAGCAGATGGGTTAACCCGCTTTGCTTTTGCAGCCGCAGCCGGACCGGCTGCATTTCCGCCTACCACAATTATTGAATCAGAATTGCTCATTTCTCCTTAAAACTCAATGTGAAAGGAACACCAATAAATCCATACTGTCTTCTAATCGCTTTTTCAATGAATCGTTTGTATGAGTCAGTAATACTTTTAGGGTAATTACTGAAGAAAAGAAAAATTGGATAATGATCCCCTACCAGTGTCACATATTTTATCCTAACTTCCCTACCTGTTGGTGTTGATGGTGGTGGAAGCTTTTTTGTCTCTTCCGATATGAATTCGTTCAATTCATTAGTTGGTATTTTCTTTTTTCTTTCAGATTGAATTTGTTTAGCAAGTTCAACTAATTTAAATACACGCTGTTTGGTTAAAGCAGAAATAAACACAATAGGTAAATAATCAATATTTCCTAATTTCTGTCGTAGCCCAACTTCATATTCATGCGCTGTATTTGTTTCTTTTTCAACCAAATCCCATTTATTAACAGCAAGGATAATTCCTTTTCGCCTACTTACAGCTTCATCAATAATTTTTTGATCTTGATTTTCAAGTCCAAGAGTAGCATCAATCAGTATAATTGTAATTTCAGATTCCGAAATAGCCTTCATGGTTCTGATTGAGGAAAAGAATTCAATACTTTCATCAACTTTACTTTTTTTGCGAAGTCCTGCTGTATCAATGAGGACAATTTCCTCACCATAGAATTTAAGAATTGAATCAACGCTGTCACGAGTAGTACCGGGGATATCAGTTACAATTGATCTATCAAATCCTAGTAGAGCATTTGTCAATGACGATTTACCTACATTTGGCCTACCCACAATTGCAATCTTCAATCGCTCATCTATTTCAATATCTTTCATTAATGGGAAATCATGGGTAATCATATCGAGAAAATCACCAATATTCCTTCCAACCGTAGCTGAAACTGGAATAGGATCACCAAAACCAAGTTCGTAAAATTCGTGTGCTGATGATTCAAATTTTTCAGAATCCACTTTATTAACAGCAAGAAGGACTTCTTTATGCGAACTTCTAAGTAATTGTGCAATAACGGCATCCGCTGGAGTCAAACCATCTCGTACATCAACTAAAAAAATAATTTTATTGGATTCTGCGATAGCCGCTGATATTTGTTCCCTGATAGCTTTTTCAAAAAGGTTTGGTGATTCAGGAACGTAACCGCCGGTGTCAATTAAACGAAAATATTTCGTGTTCCATTCGACTTCTGAATAATGTCTATCGCGGGTTACACCGCTCAAATCGTCGACTATTGCTTCACGTTTCCCTATTAAACGATTAAATAAAGTTGACTTACCGACATTGGGTCTGCCGACAATCGCTACTAATGGTATTTTCATAATTCCTTTATAATTAAAAACTTCCTAACAAAGATAAGGAAGATTGAAGATGTGGAAAAATATTTAAAGAAGATAAGTTCGGAGTTGTATCTTATTTGAATCTGCTTAAAACTTAAAAATTGTATCGCATGTATAGCGTCGGAAAGTACTCTTCTCTAAAAGCATAAAAATTTCTTTCCATTCTGACTGATAAAGCGATATCACTATTAAAACTAATAGCTGACCATATCGCATCTATTACACTTAAAAAATGATTAATATACATAATTTTTACAGCCGTCGATGAAACTGCATAATAATCATTCGCATTTCCACGCATTTTTGAATATTCAAGAAATATTGCCGGCAGCACATGATAATCCGGTTCATTCGGATCGAATGCGTTCCAGCCGGGTGAATATTGAGGGTATTTTCCTATCAATTCATAATATTGTTGATCGCCGTGTTTCGGTAATTTGTGGGAGAATCTTTTTTCATACGTATTTAGACTGTCCCAATTTACTCTTTCCCATGGAGGCAATGTTGTGTTTGGATTAATAGGAATTGATGCACCTTCAAAACGATTTAACCATTCAGCATACTTTACTACACTCCAGTTTTCGTCTGCAAATCCTTCAAACACGTCAGTTTGGTCATCCCCTTTTTTGTCATACGTTAATGCAGTCGTAATAATTGCAACTTCTAATCCAAAAAAGATTGCAGCCTTCAAATAATCACCCGCATAAAACTCACCTGCACCCGGGAGAGCCAAAGAAAGCAAACCGGCAATCATCAGATTTTTTTTCTCTGCAGGGACTAATAAAACAGGCACATTCTCTAATTTATTTTGAGAGAGAAGTAACTTCGAGTCATATTTAAGATTTCCGGAAAGTAATTCATGATTATCAACTCGTAATTGAGCTATAATATAAGTATTCACCATTAACGTGATGAACAAGATTTTAATAAAATCGTTTTTCATAATTTTAAATTTTTATTTCTGATTATTTAAAAATCAAAACCAAAAAGAACGCCTCCGTAAAAACGCCATTCTTTCCCATACTTAACTTTTTGTTTATCACGAGTTGTTCGTTCGATCTCGTCAAAACCGTAAGAAGCATTGAAGAAAACACTTGTTGGAAAGAGATAGAATGAATTCAACCCAATACGTAATTCTGCTCCAGCGCCCTTTTTGAATTCTTTTATCGAAGGAACTTTCCCCCCATTCCAAGCATTTCCAATATCTCCGTAAATAGAGAAAAATATTTTGTCGACATATAAATGTGCAATTTTCGCATCAATATTTTTGAATAGCGGGAACCGATATGTAAGATTATACCAAAACAATTTATTTCCACTTACAGAGTAAAATGGATATGATTTTAATCCAACCAACCCACCTAAATAAAAATCAAAGAAATCAGGTACTTGGCTGCCAAAAATATTTCCAACTCTTAGCCTGTTCGTAATAGAATGATCATGGAATAATCTGAAACCTTGTTGAGCATTTAATTCAATCTTATGAAAATTGAAGTTTTTATATTGAGGTTGTAACATTCCATCAATAACTTCATATTCACCATCAGGATTAAATTTATTCATCTCATAATTGTATTTAATTTCCAACTGACTCGGAATAGGGTTTATATCTGCATCAATGTATGGAGTATTTGCATGTAATGTATAAGTCATTTGCAAATTACTTCCGAGCAAATAGGTATCATCTGAAGTTGGATACAGTGCATCGATACCCGGGATTATGAAACTTCCGAGCGTTGCTGTATAACTGCTATAAATATATCGGAATTCAATATCGCTACCACGTGCAAATATTCTATGTTTTGCTGCAATATCAACCTCAAAAAGACTATATGTCACGTCAGTTTTAACTGGATCGTATTCATCGAAGTTCAAATCTACATTTGCTTTTCTGGTAATATTGTAAATTTCTAAAGCGAGTTCCGGTTTTAATCCGAGTTGAAAGAAAAGAGGCAATTTGTTTTTATATTCAAATATCATAAAAAGATCACGTTCTAGTCGAGTGTTGATTGATCCTCCTGCAAATAGAGAATATCTATTCAGCATATCGCTGGACGCGACGTAAACACCCGGTTTAACTTTCTCGCTAAATTTATTTGAAGTGTTATAATTGTCAATTCTAATAAAGGGGAAAAAACTTAATTTAGAAAATGCTCCGGAATATTTTTCGGTAGTAAAGTTATCCAAATTAATATCATTAAAGTTTTTTAATCTATTTATGTCAAAACTCTGAATATCCCCATTTAATTTTGAAATATCATTTAAGGGTGGATTTTCTATACTAGTGTAATCAGAACCAGGTTTTACCCTTGACATATCGGTTTGTTTTAGTGAAAATATTTTATAACCAGAAGATGTATAACCTGCATATACGATATCATTTGACGTGTTAATTGAGGGCATAAATGCCCCACCGGTAACATTTGTAAGTTGTGTTTCTTTCGAAGATTTTAAATCCATTCTATACAAATTAAAAATACCGGTTTTGTCTGATGAAAAAATTAAATTCCCTTCTGTATCAATAAGAGGATTTCTCTCATCATTTTCTGTTTGGATTATAAATCTAAAATTACTTCCATCAACATTTACTGATGCAATATCACGGGTGTTATGATATGAGTAATCAAAAATTACAGACGAATTATCGAACGCAAACTTTGGATTATAAACCTGTTCGCCGTTTTCAAAGTTTGTTAGTCTCTTAAAATTTTTACCATCTTTATCAACCATACCGATATTTGATGTCCCATCTTTTTGAAAAAGAAACACAATATAATTACCGTCATGTGATAGCGAAGGTTGATCCGCTCTTAAGTTATAGGTTAATCTAACTTCTTTTTCTGTTTTAATGTCATAAACATACAAATCATGTACGTTGTACCACTTTGGATTATCATCGGAAAGTTTTGCATAAAGGATTTTGGAATCATCATCAAATAGTGAGAAAGTCGATCTTACTCCCATTTTGATAAGTTTATCCTCTTTAGTTTCAATATCATAACAATATATTCCTGAAGGAGAAAAATAGTCACTTGTTTTATTAGAAATGTAATAGACTTTTTTTGCATCTTTTGAATATTGAGGATAGAAATTTCCAAAACCTTTTGAGATTATCAAATCACCTGAGATATTATTATCAATCACTTTTTGGGTACGTGTTTTATAATCATCGGTTAAAAAGGTTTTCCACTCTTTGTAAAGTTGATTACCCGTGATGCCTAAGACATCATAAATTGCAGCATCAATTGTGAAGTTAGTGAGTCTTCCAAGTGCTTTAGTAATCAATCTAAGTTTATCTTCACCATATCTTTGAGCGATGTATGAAGTTAGTGCAAAGCCAGAATTATAAACAGATTCATTACCCAAAGATGATTTATCAAATACTCCCATTTGATTCCATGTGAGCATTTTATCATCCAATACGTAAGAACGGAGAATCATATCTCGATGCGAGTCCCAATTATCATAGTCGAATTCTCTTCTCATATATTGGGCTGTCCCCTCTGCAAACCAGGCAGGCATGTTTAGAGAAGCGATAGGATACGAAACTATGACATTAGGAAAACCATATAATATATCGGGTCTTCTTTCATCCTCGTAATTCAACCATTGCAGGTAAAGAGCAGGAATTCTTCTTCCGGTTTTAAGTGAAGCTTGAATTTGAACCATATGAGCAAATTCATGTGAGATAACATTTCTTAGCCAATTGTGGGTTCCTCTTAAATCAAAATCAAGGGCGCTTGTCCATATCTCAATTTTATTATCAAAAAAATATGTCGCCCCATTTGAATAATCATCAATGTCCTTAATAACATAATGAACCGTTTCCGGTTCATATTCATACAATGATGTTATAGGTCCCCATACCTCGTCAGCAATTTTTGCAACAACTTTTGCCGTTCTCTCTGCGCCGTTGTGGTAATGAACTTCAATATTTTCCCCTTTGATTGTAAACCAATCCAATTCAGGGTGATATTCTGTAAGTTGTCCTTTGGCTACTACTGATGTTAAAATAATTATCAGAAGAAAATGCTTTACTTTTATAAACATATGATAGAGTTTAGTTCCGTATTCTTTAATAAACGTTTATTGACTGCAGTGAAATTGTCAGAAATTATTTAACAACAGCAATTTTGATTATAGTTGATTCTTTTTTACCCGATGTACTTTCAGCCATTATTCGAGCTAAGTAAACACCACTTTGAATATTGGACACATTCCATATTGTCTCATTATCTATGGTTGCGCGTGCAAAATCATTCAATTCAGTTACCATATCTCCGGCTACATCAAAGATTTTAATATTGATTTTGGAGTCTTCACTAACATAATAACGAATATAAGTTTGTGCATCATAGACAGGATTAGGGTAATTATATGCACGATTTTTTGGGAAAAAAGTATTGATCGAATTTACCATTGAGGCAACATCCACAAAATTTTGATTTTGCGAACATCCGTTTCTACCATTCCAGTAATAAGTTCCTTCAGTTGCTCCAATGACCCATGAATTCAATTTTCCCTTCGAATTAAAAAGAGAAATCGATGATTTCCTATCGTGATTAAAAAAATATGTATTAATGATATCTGCCTCATCAATAGCAATAGGAAATCCAGGAACTAGTTTACCACTACCACCGTTTATTGCAAACATTTTTCCATCACTTGTAACTGCAATAATTTCAGATTTCGCATCAAGAGCAAAATCACCAATTAAAACATTTGCTAAAAAAGACGATTCAATCTCAATTTCAAAAGGAAAATTGTCAGCAACTACTCCACTATAATTTATAGCGATTAATTTATTTCCCGTTGCAAAGACAATATAATTTTCACCGTCTTGTTTAATATCACCTAGACCAAAAGAATTTATTTCTCCCCATTTTGAATTAAATGAAGTTGATAAAACACCATTCAGATATATCTCAAATCTCCTTTTATCTATCAAGAAAATAGAAACATCCTGTGCCAGGCGATTTTTAGTCATTGAAAACTGAGTGACTTCCCCTTGACCGGAAAAGTTTCTGTCATTATTATCATAGTAATTAAAGATTGAATTATCAGGATTTCCAGCAATCAAAACTTGAGAAACTAGAGAATAATTATTATTGTTGATGGATAAAAACTTTATCGGCTCTGAAGCTTTATTCTCACTACTAATTATCCCATTAAATGTTGGAGTAATCGTATTTAGATCTATTTGTAATAATTTTCCATCGGCTGTACCCAAAAATATTTTAGCCTGTTCAGAGATATTTTTGATAATTGAAGGAGCTGTAGAAATCGATGAACCGAGATTATGAGAAAAAATTGAAATGGAATCATTCATCAGAAAAATGTTCAAGAAGTTTCCGTTTACACCAATCAGATATGTATTATTACCATTATTAAAAAGTGCAATTTCCTTTTCTGAAAAGTCATTTAACGGATAAACTGAATCATCTGTTGATGATACTATTGCTACATTTTTGTTACTTCTATATACATAATAATCTATAAGATTTTTTCTAAAAACTTTTACTTCTTGGACCGGAGTTTGGAATGGGACTTGCAAACTATAAAGTTTTTGAATGAGCGAATCCCCAAAAGCAATTCGAAAACTCATCACGTTCGCTGAGTCAGAAAAATCAGAGAATGATATTAGGCTTTTTGCACCGTTGTTAGAGTTTGTATTCGGTAAAGATTTGGAGTCGAATTTATTTGCAAATAATTTAGAGTCATTTTTCGAAAACCAAAAGTCCTCATATGAACCTTCACCAATTACTATATCTCCAAATATTGTTTGAAATTGTCTTCCGATATCCTGAATACCATCTGCTTCCTCAACATCAACACCACGCATGTTTTTATCGGCATTTATTTCATTGGTTGCCCACTTTTCATTAATAATTTTTTCATCAATATGCCAAATTACAATTCCATTTCCAGGGACAGCCCAGTCAAATTCATCAACATCAACAACTACACCTGAAACAGAATCAACCGAAAAACTGTAATATCCTGTAGTATCTTTAGCAAATGTTTTTGTTGTATAAACACCATCATTCCAAATTGTTAAAACAGACCCGTTCGATAAAGCATCTCTTCTTCGATTTTCTAATAAGAAGTACTCTGTATCATTAATCGGAACTTTTACTATAACGGTATCTGAAAAATTTGAATATATTTCTGTAGTTAAGTTATAACTCCCGTTATTAACTATTTCAACAGGTTGAACCCAACCTAATGTTACTTTTTCCCAGGCTGAAGGTTCGGGTGGATACAATCCATTATAAGCGAAAATTGATTGACCATCCATCAATCCGAATTTTCCAATTGCACTTAATCCGGTTTTTGTATCAAACAAATCAGGTAATCCCAGATGGCTCGCAATACTTGAGACTAATAAACCATTGAAGGTTAATTGGACTAAATATTTTCCCGAATATGTATCCAACTCTCTATTTTGTGTTTGAGGAAGAATAATAGAATTTTTAATTAAAGTATTCCCGATGGGAAATCCATTGAATGATGAACCGAGATAATTTCTTAACGTATTCAAACCTAGATAGACGGATGGTAGATCTCGTTCATTACCAATACTTCCGGGTAATGAAACATCTCGACCAACACCAGCATGAAATATTGTGAAGAGTTGAAACTTATTGAAATCAAATGTGGGGAAAGTATTACCCGCTAATAACCAGGCTTCGGAAACTAATTCAGTCATGGTAGAGAAATCAGATGATTTAATTGGAGGTGAATAACTTTTCATATTCTTCGAAACAGTTATTACTGAAGGAAGGACTTCATATTCGATGACCAAATTATTTTTAGAAACCTTAGCGAAATAGTTTTTTGCGAACTGCAGATGCGCTTCAAAATATTCCTTGTTATGTGGAAGTGGATCAAGAATACTTTTACCATAATCCTTAGTGTAAATGGAATCAAACTTTCCGTTTCCGGTTGTTGTCGCATCCTTTGAATACTGAAAATCTACCATTATGGCAAGAACTCTCAAAGTATCAATACTAGCGGTAACCTGAATGGAGTTTTTGTTGTTTCCTGATGGGAAAGAATGTTTTAAAAATGTTTGGGCAGAGAGACTGCCCAAGCAAAGTAAAATAGAGGTAAAAAAAATATTAAAATTTCCCATTTATATTAAATACCTCTTGGTAATCCTTGTGAACTTTCAGGAACTGCACCCCAACCAACCAAGAATGTAAAACGAAGAGTATCAGAAAGAGGATGATTCTCACCACCTTTGAATACTGATGTCGAGATATAACTGAAATCAAATCCGTATAAATCATAACGTATACCGGCACCGAGTGTCAAGAATTTTCTGTTCCCATATGAGGGGTCTTCATAAAATATTCCGGAACGTAATGCAAATAAAAATTCACCGGGAGTACCATACCAATATTCCAGACCCGCCGATGTAACAATATCACGTAGTTCCTCTTTTAAGGGCTTACTTGTCCACGATGTAAATAACGCTTTATAGAATTGATCGCTCTGTCCTGTTGTATCTTTATTTACCAGTAATTTACTAAAATCGAGCGTGAATGTTAAAGAATTATATTCATCACTGAAAATTCGGTATGCAAATCCTAAACGAAAATTGGTTGGAATCGGATCGGCTTGTGCTTGATCGATATAAAATATTTTTGGACCTAGATTACTCAAATTCATTCCGATACTGATTTGGTTCCCAATATTTTCGTCAATGAAAGGAAGAGTAAATGTGGCAGGTCTCCACATCGCACCAATATCAAAACTTACCGTAGTGGCTACGCCGGAGCCTTGTTCTTCTGCTGTAGGTTTATCAGAAAGATTACTATGTATAAGTCTGAAGTTAAATCCCAAACCCCAATCGGTTGATAATTTGGTTGCATAACCAACAGTTAATGCTGCATCGAAAGAACGAAATGTTCCTATCGGATCAGGAGAATCTGGACCGGTTCTTACGAACTCACCATAGTTCATATAAGTTATACTTGATGTAACCGAACCGTTTAGCTCTTCAAAATATTGTCTATATGTTAAATAATCATAAAACAAATCGAGCTTAAACTGCGGAAGCCAATTACTGTGTGTTACACTGAATTCAGTTCCGGTTAAAAATGCAATACCAGCGGGATTCCAAAAAATTGCCGCAGCATTATCAGCTAGTCCTGTACCTGATTCACCAATTCCACCACCTCTTGAGTCTGGAGCTAATAGTAAAAACGGAACCGCTGCTTCACCCTGAGCATGTGTTGATTTAATAAAACTAAAAAAGACCAAACTGACCATTAAGAAGCTTTTGAGAAACTTCATGAAGTAACCTCCAAACAAATGAATTAATTTTTGAAAACTTTATTTTTATTTTTAGGATATGAGAATCTATTTTTTCAATTACAACTGTGTAATATAGAAAATTTTTCTAACTCATAACAAGGATTTGAACCCCATCACACATTAAATAATTATTATTACTGGCTCACCTGATAACTGCTAATTTTCCTAAAACTGATTTATTAAACTC
>JAGUXE010000283.1 GCA_020061995.1 Ignavibacteriales bacterium | reverse complement strand
AGAAAAACGATACAACCCCATTTTTGTACCAACCCAAATATTGTTGTTTGCATCCGCATTAAAAGATGTAGCAGCAGCATCAATAATGCCATCTTGTGGTGTGAAAACTGTAGTATTCTTATAATCATATTTTATCAAAACTTTGTAATTCGAATTTCCAACTAACCAAATATTATCATTTTTATCAACTATCATAAATTTAAGATTGTGATATTGTATATTCGATTTTATTTTCAATTTAGTAAATTTTTTTCCGTCAAAAATTGAAATACCGGATTTTGATAATAATAAGATCTTCCCCTCATTGGTTTTAGTTATGGTTATGACCAAATCATCTATAAGTCCATCCTTTGAATTATAATATTTAATAGAATCATTTTTATCGAAAACAGCTATCCCTTTATTAACAATTCCAGTAATTATATTTCCCGACGCATCCTCAATTATATCCCAAATTGGAATACTCATGAAACCATTAGTGCTATCAAAATTTTTAAACTTACCATCTTTATATTTTGACAGACCAACTAATGTTCCAAACCAAACATTCCCGCGTGAATCTGTAAAAGAAGAAATCACTACTCTATCAACCAAACCTTCATTTACATAATAGTTTTTAAAATTTATTCCGTCAAAACGATTAACCCCATTTAGGGTACTAACCCATAAATATCCATCTTTATCTTGGGTAATTGAAGTAACTATAGAATTTGAAAGATTCTCGTCAGTTGAATATTTTTTTACATTAATGATTTGTGAATGAGTAATCTCGGTAGAGACTAACACCAAGAAAAGTAATATAAATAAATATAAACCATGTATATGGATTTTGGGGGTATTGATAAACTCGTCTTTTTGCATTAGCGCCATAAAGTTTATGATAATGATTTGCAATTTACAACCTAGTGAGAGAAAAAAGAAGTAAAGAAATGAGGTTTAAAGAATTTCGTTGAGTAAACTTTTAAATCTTTGGAAATTTGCATCAATCTTAATGGACTGTTTCTTTTTACTTAAACATTTCTGTAGTCTTTCCGGTATATCAATTCCAATTCCTAAACTTTTTTGAACAATAGTTTGAAATTTAGCGGGATGTGCTGTTGCAAGAATTATTTTATTCGATTTAATAACAGAATTAAATTGTTCAAATTTTTTCATCCCAAGAAAACCAACAGCTGTGTGTGGACAGATTTGATAGTTGTATCTTTGGTAAACACCTTTTATACATTTCACAGTCTCATCATCACCAAATGAGAAGACCGATACATCTTTCTGTAATTCATTTATGTTATCTTGATAAAGATGTCTAATTCTCAGAAGGTTACTTGGATTTCCAACATCCATTGCATTTGATATTGTTGGAAGTGCATCTTTTGGAGTGAATTTCCCAGAACTAATATATGAAAGAAACGAATCGTTACTATTCAAACTAGATACAAATTTTGTAACTGGTAAACCTAATTTTTTTGAGAATAATCCGGCTGTTAAATTTCCTAAATTTCCACTTGGGACAGAAAAATATAGAGGTAAACCTTTATCCTTTAATTGTGAAAAAGCTCTAAAATAATAAAATATTTGTGGCAATAGTCTACCAATATTAATTGAATTGGCAGAAGTTAAGTTATGATCAGCTTTCAAATGTGGATCATTAAAACATGATTTCACAAGTGATTGACAATCATCAAAAGTTCCATCTACTTTAAGAGAGAATATATTTCCGCCGAGAGTAGTTAGTTGTTGTTCCTGGATTTCACTCACTTTTCCAGATGGGTAGAGCAGTACAACTTTAACACCTTCAACATTATGAAAAGCATTCGCAACCGCACTTCCTGTATCTCCTGATGTTGCAACCAAAATTGTTAATCGGTCTATTCTTGAAAAACTTGATTTGAATTTTGATAAAAACAATGCACCTAAATCCTTAAAAGCCAAAGTAGGTCCATGAAAAAGTTCAAGCACAAAAGTATTTTCATCAAGTTGAACAAGCGGAGTGTCAAAGCTGTATAAGTCAGAGGTGAACTTTAGTAATTCTTTCGCGGCAATCTCTTCAGCAAAAAGTTTTGAAATAGTAAATGCAATCTGATTCAAATTTTGAAGCTCAGGAATATTACTAATTTTTGGAAAATGAGAAGGCATAAACAATCCGCCCCCCTTAGAAATACCCAGTTCTATTGCTTCACTGAAAGAAATATTTACATTGTGATTATTGGTTGAACAAAATCGCATTTTTAGCCAAGTATTTTCGGACCATATAAATTAATGCCGGATATATAAATATCACTTTCAATTTTGGCTGATTGCAGAAATACCTTTTTCATAATATTTCCTATTTTGAGAGCGTCAAGTTTGGTTCGACTTAGTGCAAATAATGATGGTCCAGATCCTGATATGCCGAACCCGAAAGCATTGTACATATTAACAGCTTCCTTAATTTCATTATATCCTGGAATTAACTTTGATCTAACAGGTTCAGCAAAATAATCATCTATGCTGCGTCTGACTAAATCATAATCTCTTTTCATAAGACCAGCCACTAATCCGGCAGTATTTCCCCACTGTTTTATCGCATCGTGAGTAGGAATGCTCTCCGGTAAGATCCTTCTAGCATATGCTGTATTAATTTCAATATGTGGATGTAGTATTGTACAATAAAAATCTTTTGGTATCGGAATAGAAATTACATCAACAGGTTTATTGCTTCTAACTAATACAAAGCCTCCGAATAATGCAGGAGCAACATTGTCGGCATGAACTACTTTCCCTGAAGAAATTCTTTCACCTTCTAATGCAAAGGGGAGAAGTTCATGTGTGGTAACAGGTTTTTTCAGAATACTGTTTAAGGCAAATATTCCTGCAACTGCACTAGCCGCACTAGAACCAAGTCCACTTCCTAATGGCATTTTTTTATTCAACTCTACTTCCACCCCGAAATCTAGATTAAGTTTTTCCATCATTGCCGAAAGGGCTACAGTGCAAGTATTTTTGTTTACAGATAGAGAGAGTTTCCCTTTATCTCCGGTAATTTTAGTCAATCGTATTCCTTTTCGTTTGACAATTCTTAAAATTACTTCATCACCCGGTTCATCAAGTGCAAATCCGAAAATATCAAAACCACATCCTACATTTGAAACGGTTGCAGGAGCGAAGACTCTGATTTCATTTATACCATTAAGTTGTTCATTCATTAAATGTATTCCTTTGCAATGAGAAGTTCTGCGCATAGAATTGTACCCCCTGCAGCTCCTCTGATTGTATTATGAGATAGAATTGAAAATTTATAATCAAAAATTGAGCATTCTCTTAATCTTCCTATTGATACTGCCATTCCTTTATCCAGGTTACGATGTAGTCTGGGTTGAGGAAAATTATCATCTTCAAAATAATAAATTGGTTTTATAGGTGCGCTTGGTAAGTTTAATTTTTGTGGATCAGCAGAAAAATCTTCCCATGCAGCAATGATTTCTTTTATACTCGGCTTTACTTTAAACTTAACTTGAATAGATTCCAAATGACCATCAATCACTGCCACACGATTACATTGAGCACTTATTTTAATATCAGATAATTCGATGCCTCCATTAATTAATTTTCCGAAAATCTTTTTCGGCTCAAGCTCTATTTTTTCTTCTTCTCCACTAATATAGGGGATAACATTATCTAAAATATCTAACGAAGAGACTCCAGGATATCCGGCACCTGACAATGCTTGTAAAGTCACTACATTGACCAATTCAACATCAAAATTATCAATTAATGGTTTTAATGCAATAGCTAAACCAATAGTAGAACAATTTGGATTAGTTACAATTCCACCATGATT
>JAGUXE010000067.1 GCA_020061995.1 Ignavibacteriales bacterium | reverse complement strand
TAATAAAGGGACAAATCCGAGGAAATGTTAACTAAACATTTATACTGACTTGTCACAATTCCAATTAGAGATACGGCCTCTATAATAAAGGGACAAATCTGAGGAAATGTTAACTCAAGTGTTGAGTGTGTAGTTCATTTTTTTTTGTGAGCAAGTTGTTTTTTGAGGATGTTAATCATTTCTTTTTTAAGTCTACATATGTATGCTCTTGAGCATGGGCGATTCTCAATTTCGAAGTGCTTGAAATATTTATATTCTTCGAAGTGCTTTAATAACTTAATGTGAATGGGTTTTCCATGTTTTTCTAAAATTTGATAAAATTTATTATAGTCAAGATCGGTTGCAAATTCTTTTGGAGTATCAATAGATGGATCATTCTCCTCCCCTTCTTCTTTTCTGCGCGTTTGTTTTTTTTCTTTATCAGATGTTCTAGAAGTATCTTTCCAAATTGAATATTTTGATAACTCAACCTCCATTTTATCCAGAAGTAGTTTTTTTAAGTGAATATGTTTTTCATAAATATAAGTCACTAAAAAAAGTTCAAAACCGTGCTTAGAAGCCAACTTAAAGTTTTTGAACACATGCTCACGAGCTAAGATATTAAATCCGGAAAATTTATGTGCCATATTTAAAAAAATAAACAAACGGGATTCGAACTTATTGAAGTTGTGTCTCATCCGCATTTTTTTTAACGCTTCTTTGCAGAATAGAGAAGCTAACTGATTATACCAATATTTCCCCTCATTGACTATAAGAGACATGACCAATGTTTTATCGTTAAAAGTATTATAAATCCAAATTACGGCTTTAGGATATTGGTCTTCATTACTTTCAAAACTCGCTAGTATTTTTAGCCATTCAGCAATTTTCGCTTTTAGCCCTCTCTTTTTAGAACTTTTGAATGGTAAAAGTTCTTTTCGTAGTGATTTGAGATGTTCTGCAATCAGCTGATTAAAATTCGGAAATTTATCAAAAGCATCGGGAAAAATGACATTACCATCTTCTTTCTCTGTAAAACTTACTTCTTTTACAATTTTATTTATGGATTCGAGAATGTATTTGACACCCTCCGTCCTAACTGCATTGCTGTGCTCATAGGTAAACAACTCTTTCAGCTCTTTCCGAATTTTTTCTGAAGTTTTTCTTGTAGGGTCTGGATACTTGAAGAAAAGCTCAATTGCATAATCCCGGTATCGATTAATAATTTCATTCTTGTATTGCATGTATCCAGATGGAGTAATCAGAGCATCTCCTGTGGAATCATATATTGCATTAATAAAAGCTTTTGTGAATTTGTTGTTATGTCTATCTTTCTGTTCCTTGAACTTTAGCTCCTCATTCTGAATGTCTGTAGGATCAATTTTACCATCAGCGAGTTTTTTTATAATATTCTTAAACTCCGTTTTCATGCTATTCATAAAATCATCCAATATAATTCTTATATCCTGATTATTCTTTCGCTCATATTGGTAGGTTATCATTAATTTGTTGGACTGATTTAAGTATTTATTCTTGCCATACTTGACATCATTCAGAAATCCGAGGACTAGATAAATTTTTATGAGTAAATAGTTATATGTTTCCTCCACATCACTTAAATTTTCCTTCTCAGAAAATAAGTATTTGTAATTCTCAACATTGAATTTCGTCTCATCAAACATGAAACAACGGATATTTTGGGGTTTGATACCTAATTTTTCATAGTTATCAATTCGAATTGGAGTTTCTATAAAGAAATTACTTACGTCGAAGATTGGATATCCCACGATCGTTTTTTTTGAATCGCCCATTTAAAAGTTCACTATTAATGATAAAATCAAATTGGAAATATAATCAAAAATTTATGTTTTAAAATTAGCAGGTTTTTATAAAGTGTCATATTAAATAATCATTTCTTGATTAAAAATAATATTTCTCAATCCCATATTAACAGGTGAATTAGTCCAACATAAATTTGGTTTTAGGAATGGGAATAAGACTGTAAAAACAAAATAACACCAACAATGGAAAGTAGCATCAATGATTCGAGAGTGGACATAAAACATCTCATTTTAGTCCCCACTTCAAAGTCGCTTAAGCTGTTAACTTGAGTAATAAATTCCTATTTTTAAATACTTTAAATTGCAGGTTTTCAAATGTCAGATGATAACACATTTATCATCCGGAAAATGATGAACGGGTATTTGTTACCAACCTTGGGAGGTGAAGAATGAGTTCACATAACTTAATCCTTGATAACAGATCGACAACCGAACCTTTCCTTCAACAGAAAATAGAAAGCGGTTACGATTTCCCTTTCACAATGAACCCTACTATCGGATGCTTTTATGGCTGCTATTACTGCTTTTCTCCTATAGTCCTTCAGAAAAGCCAAAACGATTTTTTTAACAATGTTAAAATAAAAGGAAACTTTCCAGAGAAAATTGAGAAAAAGCTTCGTCAACTAGACTACTTGCCGCAGCATTTCAAGCGCGTACAGATAAATGAATCCAACGATTTCTACCATCCACAAGTATTCCATGAAATGAAACGACAATATGGTCGTGATCTGATGATCGAAATATACGATGTATTCAAACGTAACTGGATTTTTGGAAATCACTGTCACACGATTTCCTGGGAATTTGAGCCAATTTCCCAACATTTGACCCCATGTGACAGCAATGACAGTAAAAAGGCAAACTTCTTGGCTGTACAGCTTTTATTTTTTACACGTACTGCCTCCCTACAGGAGGTAGTACCTCTTTA
>JAGUXE010000294.1 GCA_020061995.1 Ignavibacteriales bacterium | reverse complement strand
TATGGACAAGGCAATATAATTATAAATGATAGTGAGACTGATTTTATTTTCAGTCGTCATCTTGCTTGCATGGATTGTGGAATAAGCTATCAGGAAATGGCTCCAAATTCATTTTCTTTCAATTCTCCGTATGGTTCTTGTTCGTTGTGTGATGGTCTTGGGGAAAAGAAAGAGTTTCTTGTCGAGCATATTATTCCTGATTGGGATAAATCTATAAATGAAGAAGGGTTAGCGCCACTCGGAAAGCCGCGCGAGATCTGGATTTATGCACAGTTAAGAGCGGTTGCAGATTTATACAATTTTACTTTTGATACAAAATTATCCGATCTCACAAAAGATCAAGTCGATATTTTGCTTCACGGAACAAAAGAAAAAATACCTTTTCGTTATTCTTACGGTAGTGGAAAAGGGGTCACCTATCATCATAAATTTAACGGGATGATCGGTTATTTAAAGTCATATTACGAAGGAACTTCTTCTCCTAAAATACGTGAATGGGTTGAATCGTTTATGAATACAGTTGTCTGTTCCTCATGTAATGGAGGAAGATTAAAAAAAGAATCGCTATCGGTAAAGTTTAAAGGGTTTAATATTGCGGAAACCTCATCGCTTTCAATTGATAAAGCATATAGATTTTTTGCTGATGTGAAATTATCAGGCAATAATGCGATTATTGCAAAACCGATTCTTAAGGAAATTACTTCGAGATTGGAATTTCTATTAAATGTAGGACTTGATTATCTTACGCTAAACAGAAACTCCAGGACATTATCAGGTGGAGAATCTCAGCGAATAAGACTTGCGACTCAAATTGGGACACAGCTTGCCGGAGTACTATATGTACTCGATGAACCGAGTATCGGTTTGCATCAGAGTGATAATATTAAGTTGATAAAGTCTCTAAAGAATCTTAGAGATCTGAATAATACAGTAATTGTTGTCGAGCATGATAAGGAAACAATAGAAAGTTCAGATTACCTCATAGATTTAGGACCGGCAGCAGGTGAACATGGTGGGGAAATCTGTTTGTCGGGTGATACAAAAAAGCTTTTAGGAAGCAAAAAAAAAACAAATTCAATTACACTTGACTATTTGAAAAATATTAGATCAATAGCAATTCCAGAAGCAAGACGAAACGGAACTGTAAAGAATTTAACTCTTTCCGGGGCTAGTGGAAATAATTTAAAAAATGTTGAATTGATTATCCCGTTATCAAAACTAGTTGCAATTACAGGGGTTAGCGGTTCGGGAAAATCTTCGTTAATTAATGAAACTCTTGTAAATATCTTGATGAAAGAGATTTATAAGTCAAAGACAGTGCCTCTACCTTATACAAAATTAAATGGACTTGCTAACATTGATAAAGTAATTGAAATTGATCAATCCCCAATAGGAAGAACACCTCGTTCCAATCCGGCGACTTACACGGGATTGTTTACATTCATTAGGGATTTATTTACTCAACTTCCGGAATCTAAAATGAGAGGTTATGCTCCGGGACGATTTAGTTTTAACGTACCCGGCGGAAGATGTGAGGAGTGCAGCGGTGACGGACTTAAAACTATCGAGATGAATTTCCTTCCAAATGTTTATGTAACATGTGATGTTTGCAGAGGAAAGAGATATAACACTGAAACGCTTGAAGTATTATATAAAATGAAATCTATTTCAGATGTACTGGAAATGAGAGTGAGTGAAGCACTCGTTTTTTTTGAAGACTTGCCACGCATAAATAGAAAAATAAAAGCTCTAAACGATGTTGGTTTAGGATATATTCGTCTTGGTCAGCAAGCAACAACACTCTCCGGTGGTGAAGCTCAGCGAGTGAAGCTTGCTACAGAACTAAGTAAAGTAAGTACAGGAAAAACGATTTATTTTTTAGATGAACCAACTACAGGGCTGCATTTTGAGGATGTGCGTGTATTACTTTCAGTATTAAATAAGTTAGTAGACAAGGGAAATACAGTTGTTATTGTTGAACATAATCTTGATGTAATTAAAACAGCAGATTGGATAATCGATTTAGGTCCCGGAGGTGGTGAGTCAGGTGGCAATATTATTGCTCAAGGAACACCTGAAGATATCATCGAAAATACTAAAAGTGTAACCGGGAGATATTTGGAAAAAGAGTTTAACAAATAATAAGAAATCAGGAGAACTTAATGAGAAAGACATCATCAGAAACAAGGAAATATCGCTCAGATATGAATGACAAAATTCTAAATTCAGGTTTTCGTGATTTCAACAAGTTTTTTGCACTCGATAATAAGGCATATATAAATGGTGCTTTATCAGCAAAAACAAAAGAGTTGATGGGTTTAAGTGCATCAATGGTTTTACGCTGTAATGATTGTATTTTTTATCATATTGACCGTTCGATACAAGAAGGGGCAACAAAAGAAGAGTTAATGGAAACTTTTAATATTTCATTGATCGTTGGTGGTTCAATTGTGATTCCGCATCTTCGCTATGCTTTTGATGTTATGGAAGAAATTTTTAGCGAAGAAAAATCAGAAGGATAAAAGAAAGTTAGTTATGGCACTATTCTACTCACGTGCAAACATCATTCGCGGAGCTTTGATTTATGCTGCCGGTGACACAATTGCATGTTTGATAACCGGTGATTTAATGCTATCAAGAGTATTAGGAATGATGCTGATTGGTGGTACAGTCTATGCGTTTGAAATCCCGAATTATCTACTCTATCTAAACGATAAAAATTTTGGATTTGATTATAAAGCAAAAATCATTCGTGGACTTTTATTCCATATTTATTTTAATCCTTTATGGATTGCCCGACATTTGTTGATGATTGCTTTAATCTCTTTCGATTTTAATTCTATAGGCTTTGAGTTGATCTCAATCGGTTGGTATTCATTTATTTATAGTACTCCATTTGTACTTCCTGCAAATTTTGTATTACAGAATTACATTCCGTATAAATGGCGATTTATTGCAAGTGCAATCTTTTCAGGTATAATGGCTGTTTATTATGCTCTTAGTAGAATTCTTTTTAATTAGGATCAGATATGAAAAGTAAATTATTAATCATACCTTCTAAAATTGTAACGGTAAATTCAAAAGATGAAATTTTATCCGGATATGCCATTGAGATTCAAGACAGAGTCATTACTAAAATAATTGAAGTTGAAAAGATAGACTTAGGTTTTTATGATGGTGAAATAATTCATGCTCAAGATAAAGTCCTAATTCCAGGATTTATTCAAACTCATATTCATTTGTGTCAAACTTTATTTCGAGGTTTAGCTGACGACCTGCAATTGCTTGATTGGCTCCAACAAAGGATATTCCCTTACGAAAATGCTCACTCGGAAAAATCACTGCTCGCTTCAGTTAAGCTTGGAATTAACGAACTTATAAATGGCGGTACTACTACATTACTTGATATGGGAACGCTTCGTCATCAACATGTTATTTTTGATGAACTAATCTCATCCGGGATTAGAGCATTTGCCGGAAAATGTATGATGGATGAAAATGATCTTTTCCCATCATTCAGAAATAATACTCAAACTGAACTCAATGAAACTTTAACTCTTGCCAAAGAATATCACAATAAAGCTGATGGAAGAATTAAATACGGATTCGCTCCACGCTTTGTTTTATCATGCTCAGAAGAGCTATTAATTGAAACTAAAGAAATGATGAAGGACTTTAAGAATTCAATCTATCATACTCACTCTTCAGAGAATAAAAGTGAAGTTGCTGAAGTTCGTAGAAGACACAATAAAGAAAATATCGAATACTTTAATCATATTAATATCCTTGATGATCATACTGTACTTGCTCATTGCATTCATTTGAATGATGAAGAAATAGGATTGATGAAACAACTTGATGCACGTGTATCTCATTGTCCTTCCTCAAATCTTAAACTCGCATCAGGGATTGCAAATATTCCACTTTACTTAAAAGAGGGAATTAACGTTTCACTCGGAGCAGACGGAGCTCCATGTAATAATAATCTTTCTCAATTTTATGAAATGAGGTTATCTGCACTGATTCAAAAACCGATTCATGGTGCAGATTCTATGGATGCCAAAACAGTTTTTAAGTTAGCAACAATTGAAGGAGCAAAAGCATTGCATATTCAAAATGAAACAGGAAGTATTGAGCCGGGTAAATATGCTGATCTTGTCCTTCTTGATTTAAATGATCCATCTCTTCCAGTCTCCGATAATGATGATGGTATTTATTCGAAAATAGTATATTGTGCAAATCAAAATCATGTTTCTGATGTGATGATCAACGGAGAATGGAAAATGCGTAATGGTGAATCTTTAATATATAATCAAAAAGAATTAACCGCTTATGCTAAAGAAGAATTAAAATTATTGTTAAAAAGGACATATCTATGACAATCCTATTTGGAACACAGAATTACGGTAAGGCTAAAGAAGTGAAAGATTTGTTTAAAGAAATAGGGATTGAAGTCCTTACTTTTACGGGAATTGAGGATATTCCAAATGTAATTGAAGATGGCGATACTTTTGAAGTTAATGCCAAGAAAAAAGCCACTGCGTTTTATGAGGCATTTAGAATTCCTGTTTTTACGGATGATTCGGGATTAGCAGTAGATCAGTTAAACGGTGAACCCGGTGTTTATTCTGCAAGATATGCAGGAGAAAATGCAACTGATGATGAAAATAATAATAAACTTTTATTAAATTTAAAAAATCATCCGGCACCTCATAGTGCAAGATTTGTCTGTTGTGCAGTTTATTACGATGGAAAGAAATTTATTTCATCTCATGGAACAATCGAAGGAGAAATAACAAACTCTCCACAGGGTAAAAACGGTTTTGGTTATGATCCATTATTTAAGCCAATTGGTTATGATAAAACGACTGCTGAATTAGAATTGAATGAGAAAAATAAAATTAGTCATAGAGCTAAAGCTTTTATAGCTTTAAGCAATGAACTCTTGAAAGGAAATAAATGAAAAAAATATTAATAAGTTTTTTGGGATTACTTTTATTTGTCAATGCTTGTAAAGAAGCTCCAATCCAAACTGTTACTGTAGAAGATCCAAATGAATACCCGGCGAAAACAGGTTCAATTTTCTATTATGATTTAGATTCTACTGATGTAAACGGTGTTAAATATAATCTCGGTTATAGGAAGTCAGATTACGGTAATAAAATACAGTTAAATGGTGTCGAGTATTTAATGCAAATAGATTCAACAACAATTAACAATACATTGACTACCGCCATTTCATACTTCCGTAAAACTTCAGCCGGAGTTTACTTTTATGTTGATACATCGGCATTTGCAAGTTTAATCCCTGCAGAAATTCCTGATTCGCTTCGGCGTCTTATTAAAGTTGATTCTGAGATTACAGCTTTTTCTTTCCCGTTACAGGTAGGTAAATATTGGACTGCGTTCTCCCTCTCTTTTTTTAATATACCATTAATCGAACTTAAGACTTTTGTGTACACTAAGGATAACCTTGAAATTTATTTGAATAAAGAGATAAAAAATATCACTGCTCAGAGAATGATTTTTGAATTAATCATTGTTAATAATCCATTAGACCTGGAAGATAAAACTAAGTATACTGCTACAGGATGGTATGTAAATGGAATTGGTTTTGTAAAGATTGAAGGAAGTAATTTAATTCTCAGTATGTTGGCAGGAGGTACGATTAATCTCCTAACTGAATCAGACAAATTAATACAAACAATGACAGGGTATAGATTCTAACCACTATTTGACTGCAATTACAACTTGAACTAAACCGAAAGATAGGTCTTTTCGTTCTGCCTCTTTAAACCCGGCTTTAAGCAGAAGTTTTACTAAATAAATTTTCTGATCGAATTCCTCTACAGAGTCTGGTAAATATGTATATGCACTATTGTCTTTTGAAATTAGTCTTCCCACAAGCGGTAGAATAGAATGGAAATAAAATCTGTATAGTTGTTTTAAAACAAAATTCTTAGGCATAGAGAATTCAAGAATTGTAACCTTGCCGTTATCCTTTAATACCCTGAAAAAAGATTCGAACGCTAAAGGAATATCGTAGAAATTTCTTACACCAAATGCAACAGTAATGTTAGTTACAACTTCATTTTTCAATGGTAAAAACTCAGCCGCTACTTGTACATTTTTCCCGATAATCCAATCACTTTTCTTTTTGAATAGAGAGAGCATATTAAACGAAAAGTCAGCTCCGATGATTTTATTGACTCCCATTTTTTTTGCTTCGATTGCAAAATCACCCGTTCCGCAGGCTACATCTAAGAGGATAGTGTCTGGTTTTAACACTGTAAGTTTTAAGGCTTTCTTCCGCCAATAAATATCAATTCCTGCACTAAGGAAATGATTTAAAAAATCATATTTATGTGCAATAGCATCAAACATGCGTCTGACTTCTTGCTTTTTTATTTCTCCATTCAAACCTTGTTCCTCTTTTTCCTTTTTGGATAGACAAATAAATCTTTTTGAATAAGCTTTTGCCACCAATTAAAAATGAAATAACCTGAGATCAATGATAGAATTGCACATGCTAATCCAGCAATAACATCAATTACATAATGGTATCGTAAATAAACAGTTGAAAATATCAGTAAAGTTCCAACAGGCAATAAAAAAAATTTAGTTCTACTCTGCAGTTTTATGGAAAGGTACATTATTATAGCTGTCATCATAGTGTGTCCGCTTGGGAAAACATCTCTCTGAACAACTTCCATCGGATTAAGAGTCCCTGCCGGAATTGATTCACCGGTATTGACAACTTCCCGTAAAAAATTAGTGAGGAACAAACCGGGCAATTCAGCATTAGTTACAAAGAAGTCATGCAGATGAAAACGTGGACCAATAGCAGGAACAAGAAAGTAGCCGATATAAGAAAAGAAAAATCCAAAAACGGTAGAAAATATTACGAAATCAACTTCAACATTCTTTTTTTTATAGTATAAGGAAATAGCAAGAATTATTGGCAGAAAATAAAACGTAGCATAGACAATCTGAAGTAATTCAG
>JAGUXE010000392.1 GCA_020061995.1 Ignavibacteriales bacterium | reverse complement strand
GGGGCAGTTAATGCGGCAGCTATAGAATTAATCGGCAATAAAGAATTAGCCCCATACGTTAAACTTGCAGAGAACATGGGAACTCTTCAAGCACAGCTAACTAAAGAAAAAATAAAAAAAATTTCCATTCAATACTCAGGTGAATTTTTACATTCATCAAACGGTTTATTAGTCTCCGCATTTTTAAAAGGATTTTTGTCAAAACTAATTCCCGATTCTGTTAATCTTGTTAACTCTGCTTTACTCGCTAAAGAAATGGGTTTAATTATTGATGAAAAAATTTCAGGCGAAGTGAGCGATTATAAAAATTTACTTACTGTGTTTTTAAATTCAGAAAATAAGAGTTACTCTTTAAGCGGAACTGTATTTGGCAGTAATGATATAAGGGTTGTGTCGATGAATAATTTTAGAATAGAAATTAAACCTGAAGGAAATCTTCTCTTCTATTCTAATATTGATAAGCCAGGTGTCTTGGCAACTGTTGGAAAAGTACTTTCTGATAATCAAATAAATATTGCCGGACTCTCTTTAGGAAGAAAAGGAATTGGTCAAGAGGCTATCACTGTAATCAATGTTGACAGTGTTATTGACAAAAACACTATTTTAAAAATTTCTTCGATAAGCGGTGTGAACAATATTTATGCGGTTAAAATTTAGGATGGGCAAAAAAAACTTCTTGACAAATAATAAAAAAATCTTTATTGTTTGTTTGAAGATTCTAAGAGTTTGCAAATTGTGACGAAAAATATTTGTTTATCTTAGATTTATCTTTATTTTACAAGGCAAGATTAAAAGTTACTTATTTAATCAATATCTCATATCATACAACAAAAGGAGTGCATTATGCTAAAAAGACTCTCTACAATGGTGTTGGTTTTAGTACTGGTTCCTGTTCTTTTAAACGCTCAGGAAAGAGTTGCTAAAAAAGCACCTATTTTTTTCAATGAACCAAGTTCAACCACCGAAACTTTTACACAAGTTAAAGTTGGTGATGGTACAGTATCTGCACCGTGGGTAGCGGTTGACACTATGGCAAATTCTTATGGACCTGCAATTGCCGCACTTAATCCATTAGCTTATGATCCCGATGCGGATGTGGTTGCTTTAGTGTATCGTGGTAGAACAACCTATTCTCTTGGGAGTGGCCAATTATGGTACAGTATATCAACTGATGGCGGAGCTGGTTGGAATAGAATTGCTGCTATTAATAACGCTGATTTGGCAGCCCGTTATCCAAGTATGGCAATTCAAAATTCAGGTGGTGGACTTGATGCTACTACCGGGCTATTCTCATGGCCTCAATTGACTCCTGGAGCTTTTGGGTACTTAGGCTATGGCGCAGCACAACCATTGGGTGATACGCAAAATCCTAATTTCTATGCTATTAACCAGGGTCCTCCAGTGTTTAGTTCACAAGTTCCATGCTGGACTAGTGGTACTAAATTCTTATGGGCTTCAGATAATCAAACAGACGCGGCAATTGATATCTTTGTTACAGAAGATTTTCAGACTATTAATAAAACAACAATCCCATCTTCAGCTTTTGATGATGGTGGTAATACAACCATGGGTGGAGCTCATCATAACGGAATACATTATTATGGAGTTCTTGGTACATACCCTGATCCTGATACTGCTAATCCAATTAGTTCCGGCTGGTATCCAGGTTATTTTAAATCTACTGATGATTTTGCAACTTATACAACACATGTAGCCGATTTCAGAACTATTCCAGCGTTGCAAAGTTACGAAAGATTATTTGATTATAAAAAAGGTGATGCATTTGTTAGCTATGAAGCTGATATTAATGTAGATAAGAATGGTTATGTTCACATGATGGTTGCTATTTCAGATACCAATGTGGCTAACAAAAATTCTATCGTTGAATTATTTGAAACCGCAACCGGTTGGGATGCCAAAATTGTATTAGAATCTATTCCTGATAACTTCTTTGGTGCCTGGTTTACAGCAGACAATTCAGCTGGATTAGGACAGATGGGCCCATCACATTATCTTGGTATGGATAAATCAAGGGAGTATTTATTTACCGCTTGGAGTGCACCAGCTTCACCCGCAGATACAGTAGCCGATATTTTTTATTCATGGAGGAAATTAGATGGTGAATGGTCAACTCCGGTTAACATTACAAATTCACCTAACATTAATGAATGTGGTATTCACTTAGCTCCAACACTTAAACACGATGCAGTTGCTCATGAACTAACAGCATTTGTCGGTTATTGGTATGGTTCAGGTGCCGAAGGTCCTAGTTTCGTAACAACAAGTCCAACTGTATTTTATGTTGCACCAATAAAAGTTGAGTTACCCAATTCAATTTATGATGGTGATAATTTAATTAGCTTTGAACTTGGACAAAATTATCCAAATCCGTTCAACCCAACAACCACAATCAACTTTACACTTGCTGAAAAAAGCAATGTATCTTTGAAAGTATTTGATGTACTTGGACGCGAAGTTATGACCTTAGTAAATACAGCCAAAGATGCCGGAAATCATCAAGTATCATTCGATGCTGGCGATTTAGCTTCC
>JAGUXE010000391.1 GCA_020061995.1 Ignavibacteriales bacterium | reverse complement strand
TATTTTTGACTTTTACTTTTAGATTCAAAGACTATTCCAGGGCCGTATTCTTTATTGACTGGCTGATATTGCTGTTTTTAGTTACGGGTTCAAGGTTTTTATTCAGATTACTCGATGAATTTTTCAGCCGATTACATAACGGAGAAAAAAGAGTTTTTATTTTTGGCGCCGGTGATGCGGGAGAAATAGTTATCAGAGAAATTAAGCGTAACAGAGCATTACGGTATAATCCTGTTGGGTTTATTGACGATGACCCTGCTAAAATAGGTAACAAAATACACGGAGTCCCCATTTTGGGCTCGCGCCACAGAATTAAAGATTTAATTAAAGAGTATGCTATTAGTGAAATTATAATTGCCATACCTTCAATTGATGCGCAGAATTTTTCTGAAATAGAAACAATTTGTAAGGATTGCAACATCCCATATAAAAATGTAAAAGGTATATTAGGCTAACTAAAAGGGCCTATTATATTAAGTGGATAAGGCTAAAATAGTTAATAGGTGCGATAAGATAATTTTGGCTTCGTTATATGCTCTAGCTTATTTTTTACCTATATCTAAAGCTATAATTGAGATATCCGGCACTTTAGCAATAATATGTTATATAGTAAAAAAGATTATCCAGCGCGAAGGTATTCCCAAGACATCCCTTAATTTAGCAATCATCGCTTATTTAACCATTTGCTTATTTTCGATTTTTATAAGCACTAATTTAAAAATAAGTGCCAGGACATTTTTGAGTAAGACTGTCCAGAATATATTATTCTTTTTTGTCTTAATAGATACCTTGAACTCCGAACGAAAAATTCGGAATTTTCTATATATTTTATTCCTTTCCTCAACGCTTTTAGGAATCGATGGAATATATCAGTATTTTACCCATAAAGATTTCATCCGCCACCGCCCTACCATATTTGAAAATAGGATTTACGCAACATTCCCCACTCCTAACGGGTTTGGATGTTATTTGAATGCAATAATGCCTTTTTTAGTTACCATTTTTTTTACTAAATTCCGCTTTAAGGCAGTTAGGTTTATATTGGCTGGATTATTTATTCTGCTTTTTACCTGTTTAGTCATGACCGTTTCCCGGGGCGCATGGTTTGCCTTTATAGCATCGGCATTATTCCTAGGGGTATGGATTTATCCTGTAGGGGTATTTTTTCTGCTACTTGCCCTTTTTATAATTATTACACAGCCGTTTTATCCGGCATTAATAAAAGAACGCCTAGATAGTTTTTTTCTCAGTTTTGATGTCAACGGCTTAAGGGACGCTGGTAGCATTGAGAGAAAGATTTTCTGGCAGGCAGGGTGGAAGATGTTTAAGTCAAGCCCCTGGATCGGCCTTGGCCTGGGGACATTCATGTTTAATTTTAAAAGATTCGTGATTGAAACTTATCAATACGGACCAGCGTATGCCCACAACTGTTATTTACAGATGCTTTCAGAGCTCGGTTTAATAGGATTGGTTTCATTCTTATCTATATTGATATTGTTTTTTTATTTTGGAATTAAGATAATATATAAACGGCAAAAAACATTCTCCTGGTATATATTGTTAGCCAGCCTTGCCACATTATTAGGTTATTCTGTGCAGATGGCTGTAGATACAATCTTTTATAATTTGGACCTGGGATTGTTATTTTGGATACTCCTTGGCTTGGGAGTTGCGGCAATGAATAATATTAAATTAGAAAGAGTTACGCCTAAATGAGGTTTTGTGGATGAGGAGCCTTACAAAAAGGGACAATCCCCTGCAGGGACAGTCCCTTTTTATTTTTACAATTTTGGTAGTAGGTTTAAGCGGAATAATGGCGCAGGTTTTGCTTTTGCGCGAATTATTGGTAAGTTTCTATGGTAACGAGTTAACCATAGGAATAATCTTAGCTAATTGGGTGGCTCAAGAAGCATTGGGTGTTTTTCTCATAGGTAAAATTATTGACCGCATAAAAAATAAAATAAATGTCTTTATCTGGTTACAGCTAATATTTTCTTTGATGTTTCCTGTGTCCATTTATTTATGTCGCACATTCAAATATATATTAGGGATTCCTTATGGAGAGGCAATGGGGTTATTTATAATATTTTTGTCATCCTTCTTTATAATTTTACCTTTGAGTTTTTGTCATGGAGCTTTGTTTAGCGTAAGCACCAAACTCTATTCAATATATTTTAGAGACTCAACCAGCCCGATTGGCAAGGTTTATGCCTTAGAGACCATAGGTACGCTCTTTGGCGCAATAACGCTGACATATCTTCTCCTGCCTTATTTAGATTCTTTTGGAATAGCTTTTAGCATATCCTTTATTAATCTCGTTATTAGTTTAGTTCTGCTTAAAGATTTTCCGAAGGCAAAATTAAAATATATTGTCTTAGCCAGCATTATTTTATTTATTTATCTATCTTTAAGCGGCAATTTAAACAGAGTCCAGCGTATCTCTCTAAATAAACAATGGCAGGGCCGAAAGCTTTTAGATTATCGCAATTCTATTTACGGCAATATCGCGGTAACTAAAGAAAAAGAGCAATATACATTTTTCTATAACGGCATACCTATAATTACCGCTCCCTATCCTGATAAACAGTTTGTGCAAGAATTTGGACACCTGCCTCTGTTATTTCATCAAGCAGCCAAAGATATTCTGGTTATTAGTGCAGGCGCAGGGGGCTTGATAAGCGAAATTTTAAAACATCCTGTAGAAAAAATTGACTATGTGGAACTTGATCCGCTAATTATAGAGATGCTCAAAAAATACCCCACTTCACTAACTGAAGCTGAACTTAAAGAAAGAAGGGTAAATATTATAAACTTAGACGGCAGATTTTACTTAAGAACTAATCCGAACTTTTATGACATAATTTTAATTGGTATGTCTAATCAAGCGGATTTGTCAACTAACCGACTTTTTACGCGAGAATTCTTCTCTTTGGTTAAAAAAAGATTAAATTCCGATGGTATTTTGTCATTATGGCTGCCGGGTTCTCTGACATATATTAGCCGAGAGTTGAGGGGTATTAATTTTTCTATCTTAAATAGCCTTAAAAGTGTTTATAACTACGTGCGTATTATACCGGGTGATTATAATATCTTCCTGGCATCTAGTTCAGAGGATATTATGGAGGTTGATTCTAAACTAATTTCGCAAAGAATAAGACAACAGGATATTAAAACCGATATCCTTATACCTAATTACCTTGATTATAGATTAAATAAGAGGTGGCTGGATTGGTTTATGCAGGCTTCAAGCGGAGCAACAAGTCAAGTTAATTGCGACCTTAAGCCGATTGCAGTTTTTCAGACGCTGATTTTTTGGAACAAGAAATTTTCTCCCAATTTTGCCAAAATACTAGAATATTTTCAAGGCCTAAATTTAAAATTGATAACCATTTGTATTTTAATAACTCTTTTTCTTCTTTTTATATTCCGTTATTTTCATAAAATGAAATTAGTCGTTGCTTACAGTATCTTTTCCACTGGTTTTTTTGGTATGCTTACCAGTCTTATTTTAATGTTCAGTTTTCAGGTTTTTTATGGCTATTTATATTACAGGATAGCTGTACTAATCAGTATTTTTATGACAGGGATAGCTTTAGGAAGTATTTTTATGACAAAAAATATTTCCAAGATTAAAAAAGAGCTAAATCTATTTGTAGTTTTAGAGGTCCTTGTAATCGTATTTTCTTATATTATGGCATTAGTGATAACTCAGTTTCTTCTGCCAAAACAATATGTATCTTCGATTTTTATTCTACTATTTTTTGTCTGCGGTATTTTAATCGGTTTAGAATTTCCTTTGGCGAGTAAAATATATTTAGGGCAAAAAGAAAGCGTAGGTGAAACTGCAGGTGTGCTCTATGGTGCTGACCTTTTTGGTGGATGGCTTGCCGGCATACTCGGAGGCATTATTTTATTACCTATTTTAGGCTTTTTTAATAGCTGTATGGTTATGGTTTTACTCAAATTAAGCAGCCTTTTATTGATTTTGACTCGAATACAAAAGGGGTCAGGCGCTTTTTTGTAAAAAAGTTGACAAAGATAATTATTTGATATATATTAAATATTCTTAAGTAAATAGAGCAATAATATGAAAATCCGAAACAATGTTCAAATTTTCAAAATCCGAATGACCAAAACAAATGCCTAAGGAATATGACCTAGAAGATAGAACCGAGCAGTTTGCAAAGGAT
>JAGUXE010000016.1 GCA_020061995.1 Ignavibacteriales bacterium | reverse complement strand
TTTACCGTCGAAATCTATTTGTTTTAATCGGTAAACAAATGATCCGTTGTCTGAAGTTTCGTTATAGGAATATGATTGTACATTTGCTGTGGTTCCGTATCCTTTAACAAATCCTACTTTTTCAAAAGTACCATTAACTCCATTGACTACATTTGCTTTTTCTACTTCGAAACCTGCATTGTTTGTCTCTGATGCTGTTGACCAGTTCAATGTTACTTCATTTCCGTTTGTTGTTGCGGTGAATGTAGCGAATTCTACAGGAATATAACCGGGGAATTCATCAGCACCAATTTCAGGAATAATATCTCTATCTTCACCATCAATATCTTTAGTAATACCTACGATAGCAGTTCCTTTTCCAACTACCGGAGAATAATTACCTGCGAGGTGAAGATTTGTAGAAGAAACAAATCCAGGATTCACACTGACACTATTTGCATCTTGAGTTGAAGCGGATTGCCAAGCGGCTAAAGTTTGAGCAGGAACGGCATTCCACATTCCAACAAATCCATTAGTTGCATCAGTAGCATAGAAATCATTAAAATTAGAAACTAATGAGCCCAATATTCCTTCTCGATTAATACAGTATGAAGCAAAATCTGTTACAGCTGAATGAACTATATTATTTTTAAGATCATTCGTTCCATTAGAAATTAGAATTCCATTGTAAGCAACTGTTCCACCTGCCAGAATATCAGTCATATAAATTGAGTTGAAGTAGCAATTTAGAGTTGCATTTGCTGAAGAATTTTTAATTCCTCGAACGTATGCTACAGGATTAGTTGCTGTTAAAGCAAAGCCGTATATAAAATTGTTATATACATTGTAAGTTCCGAAAGACTCAATGCTAATGGCTGTATTTCCCATTGCAGCTAAGTTAGTCATTGAAGATACTTTTTCGATTTTATTATTATAAATGTTGACGATAGAATTTGTATCAACATCAACTGCATAAATTGCTTCGTTACTATAATTAGCGGCAACGTCCTGATTTAGAACAATCGTGTTACCAATAATATCATGACTACCTGCACGATAAAGTGCAATAGCTCTTCTTTTTCCTTCAATAAGATTATTTTTCAAAGTTATGTTGTTAGGATAATCTAATGGTAATGGAGTTCCCGATTGATAAGTAATATAACCTTGAGCGTTAAGAGCAACGCCCTCAAAATTACCACTAATATGGTTATTTTCAATTAAGATATCTTTTGGAACCCAATTAGTGCTTAAATAATTTCTTGACCTAACTTGAATTGCCCCCAAGAAAAGATTTCCTGAAGTACTAGCAAGACCGGCTGCTTTATAATAAATATTTGTATTCTTTATGACTAGATTGGAAACCGGTCCAACTATTGTCACAGGAAAAGCATTTCTTTGAGCAGTTGTAGAAGTTTGAAGAGTTAAATCTCTCGTTGTGCCATCGACGGTATTTGAACCATCAAAAATTATATTTTTAGTGGTTCTCATACTATCCCATTGAACATTTCCTTTTCCGGGGATACCAATGATAAATGCACCTGAAGGTCCACCGTTAAGATCAGTCGGATAATTAAATGTTATAGTCGGTTGAACACCTGTTAAAGGTTTAAAAGTGATTGTATAAGGTTCAGGATTAATTCCAAGTCCGATACCTCTATTATCACTATAAGCTTCCGTAATATCACTTGTAATATAGAAAGTGCAATTACCGCTAATTGTAGCATTATTGATATCGTCTAAAGCATTTCTAAAAGTAGCGTACTGAGGAGTAGAACCATCAGGACCGGTGCCTGCTGCGCCTATGTAATAGTTTCCGCTAAAATTAGGTTTTGTTGTCCAGGAAGCGATACCGTTATTAGTGATAACATGAAATAAAGTAACTGAACCGTCTGTGTTTTTCTTTACTGCTAAATCACCGGTAGCATTTGCATTAGTATTATAAGGTGCACCTAATGTATCAAATCCATACAATCTTGGATTAGTTTCAGAAACTGTAAGATTATATAATGCAAACACTTTTCCGTAAGAAGCTGAGTTTCTACCCGTGATTGCTACATACTTGCTTCCATTATGTTCAAAATAAGTCGAAGTATGATAAGCTGTATGAACTGAATCATTAGGATATCCTAATCCATAAGCTGTTGAGAGTGGTGTTGAAATAACGGTTCCAGTCAAACCAACTTTTGTGAGAGTTGTACCTGCACCATTAATCCATAGAAAATCTTTGCCGGCTTCAGTAGCAATTCCGCCACGAGCAAGTCCAGCAGTTATAGCTATTGAATCACTCATTGTAAAAGCCGTACCGTCAGTCGTTGTAAAGACGTAGACTTTTGTACTCGAACTACCACTTGCATAAATTTTAGTATTTACACCGCTTCCGACTACTTCGAAAGCATCACCTGTTCTTGCTGAAACTGTGAAGACTAATTTAGTCGGATTCGCATCTGCTTGATTAGCCCATCTGAAAACATACCATGGCCCTGCACCCGTAGCAAGATTACATGAATAGATAACACCGGTGGGGTCAACCCTCACCTTACTATATCTGAAACCTTCGGTGATAGTTCCCTCTGCTAAACTATCAACTAAAACTCCAGTTGCTGCGTTAAGAACATAAACTTTTTGGCCACGTACAGACGCTAAAACATTTCCAGTAACGGAATTGAAAGCGATGCTAGTGTTACTGTTTGAAGTAGGACTTAACCAGTGGCTTGAAGTTGATGCTGAGGCTTCCCAATTTTTTATAAATTGAGCGTGTAGACTAAAAGAAAGGACTAGAAGAAACGATAATAAGATCGTAATTTTTTTCATTTTATCCTCTAATGTATTATGGAAAATATAAGTCAGAAAACATCTAACTTTTTGTAAAAGAAACTTAAAGCAATTTGAATAAAAACACAATGATTCTAATTAGAGTGAATTTTAAATATTTGGTAATCTATCCTATAGTCTGTATTTGTCTCACACTTATTTAATCTCTATGATGTTCTAGAATTAATGATATTAAATATTTGCATCGAATTAATTTATTCAATAAATTTAGAATTCATTTTTACAACAAAATGAATCGGGCTCGTAGCTCAGTTGGTTAGAGCAGCTGACTCATAATCAGCGGGTCGGAGGTTCAAGTCCTTCCGAGCCCACATATAAGGTGCGAAAATAAAACGTTTTCGCACTTTTTTATTTTAAAGAGTTTGGTCTGATTCTGCGAAACAGTAGCACTCCCCTTCCGATAAATTCCAAAAAAAGCTTTCTCCCTAAAATTTCTACACTTAATTTTTTACTTCCGCTACTACTCGTCTTATATGGTATAACATCGAAGTAAATTATTTACAAATAAAGCTTAAAGAAGTACTTGAATTGACATATTTACCTGCCTAGAGGATGTAGTTCCTTTTTCATCCATTTGATTGATTGCTACTATCGCATAAAAAAACTAATATATTAGAAACAATTGGATAGATTAGTTTAAAAATCTAACTCAGGCATTACAATAATTTGAGCCCTTTTTATTATTTGTCAGAGTTAAATACAAAAAAAATTAATGAGTGCTCAGTGCAGGGAAAGTATGATTAAA
>JAGUXE010000027.1 GCA_020061995.1 Ignavibacteriales bacterium | reverse complement strand
CGATCAAAATGACCCGGGTTATAGTGATAAACTATGCGAACTCTTGGTTGATGAATTTTCTTTTCAATCTGTAATTCTATTCAGGATTAATGATAGTAACCAGTTAATAGTTATTGGCAAATCGTCAACCGTTAAAAAAACATTTACCTCCAATGCGGTTGTAAACTGTGCTAAATGTAGTTTAGTAAATTCTGAAGCTGAACACTTGGAATTCGTTTCAAATGCTGAGTGTGGAATTCAATCAACAGATTATCTTATTTATGAAGGCTGTCAATTAATTAAGACTTCCCCCACTGAAAGATATTTATTAAAAATTTCTCAAAAAAACCCTTTCGCTCAAAAGGATAAAGATGTTTTGAATATTGTCGGTGAATTTATCGGAAATCTTATCTCAGATTGGAAGGGTGAAATTCCGCTTAAAGATTTATCAATTCATTCATTACTGTCCGAAATAGCAAATGATCTAAGAACACCAACTAATAGTATCGTAGGATTCGCTTCCCTGCTTAGTGATGATAAACTCACTTCAACTCAAGCTGAATATGTACATTCGCTAAAAGATAATGCGCAAAAACTATTTTCTCTGATTAACGATCTGATTGATATTGCAAAAGTTGACAATGGAATTTCTGCATTAGCATTAAGTGGAGTTGATGTTAAAATACTTCTTCAAGAAGTATTCCAATCTGTTAGTGAAAAAATAGATAAATCGAAGTATACTTTTCATACAGAAATCGATAAAACTATTACCGATATAATAAAAACAGATATTCAAAAATTAAAAATAATTGTCACTAACATACTTGGTTATATAATTTCGTCTGTCGATTCGAGTCAAATAAACATTGCAGTGTTTCAGAGTAAAAATAAGCTTGGTGTAAAAATCAATGCTACCGGTTTAGTTGTTCCTTCAAGTAAAATTAAGGATTTGTTTCATCCTTCAAGTTATGCAAATCACCAACAAAAAAAGAATAACAGTACAACAGTGCTCGGACTCGCTTTAGCAAAACGATTTGTATCACTTCTAGATGGTCAAATCGACATTACTAGTTCGATGGGTCGTGGAACTCAATTCAACTTCACCGTTAAATCTGAATTACTATCTGCAATTGAAGAACAAATTAGTGCCCTTCCAAAAGCAGGACAAAAAAATAAAGTTTTAGTTATTGAAGATGATTATGCTACCTCAAAATTACTTAGCAATTATTTAAATAAATGGGGCTATGAGCCTACTATAGTTAATTCCGGAGAATCCGCACTTAAATTACTTGAGAAAGAAACGTTTTTATCTATCATTACCGACATTGTACTGCCGGATTACAATGGTTTAGAATTACTCAAAAAAATACGTGAAAACAAAAACACAAAGAATACTCCTGTGATAGTTTGTTCGGTTGAAGCTGAACAGCAAAAAGCTTTTATGATGGGAGCTGTTGAGTACTTTGTGAAACCAATTAAATACAAAGATTTAGTTGAGGTGCTTACTTCGTATAAACTAAAGAAGGACTCAAATGTCCTTTGTGTAGATGACGATATACCGACTCTTAATTTAGTAAAAGAGGCAATAGAATCCGTGGGTTATAATGCTATAGCTGAATCTCGTTCTTCAAAGGTTATGAATCTGATTCAGAATGTAGATCTAGATTTGGCAATTGTTGATTTAGATATGCCTGAAGTAAACGGATTTGAATTGATTAAATCAATAAAATCTGACCCGAAATTTGCCAATCTTCCTATTATGATTTATACGGGCAAAGAGAATTACGAAGATGACCTTAAAAAAATTGATGGATTATTTACCGAATTATTGAGTAAACGAAGTACTAACATCGAAGACCTTGCTCAAACAATAAATGCAATGATAAACAGATATGATGAACCAACTCCTCCAGAAATAGCTGCTAAACAGATTGATACCCCAAAAATATTGCTTGTGGAAGATTATAAACATTCGCAGATTATTGTAACACGACTTCTCAAGAAAAATAACTTCTCTTCTATTGTTGTTGTTGAAAATGGAGCTGAAGCTGTTGAACAGGTAAAGAAGCAAAAATTCGATATTATTTTGATGGATATGCAAATGCCGGTTATGAATGGATTTGAGGCAACTGAAAGAATCCGCAAAATGCCGGAATATGTTGAAACGCCAATAATCGCATTGACAGCTTTTGCGATGAAAGGCGACCGCGAAAAATGCCTTGAAGCAGGTGCAACTGATTATGTTCCTAAACCAATTGATAGCCAGGAATTTATCGAAAAGGTAAAATTTTATACTTCGAATGTTTTGAATTAATTTAACTACGAATACTTTTTATATATGATTTCTGAAACCCCACGCGTCCGGTTTGCGCCAAGTCCAACCGGATATTTACATGTCGGCGGATTACGCACAGCACTATACAACTATCTCTTTGCAAAAAAGAATAATGGTACATTTATACTTCGTATCGAGGATACCGATCGTAATCGATTTGTAGAGGGAGCGATAGAAAATTTAATTGAATCATTGAAATGGTGCGGATTATACTTTGATGAAGGACCTCAAGTCGGTGGTGATTTTGGTCCCTATTTACAGTCACAAAGATTGGAACTTTACAAAAAACATGCATTAGAATTAGTTGAAAGTGGAAACGCTTATTACTGTTTCTGTACGGCTGAACGGTTAGATAAGTTAAGAGAAGAACAACAAAAATTAAAATTACCTCAAGCGAAATATGATAAACATTGTTGTTCTTTATCCAAAGAAATAATTGCGGATAATTTAAATAAAAACCTTCACTATGTGATAAGGCTTAATGTTCCGGTTAATTCTAAAATTGGTTTTGATGATCTTATCAGGGGAAATGTTGAGTTTGACAGCAGCAACATTGATGATCAGGTGCTCATAAAAAGTGATGGTTATCCAACATATCATCTTGCTAATGTGGTTGATGATCATCAAATGAGAATTACACATGTGATCAGAGGTGAAGAATGGCTCTCATCAACACCAAAACATATTTTATTATATGACTTCTTCAAATGGGAAAAACCACTCTTTGCACATCTTCCCCTTTTGTTAAATGCAGATCGATCAAAATTAAGTAAACGGCAGGGTGATGTTGCGGTTGAGGATTACAGACGTAAGGGTTACCTTAAGGAAGCACTCGTAAACTTCGTGGCTCTGCTCGGTTGGAACGCTGGTGATGATGTTGAGTTCTATAAAATGGAATCACTTATTGAAAAGTTTTCTCTTGAGAGAGTTAATAAAGCCGGGGCAGTTTTTGATATGGAAAAACTTGCTTGGCTAAATGCAGAACACTTGAGGAAGAAATCTGAAAACGAATTACTTTCTTTACTAAAAGAGGAACTTGAGATTTCGGAATACAGTGAGTTAAAATTAAATGATGATTATCTCCTTTCAATTATTTCAGTTATGAAAGAGAGAGTTTCATTTGTAAAAGAGTTCATTACAAGCTGTAAATATTTCTATGAACAACCTTCAGTATATGATGAAGCTGCAATTCTTAAAAACTGGAAACCCGAAACACCCGATCAATTAAAATTGTTGTGCAATGCTTTTACTCTTTTACATTCTCCTTCGAAAGAAGATTACGAAATAGCTCTTTCAAAAGTTGCATTAGAATTGAATATAGGTAAAGGAAAACTGATTCATCCATTAAGATTGGCTGTATCGGGACAAAGTACCGGAGCGGGAATGTTTGATTTACTTTATATTTTAGGGAAAGAAGAAGTCTTAAAAAGAATTAACTCTGCAATTTTGAGAATTAATCAGACTGTCTAAAACTTTCTTGGAGATCGAGAAGTAGTGCTTGACAGCTATGAAATTTTGTTGAGTGATACAGGTACATGTTAAGTCTTAATTAAGTGATAACACTAATTGTCAATTATACTTTTGCTCTATAATAATT
>JAGUXE010000247.1 GCA_020061995.1 Ignavibacteriales bacterium | reverse complement strand
TATGATAAATATCTACTGCATATGGTGAAAACTATTAGCATTCATTTTTAAATACTTAATCCCTTTTTGAAAAAAGCAGGAGAAGAATAGTAAGATTTTTATAAATCTTTACTTAGTCCTAACTGCTTTTAATAACGGGATTAAAAATTTTGAAAGAGATTTCCAAGTTGAAACAAAATTTAACCGGACAAACTATTAAACGTATTGCATTTGTTGGGAACTACATTCCACGACAGTGTGGCATTGCAACATTCACAACAGATCTATGTGAAGCAGTTGCAAACAAATACAATGGTACAACATGCATCGCATTACCTATTAATGATATCGAATCGGGGTATGCCTATCCCAACAGGGTTAGATTTGAACTAGCTGAGAAAGATATCAATTCTTATCTGAGAGCAACGGACTTTCTAAATATCAACGATGTTGATATGGTCTGTCTTCAGTTCGAATATGGAATATTCGGTGGAAAAAGAGGGAGTCACATCCTGGCTCTATTGCGCGGATTAAGAATGCCAATCGTTACAACATTGCACACAATACTAGAAAAACCTGATCCCGACCAGCGACGTGTACTTGAGGAGGTTGCGGCATTATCAGATCGTTTGGTCGTAATGAGTGAGAAGGGGTCTGAATTTTTACAAAGGATTTATAAAGTAGCTCCTGAAAAAATTGATATGATACCCCATGGAATTCCGGATGTCCCATTCGTCGATCCAAGTTTTAATAAAGATTTATTTGGAGTTGTCGGTAAAACAGTTTTACTCAGTTTTGGATTACTCTCCGCAAGTAAAGGAATCGAAACAGTTATTTCTGCACTACCTGAGATTGTGGCAAAGTACCCGGATCTTGTATATATGATTGTCGGTGCAACTCATCCGCATGTAATTCAAACTGAGGGTGAAACATACCGACTATCTTTACAATGGATTGCTCAACAAAAAGGGGTAGAACGAAATGTAATTTTTTACAATCGTTTTGTAAGTATGGAAGAATTAATTGAATTCATTAGCGCCGCCGATATTTACATTACGCCCTATCTCAACGAAGCACAAATAGCATCCGGAACTTTGGCTTATACACTCGGAGCAGGTAAAGCTGTTATATCTACTCCCTATTGGTATGCACAGGAAATGCTTTCGGAAGGGAGAGGTTTATTAGTCCCATTTAATAATCCGGAAGCTTTAGCCGATGGAGTTATAAAACTATTAGACAACGAAGCTGAACGCCATGCAATGCGTAAACGTGCATATATGTTTGGCAGAAAAATGATATGGTCAGAAGTTGCCAAAAGTTATATGGAAAGTTTCAAACGTGCGAGGGTAGAGCGACGTCATTATATCCCACCTGGATTTATAGCAAAAGCATTGGATAAGTATCCGGGAGAATTACCTCCTTTAAAACTGAATCATTTAGAGGCTCTAACGGATTGTACCGGAATGTTTCAACATGCCCTTTTTACGGTTCCTAATTATTCTCATGGTTATACAACGGATGATAATGCACGAGCTTTATTAGTAAGTATTCTGTTAGATAAACTCGGTAATGGAAAGAGCTTGAGGTTGGCTTCCCGATATCTCGCTTTCCTAGGATTTGCATTTAATGACCAAACGAAACGATTTCGAAATTTTATGGATTATCAACGCAATTGGTTGGAGAGTAGTGGTTCTGATGATAGTCAGGGACGCTCGCTTTGCGCATTAGGTATCGTATTAAATCATCCTAATACAACTGCATTAAAAGGTATGGCGGGATGGCTGTTCGAACAAATTCTTCCGACCATACTCCTTACAACTAGTCCACGTGCCTGGGCATTTGCTCTCATAGGCATTAATGAATATTTGCAAAAATTTGAAGGTGACAGAAAGGCGAGTCATGTACGCTATGAATTAGCTGGACGACTACTAACCTTATATCACAACAATCGTACTGAAGATTGGCTCTGGTATGAAAAATCACTTTCCTATTGCAATGCCTCATTACCACACGCTTTAATCCTATGCGGTAAATCAATGCCTAACGAGGCAATGGTAAAGGCGGGTTTAGAGTCACTTAACTGGCTTACGAAGCTGCAGAGTTCGGATGCAGGTCATTTTGTCCCGATTGGATCAAACGGATTTTACCAATTAGGGGGAGAGCGCGCTCGTTTTGATCAACAACCCGTTGAAGCACAAACCATGGTATCAGCTTGTCTTGAAGCTTTCAGAATAACCGGTGACAAATTTTGGAACAAAGAAGCCCGCAAGGCATTTGAATGGTTTCTGGGACGTAATGATCTTAATCTATCTGTTTACGACCCTACAACTGGCGGATGCCGTGATGGTTTGCACTCAGACCGCCTAAATGAAAATCAAGGAGCAGAATCAACATTAGCTTTTCTTCAATCGCTGCTTGAGTTACGAATAGTAGAACAATCACAGTTAACAATGGAAGGATTAAAATGAACAATCAACACAAAGAAATTTTTCACCGCCATAAACTAAACCCCATTCTCACAGCAGACAATTGGCCATATCCAATAAACAGTGTTTTCAATGCAGGTGCAACGCTACTCCCTGATGGAACCACATTACTTTTGTGCCGGGTAGAAAATCGGAGTGGACTCTCACATCTGGGAGCTGCCCGTTCGGCAAATGGGATAGATGGCTGGGTGATCGATCCGGAACCAACCTTATTATCTGATCCGGAAAATTATCCTGAAGAAAAATGGGGCATCGAAGACCCACGTATAACTTTTGTTCCGGAGTTAAAAAAGTATGCAGTAGTTTATACCGCTTATACACGAGATGGGCCCGGTGTCGCCTTAGCACTTACTGAGGATTTCCATAACTTCGAACGTTTTGGAATTATCATGTCTCCGGAAGATAAGGATGCAGCATTACTCCCTCATAGAATTGGAGGTAATTGGGCTTTGATCCATCGTCCGGTGAGTGCGCCGAGAGCTCATATGTGGATTTCTTATTCACCTGATTTAATTCACTGGGGAAGTCATAAGTTAATGATGGATGCCAGGAAAGGGGCTTGGTGGGATGCAAATAAAATTGGTCTCTCTTCGCCTCCAATTGAAACACCTGAAGGATGGTTGGTAATTTACCATGGTGTAAAACAAAATGCAGCCGGATGTATTTATAGACTTGGACTTGCCCTTTTTGACTTGAATAGCCCTGAAACTTGCCTTAAACGTGGTGACGAGTGGGTATTCGGACCTGAAGAACCTTATGAACAATTTGGTGATGTAGATAAAGTAGTTTTTCCTTGCGGACAAACAATTGCGCCAGATGGAGATACAATTAATTTATACTATGGTGCGTCAGATACGAGTATATCCTTAGCAAACGGCAGTATAAAAGAATTATTATTGTGGCTTGATGAACACAACTCACAAGCTATAGAATAATATTGAATATTATAAACTGTGCAATCGTAAATTGTTAAAAGTTAAAAATTAAGATTCTCATCTGCAGTTCTCCGTGCAAACTATTTTGTGTTACACGGAGAACCACATGAAGAATTATTTCATCAAAAGAAGTTTCTTTACAGAAGTGAAATCGCCTACCTGTAAACTGTAAAAATAGAGACCCGAAGCAAATTCTGATGCATTCCATTCTATTTCATAAGTTCCCGGAGTTTTTTCTTCATTTACTAAAGTTGCCACTTCATTTCCTAAAAGGTTATATACAATCAAATTAACATGACTGCTGACCGGCAACTCCCAACTGATGATCGTACTTGGATTGAAAGGATTCGGATAGTTTTGGTGTAAAACAAAATTATCCGGTATTGCGTTTACATCTACTTCAATAGTTTTTGAATATGTATAACTACCGTCAAAATCGATCTGCTTTAATCGATAAAACATTTTTGCTGATTTGCTGACTTTATCAGTAAATGAATAGGTATGTGTTTCAGTTGTTGTACCTTTTCCTTTTATGTTTGATAGAGTAATATAATTGATATTATCGGTGCTTCTTTCAATTTCAAAAGAAGCATTATTTGTTTCAGTTGCGGTTGACCATGTTAATGTAACATTGCCATTTGTTGCATTGGCTGTAAATGAAACAAGTTCTACAGGAATGTAAATTCCTCCGATTCCTTCCCAGCATTGATTACTGAAAGCAGTTCCAACACCCCCCACGTTACCACCGCCGAAGAAAAGTTTATTGTGCCCTGTTAAATATAATCCAACAGGTAAACCTCTTTCTGCAGGAAGTAAACTCTCCAGTTGCCATGAATTAGTAGCAGGGTCATAATAATAAACTCTATTTGAAGAAGGATAAGTTGAATATCCTCCTCCCGAACCGATGAGCCAGACATACCTGCCATCAGTGCTTACTGAC
>JAGUXE010000261.1 GCA_020061995.1 Ignavibacteriales bacterium | reverse complement strand
AATATTTGAATAATTAATTATTAAAGTTCAAAGTTATTTCATTATCGTAGCACGATAAACATCCCTGATTCTTTCGCCAAATTGGGATGTAAATATTACAGTAATTTTTGCATCTAATTGCCCACACTCTTCAATTTGATCGAGAACCTCTTGATTGAAGTCAAACCCGATTGTCTGAAACGAGCCGTTAGGAAAATCACGAACATTAGTTACTAAGTTTGCCGGTTCTGTTTCTAAACGTAAACCGCTCATTCTTGGAGTCGCTACAACAAATTGTCCTTTTTCGGGAACACCGGCGTAAAGATATAAAAATTGTCTATCGAAGGAGTTATATGCACTCAGTAACCACTCGGTGTTATCTTCTTTTTTAGGATCAACTGATCGCCAGGCACTAAATTTTGTAATATCCAATTTTTTAATTTCAAAAGTCCAAGATGATGACTGTACAGCTTGAGATTTTGGTTCAATAAATTCGTAAGGTTTTCCGTTATAAAATCCATTGATCGTTAGTTTTTTACCAACATTTTGAGGGTCGGCAAGAATTTCATCTAATCTAATTAATGAACCCTCTCCAGATGTTAATACAGAACCACTGGATTCAACAACTTTATAAGAATATTTTGTCGGATCGGAATATTCGAGGGTAGCAAAACTGAAAGTTTCTTTTTCGTTAATAAAATAGCTTTCACGCAGAAGTCTTGTAGATGCAAAATGGGGATGTGTAACAATGATTTGGTAAAATGCCTCTCTTGAGCTGGATCCTGTTTCGCCAACTACTCTAAATGAGACTTTTATGTAAAAAGTCCCTGCATTTTCAATCGATTCATTAATTATAAACTGAACAGTTGCTCCACGTCCGCCACCCGCAGAAACACGTTTGGCAAATTCTTCCTTACTGGGAACCTGAATAATACTCTCATTACTACAATCTCTGATTTTCTGCATATTCTCATTTAATAGCTCTGCACTAAAATCAACACTTCTAGCATTTGTGAGTACTAATCCACCTTTTCCAGGAATGGAAAAATCTTGTAGGGATGCTACTCTAATTGTATCAAGTACAGATGAACCCTGTGCTAATAATGTTGTGGAGATTATTAGGAATAAAAATAATTTCTGTATCATAGTAAACTCATCCTATAATTAACAAATTAAAAGAGGGGAGAAATCTCCCCCCTATTTTATAATTTAATAATCTAAAATAGAAACTCAACACCCTGCTTTTTAACTCCGCCTTGTCGTTTAGCGACAATAACGAATTCTTCTTTAGGGCTGGTCGATATTTTCTGTTCTCCTACTCGCTCAGCTAAATCAGCTAACAAAAAATCAGGTAGATAGCTTGGTAATTTACGTTCAACCTTACAGTATGCACGGAAGCTATATTCCCCTTCAGAAGACAATTTGGCCAAGAATTGAGCATTACCATCATCGGTTTTTATCAGTTTATAAACATCGTTTCCGTTTTTTGAAGTCAGTCCACCTGAGGGCCAATCTGATGGAGTTTTTGAACCGGGAGCAACATCAACGTAAATTTCAACTTCTTTTTTCTCTTCATCAGATACTAAACCAACCGGGGTCATAACAACAACGGCACCACCGTTTTCTTTTGCACCTACATCGTAATCAGTCCGTCTGTTCGGAATAGCCAATAATACCGGACGTTTATATGAATCGGCTAAACTGTTCAACATTTTGTCTCGCACTGAATGTTCTTTTTCCTCAAGCTCATCTCGCTCAGTAATAACGATAAGAAGCTCAGTAATAAGAACAACATAAAGCACGAAATAAACCATATTTTTTTTCATAGTTTTTTCCCTTTATGTTATTTCTTTATGCTTTAATGCTTTGTTTAATCTCAGTTAAAGCTTGAATATATTCTTTTTTAATGTTAACGATATTTTGTGTTAAAGCACCAATTTTGGTTACGAATCCCTCAACATTTTTAATTTCTTGTTCCGCAACACCCTTTAGGGTATCTGCTTTAAAATGTTGATTCATCTCACCTAACGTTTGTGCATATTGTTTAGACATCGCACCCATCTGATGACTTAATTTACCCATTCTATCTATATAAGCATCAACTGCACGAATCTCTTCTTCTGCGACATGACGGAATTGTGACAATTCTTGTTTAAGAGCGGATAAATCTAGTTTGCCACCTTCACTCGAAACAGGAGCGTGAGCTGCTGGAGCATGCCCATGGCTATCCTCTGGAGTAAAGAATGTAACAATTGATAAAATAAGTAGCAAAAAGAATTCAAGGAATAGAGCCATCATAACAAAATTAACGTCCACTTTATTATCGGCTTCATTGATAAGGAAATTTGGAACTATCGGGATACTTCCCGCAACCGATCCAAGTCCTCTCAAACCAACAATGATAATAAGGATAGCTGCTCCAACATATACAACTCCTTGTACGTTATTGGAGTAATTGGGTATAACAGTGTATACCATCCATCTACCGAAACCTGTTTTCGGATTATTCGGACCCGAGTTTTGATTTTTTGCTGACACTTTAGTTCTCCTATTTTGTGAAAATATGTTTAGTGCTCTCTAAATTTCGTAAACTATAACGGAAACAAATTGTTGATTAAGTTTTTACAATTATTCAGTAAAAGCCACTCCAATAAATGAATGCTTCGCTATGTCGTTTATTTTCTCTTTTTGTTTTGTGATAAATATTCTTGATTCTTGCCAAACCAAATTAGGTGATTTTTTTTCCCATTGTCAATAAAAAAAAACTTTTCAAATATAATACAAATTTATTTCAATCATAATATTTTTAAAACTTATGATTTTGTCTGTTCAAACCAATCAAAAAATAATTTGAGAGCTTCTCTCCTTCTTTGAGAAACATAATAAAAATTAATACCTCGCGGAGTTACTTCCCAGAATTCTTCTTGAGTTGTATTGAATATAATATCTTTAATTTTTTGAATACGATTTGCAGGTTCAACTCTGACATCATCAAAAATTCTTCTTGCCAATTCAATTTCATTGTGGATTAAATAAAACCCGGCAAGTTTAACTTGCGCAATGCGTACACCAATTAATGATAACTCTTTAGAACTTTTCTGAATGTCATTTGTCTCTTCAATAGGTTCATCTAGAGTCAAAAATAGTTCAAGAAGGACTTTACGATTCGGAGCGTTCTTTTCATATGCGACTTCATTTAATCTGCATAAATCATGTGCGGCAGTTTCTAATATAAATAGTACCTGGTTCTTATTTGCCTCTTGACCATAGTATTTAAAATAGAATTCTAATTTTTCAACTTCCTCTGGATTTGAACTGATAAGTTCTTCTGCAACTATTCTATAATGTTCTAATGTATTAAACGCAGAACGGGGATCTTTACCTCTAATTGCAATTCTCAAATAAGAATTAAAATATTGAAAAGAACAATAGAGTGCCCCTTTGTCTTCTTGTTTGATTGCAGCAATCGCAATTAATTCGGAATTCAACAAGACACCTGATGCAACATCTCGTAATGTTAACCTTGAGTTATTAAAAACTAACTCATACAAACCGAAAACTTTTCTTTCTACAAGAACTTTACTCTCTTCAATTCTATCCATCACATAAGAAGAGTAGCTTGAAAAATCAGGGTCAAAGTATTCCAACCCTGACAATTTAAACCACTCTTCCGGCAATTTCTTTTTAAAATTTAAATATTCTACAACTATTTCTCTTAGTATACTAATACATTGTAATGTTACTGCCCTATCTCCCTGATATACTGAATTGAGAGCAATATCTCCAATAAAATTAATTTGATTATTAATTTCATCTCGCATTTTTAAGGAATATTCTAGCTTACCGCTACTAAGATCTTTAATAGACATTACAACTTTTTTCTTAACATATCCCAAAAAATTTGTTGGTCGTAAAAAATTAAAAACATAATTAAAATGCGGAATAACAATTAGTAAACTTATGATAATTAAGGAAAGTGTAAAAAAGATACTGAAATGTGTCGGAAAGGTTTCGGAAAGTGTGTTAGTAACTAAAATTGAATTTACAGCTGTTACAACAAAAATTCCGATCACAATAAAATTCACCCTATTCTCAACCGTCAGATCCATAATTTTTGAGGAATATTTATTTGCAGCTAATTGTACTATGATTGCAATAACTGTTATTTCAATACCTAATACTCCGGTTACAACTTCTCCCATTGCGCCTAGAGTATTTGCAAGAATATCCAAATTACTAAATAAATCGCCAAAAAGGTTAATCTGATATTTGAATAATAAATAATCAACTCCTCGCATAAACCCATATATTGAAAAACTTATTATAAATAGGATTAGCAGAGGTTTTAACCATGGTACTTTTTTCTCTTGCAAAACCTCTAAGTTTTGTATTTCGGTTGTTTTCATTATCAGAAAATTTAATTTATTGTTAGTCAATAAATAACTAACTATTAGGTTATATTCAAGTAGAGTTAGATTAATTTTATATTACATCAAACAAAAAACCCGAACCAGGTTAAAGGTTCGGGTTT
>JAGUXE010000042.1 GCA_020061995.1 Ignavibacteriales bacterium | reverse complement strand
TAGTAATCCTGTGCGTTTACTATTTCTCCATCGCTGTCTATTGTCATCCGTATACTTCCGAGATGGTCTTTTATGTAGTACGCCCTTTCGTCATTACGGGTGTACAACCATTCCATTAAACCGTCTAACTCTACCAACGAGGAGTTACTCCCCTTCCATTCGTTCATTCTTGTTTTTTGAAAACCATGATTTTGATTTTTGTTAACTCATGTCTTTTATTACTTTTTGACAAGGACAACTTGTCCCCTATCCGATTTAACAACTTCTGCAAAAAACTCTCGATACGCCTTATAGTCGGCTGCAGGAATTGAATAATCTTTTATTTCAAGGCTGCGAACAAAAAGAATTTTGTTAGAAGCACCTAATTCCGTTTTTGAAGAAAACTCACCAAATGAAGTTGATAAATTAATTGGTTTGGGTAATGCTTCAATTTCGTAACCATCGGGAATTGTATAATAAATGGAATCTAAATCCCAATACGGATTTGAAAATCTAACAGGAGATAATCTTTTCTCAACATCTTTTGGAACTTTATATCTGCGCTCCATCAAATTTGTTTTAAAAAATATTCTACCGCCGGATACCGAAGCATAACGTGATAATGACATATTAATTTCAGCACTAATTTGATCTTCGCGTTTATCAAGTCCGTAAAAAAAATATTTATTAATCTTTAATGAAGGGACCTCAAACATTGTCACAATAAATTTCTCTTTTTCTTCATACGTTGCTTCAGCAATAGAGTTGCGCGTATGAGCTTGCTGATTTCCACTCCATTCAATAAGCGCATCAGCCTCTAAATTCCCATCGGCAGATAACTTAACAGAAATCATTTTTTTTTGAATATTTTCTTTTGAGTGGCTTACCGGAGTATTTATTAAAACTCCACCATTTTCTGTTATCAATAATGCGCCGCGGTTTTCATTGCTTGAACCAATTCGTTCGAATGCCATGTAAGGATTTGTACATTCGAGCCAGAATGTATCTGTTTGTGTAGGAACACAAACAATAGCATGATTGAATTGATTACTCGGAAATTCAGACACAATCGGAAAACGATGGTTCCCTGTTTTAATCAGAACAGGATAAGCTGTTACTCCGACTTCTTTCAAAAGGGCAATTGTATAATTTGATAACGCTTTACAATCATCATAACTTTTTTTCGTGAACATAATTTGCATCAAATGGCTGCCAGCCGCCAATTCCAAGTTGAACACTTACATATCTTGTTCGGGACTGCATATACTGATAAATTTTTTTTATTTTTTCAATTTCGTTTTCCGAAGTGGCAACAATTTGCGTGATTTCCTTTTTTACCGGCTCACTTAAATTTCTTTTATCTTTAGCGAGATTATAATACCACATGCCGAAATCTTTCCACGAAGTCATATTTCCTTTATAGCCTTCAACTCGAAAATTTTCAGGAGCAATTTTTACATGCTCTGCTATATCTTCAATATCTTCGCCTATAGCGTCTCTTGAAAGTTTAGGTAGATCAGCTACTTCCCATTTGTAGCGCTTTTTGTTCCATTCAGTTTCAATTGATGGGGCTAATCTTGGGTTATTAACCCAAAAGCGAAGCTCTTGATCTTGAGGAACAATTACTTCAAATTTACTTATCTGTACCGGATCAAGAGTTTTTCTTGAATTCCAATCCGGCCAGTTTATGAAACCATCATATTCAATTTCATAAAAAAGTTCGATAGTATATGGATATTGGTCATGATACAAACTTGCATACTTCACTCTATTATCTTCGTACAGTGAGAAAGAAGAAGTTGCCGGAAGGTCTGAAATTTCATCTGAATTAAGTTTGCGAATTCTCTCTCCTTTAGAGTCATACAATATTACCCTTATCTCTTCAATTGAACTGAACTTATCATAACCGATAACAAAGTTACCGTATTGTTGTTCATTTTTATTAAAGATGGTAACTGCATATATTTTTTTAAGTATCGCATAGCGGTCACTCTTCACTTCAAATTTAGTTTCACTTTTTCGGATAATTGCGTCTGCATCAGAAAGAAGTGCAGATGGTATATTTTTAATATCATATTCAGGATTATCCGGTTTGATAATCCCAACAAAAACAACAACTGCAATCAGAATCTTGAACAGTATATTGGCAGATAAATTTTTCATAAACCTCATTTCTATTATTTATTGTCAGCAGATTTTTTTGCTGTAGATTTTTGGGACTCTTGTTTAAGGCTCAAAACAATTTGTTCCGACTGTGCGGCAATAATATCGGTATAAAATCGTTTTAGATGAGAATAAAGGTTTGGCTTTAACTCAGTAACGTTACGGACAAATTTTGTAATCACCTGAATAGCATTACTATCTACTTGTGATACGCGTGAAAAAGTCAGGTGCCCGCCAAGTACAATATTCTTATTAGCAAGCATCTCTTTAACCTCATAGCCATCGGGAATGGTAATATTTGTAATAGTTGTAGTGTTACTTTTATATCCATAATCAACGGGATATTTTCTAACATCAGCCTTAAACGGATTTTCAATAGTTCTTTGGATCATATAAGGATTAACATAAATCATATCGCCGTTTTTTAGAGCGAAGCTTTCAGATTTTACCCATGCTTTAATCTTCAGCGGAACATCTATGCTGTCTCGATTAGTTATAAGAACAGAATCAATAACGAAACCGGAGGCATCTGTTTTAAAAATATCCTTTGCAATTTCCACTTCTTTTTTGGATGTAAGTTCATCCCTTGTATTTAGAGCAGTGTAGCCTGTATACAACTCCTCAAAGTTTGCAGTGACAGCTCCATCCTGATCAATATTTGCAATTATGAGTGAAGTATTACTATTTTTTATATCTGATTGAAAAGTAACCCATTCTTGTTTACCCGGTTGGACAACAAGTCCCTTCGCCCCAAGCACTTTAAAAGGGAGCATATCGTAGGGTCTATAAGGATTAGTCGCATCCAAATAATAAATCTTGTTATCTATTTTTACCCGTGCAATTACATAATTAAATTGATTGACGATGGGATAAAGTTCTTGAATTTTTCCGTTAGCCCTTGTGCTAAGAATTATTGGCTGCCCTTCTATCCCCACACTTTTTAACATTGATAGAAGAAGGAATGTTATATCTGCCGATGAACCCTTTTTATTCTCAATAACATCTTCAGAATCTTCATCAGTAAATAATTCATTTCCTGTAAACACAATCGTTTTTGCTATCCAATTATAAATTGCTTTCACTTTATCTTCCGGAAGAGTCATCCCTAAGGTAAGCTGTTCTGCAATTTTACGAACAGTTCTATTGTTTTCAATTCGTTCACCAAAGTTCTTGTTATCAATCAGCTTCTCAGTCAACTTTTCCCAGCTTTCCAAAACTTGTTCTCTCGCTCCATTATTAAACGAAAATCCATTAAGTTGAACATCTACTTTATTAACATAATCTTCTCTTGTTGATATGAATGGTGCATCTCTTATGCCGGCGCATCTTCAACAGCCCATCTGAATTGATAACACTTAACAATAGATTTGCCTACATAGTTGGCGGCATTTCCTCTAAAAACCTGCTGCGCCTCGTTCGTTTCATTAACAGCCCACATCTCAAACCCTCTTGTAACGGCAGAATAGTTAATCTGATGTGGCATTGTGATTCTATATTCGCTCCAACTTACAGGTTCAGTCCATTGGAATATCCAATCTTTAATCCTATAAATAGATGGTATTTCAATTGAGTACCGAATTTCGAAAACACAACCGGGTTTCAACGAAGGCATAGTAAATTTATAATCGTAAATACCTCCGACTACTTTTTCCTTAAAAATATCATCATCATCAAGCTCAGTTTTTACAATTTTACCGTTATCATCAAGCCAGTATGTAAACGCTTCAAGATCAATTAATCTTTCATTTGAGTTAGTATTCACCCTAATACTATGTGTTGCAAGGTCATAACCTTTTGGAGTAAAAATTTTTATTCGCAGATGTTCAGAATGTTGAAGATTCAATTCATCGTTTAAAGATACATCGCCAAGAT
>JAGUXE010000312.1 GCA_020061995.1 Ignavibacteriales bacterium | reverse complement strand
AATTATTCAAATCATGTTCTTCTCCATAATCTTCACCGTCAAAGAAAATTATATCTATACCATATGGAATTTTATTTTCTTTAATTACTCTCGCAAGTTCTAATAAAATTCCGACTCCACTCGCCCCATCATTAGCGCCCGGAATAGGGTAATTACGCTTTGATTCATCATCGTCCTTTTCAGCACGGGGACGTGAATCCCAATGAGCGCAAAAGAAAATTCTGTTAGAACTTTGCGGATTGAATCTACCAATAATATTTGTTAGAGGGAGTATTTCATTGTTGTAACCAGTGTATTCGAATGATTGTTCAATGACAACATCTGTATATTTATTAAGTTCTTCAACCAAAAATTTTTTAGTTAAGGAATGTGCAAGTGAACCTGGATTTCTCGGTCCAAAACTCACCTGTTTCTCGATCATTTCATATGCATAATTACCGTCAAATTTGGGCACATTGTTTTGCTCAACAATTTTGAAAGGGGGCAGATATTCTTGTACAATTGGCTTCTGATCACATGAATAGAAAATTAGCGATAATGCCACAAATAAAAATATTTTCTTCAACTAAAAACCTCTATTAAATATTTTGAAGTTGTTAAGATTAAATTATCCATTAAATGAAGCCAACAGTTCACATATTTTATTTTGAATTTCCAGAACTCGTTGACTTTTTCTAAAATGATTTTGAACAAAAATAGAGAATGCAAAAACATCACCATTTTGTGCATAAGCATAACCACTTAATGTACTAACTCCGCTTATTGTCCCGGTTTTTGCTTTTATTCTATCTTGAGCCGGGGTATTTTTCATTCGGTTGCGTAAGGTTCCGTCCACTCCAGCAAAAGGAAATGAATTCTCTAATGTTTTTTGAAGAGCAGGATATTCATTATAAAATAGCTTTAAAACACCTAGAGTTAGTTCAGCACTCACAAGGTTGTAATGTGAAACACCAGAACCATCCACGATTCTGTAATTTGAAGGTTTAAATCCGGCTCTTATAATCAAACTGTCGACATATTTCAAACCTTTAAAAGTTGATGCGGGGAGCTCCAAAAATTTTTCAGAGAGAGCTAGGATTGTCATTTCAGCACTTAAATTGTCACTCATTTTGTTGAGGTTGACAATTACATCTTTGTAAGGTCTCTTTATCGAGACTAATGGTTGCAGTTGATCATAGTCTATTAATGCTAAACCAAGTTCACCGGTTACAAGTATGCCATTTTTTTCAAGTTCTTCCTTTAATAGAACAAGAAAGTACTCATCGGATCGGACAATATTTATCCTCTCAACAATTTTTGATGAATTAACATTAATTTCTCCTTTGATAAGGATTTCATTACTACGGTTCATAAAATCACGAGTAATAACAAAATCTTTTGTTGCTCCGGATGTAGTAACTGTTTGATTATTGATTGTAATAAATGATGTAGAAGGCAGTGTTTCAACAATAGCATTTTCTGAAAGTTGTCCGGGTTTAACAATAACAGTAACTGCATTATCATTAATATTAAGTGAACTCATATAAGGGAAATCTGTTGATGGATCATCATCCCACATCCATCCGTTACCCCAATAAAGAGAATCTTTTCTTTCAATATCGGCTAAGATATTACCGTTAATTCTTTTTATCCCGATTTCTTTCAAAACATTTATCAGATATTGAAAATCCTCTGAAACAAAATCAGGATCAAATCCTCCTTTGATAAAAATATTACCAAGTAATTCACCATTTAAAATCATTCCATTTGTGTAAAGTGAAGTTGTAAACTCATAATCTTCTCCCAGATATAAAAGTCCAGCAGCCGAAGTATAAATTTTCATGTTTGATGCTGGATGCATTAATAATTTTTGGTTTTTCTGATAAACTGATTTTCCTTTTGTGAGATTAAAAATATCAACAGAGACGCTAGTAGTATCGAAAAATGATCCGGTAAGCAGAGTATTAATCGACTGGCTCAATTTCTTCTGTCCGAATGCTGAGATTGTAAAAGTGGTAATCAATAAGAAAGTTAATAAAGATTTCATTTTTCCCCTTTGTTTAAAAATAATGACGGATTCTAAATTCAAGTCCAAGTTCAGTTACAATTTTTTTAGCTGTTTCAATTTCTGCATCATCTATATCGACTATCGATAATATAACTCTCTCTACATACTTTTTTGATTCAACTGCAAAGTTTAACATCTCACTGAATAATTCTTTTTCAACATTCATAATTTGAGAATATTTTTCGGGTGTAACCGCATTTAGGCTTATCGAAACTGAATCAATTAAACCCTTCATTTCAGAAGTAATATTTTTTTTGTTAATAATCGAACCATGTCCGTCTGTATTCATTCTAGTTACGCCACCGTTATTTTTAACATATGTTGCAACTTCTTTAACAAATTCCCACCTTATAGTCGGTTCGCCATAGCCACAAAAAACAATTTCATCATAACTTGACGGATCTCCAATTTCATTGATGTAAACTTCAGCGGGGGGTTCTTCATTTTTAGACATTTTCAAATTGTAACCACTAATTACAGCTTCACCTTTGTGATCACAAAAATAGCAATCGGCATTACATCTGTTTGTTACATTTATGTATAACGAATTACCGATCTGATAAGTGAATGAAGTTTTAGGTTTATTTCCAATTCCAAAAAGTTTAAATGTATTGTAGCTTGTTATTCGTGAAATGTCATTAACTGAAACATGGTGAAGTTCGGCAAGCATTTTTGCAATTATTGGAATATTTGAAGGATCGTTTCTTTTGCCGCGATAGGGAACAGGTGTCATAAAAGGTGAATCAGTTTCCAACAACAAATGCTCTAAAGAAACAGATGTTGCAATCTGCCTTAAATAGTCAGCTTTTTTGAAAGTTATATTTCCTGTGAATGAAATAAAATACCCCATCTTTACATATTCGCGAGCATGTTCAGCGGAAGCATTAAAGCAATGCAATTGAGCACGTAAGCCTTTTGAGGAATAATGATTCATTATTGAAAAAACATCTTCATCGGCATCACGATTATGAATAACCACCGGTAAATTTAGTTTTAAAGCTAGATTGATTTGAGCATGTAATGCTTCCATCTGTTTTTCTTTAGGTGAAAAATCATAATAATAATCTAAACCAATTTCACCTATTGCAACTATTTTCGGGTGTTTGGATAAATTTTCAAGTTCATTCAGAATGTCATTAGTCCACTCACGAGAATCATGTGGATGAATTCCGACAGTTCCATAAACTTGGGGATATTTATCGATTAGTTGAATTACCTGTGCACAACTTGCCAAATCTGTTGCGGGAACAATTATCTTTTCAACTCCAACATTTAAGGCATTTTCAATTACACCATCCAATTCACCATTGAAGTTAGGATAAAATAGATGGGCATGTGTATCTATAAACATAATTTTTTCTTATAAAATAATATTTCTGGAACTTATCAAAAAATTCTCATTGACAATAAATCTAATCATTTAATGAGTATTTAGGATTATTGAACATTTCCCAAAACTATTCCGGTTTCATTCAATCCGGCAGCTTCATTTAGAACTATTTCAACGTCATTACTCGAAACCACAGCAACTAGACCAATTCCACAATTAAAAACTTCTCGCATCTCGTCATCATCAACCTTACCGGTTTCTTGAATTAATCTAAAAATTGCAGGTAAGTCCCATTTGTTCCATTCAATATTTAACGAAAGTCCCAGCGGAATAATTCTTTTTGTGTTACCAATAATTCCGCCACCAGTGATATGAGAAAATCCCTTTATCACTTTAATCTGTTTCAAAAGTTTAATTAAAGGGAGATAAGATTTGTGAATCTTCAAAAGTTCATCGCCAAGAATATTGTTGATAATAGATAAGTGATCTTTGAATGAATATTTTTGTTGTAGAACATGTCTCGCAAGGGAATATCCATTTGTATGAAGACCGTTTGAATTGAAACCAATTAAAACATCCCCAGATGTTATGTCAGCACCGTTAATAATTTCATCTTTCTCAACAATTCCTACAATTGTTCCCGAAAGGTCATAGTCATCTTCATTATATAAACCCGGCATCTCAGCGGTTTCACCGCCGATTAATGCGCATCCATTTTCTTTACATGCTATTGAAAATCCTTTTATAATAGTTTCAGCTTTATCGGGAAAAAGTTTTCCAAATGCGAGATAATCTAAAAAGTAAAGAGGTTCGGCACCACATACAGCAATATCATTAACACAATGATTAACCAAATCTTGACCTATAGTTTCATGCTTGTTGAGTTCAATTGCAATTTTTAACTTAGTCCCAACACCATCGACACTTGAAACTAAAACCGGTTTCCGATATTTACTCAAATCAATTTCATAAAAGCCGCCGAACATACCGATATCCGACAAAACATTTTTGTTAAATGTTGATTTCGCATAACCTTTTATTCGTTGAACCGTTTCATCACCGGCTTGAATATTTACACCTGCATTTTTATAACTATTTTTCACTTTGAAAATCCATTAGTCGGTTTTAAGAAAATAATAATATCTTTGCTAAAGTTATCATTTTAGGAATAATTAAACAAAACTAAAACTAATTCCGATTGAACCATTTTAGCACTCCATTCATCTAATGGGTGCCGAAAGATTTAATTGATTTTCACACTACTTGGCAATTTGAGGTTAGATGAGTCGATTTGATTTTCTTCTAATTCATGCTGTTTATATATAATTTTGTATATTTGCAAGCATTTTAATCTTAAAGTATATGATAAACGAAGAGCTTAACGAAAGAGAAAAAAACGTATTAAGGTATATCGTGCAGCAGTTTATTTTAACTGCTTCACCGGTTGGTTCTAGAATTTTAACCAAAAAGTATGACATGGGAATTTCGCCTGCAACGGTAAGAAATATTATGTCTGATTTGGAAGATTCAGGTTTTATCAATCATCCGCATACCTCTGCCGGAAGAATTCCGACTGATAAAGGCTATCGTTTATATGTCGATTCATTGATGGATATTCAGAAGCTCACTCAATCGGAAAAACATAAAATAAATAAACATCTTGATAATCAGTTTACTGATTCGGATGATTTATTAAATATTACGGCTAAACTTTTAAGCAGTATTACTAATCAATTAGCATGCGTTCTATATCCAAGCCTTGATAGCGGAGTGCTTGAAAAAATTCAATTGATAATTCTAACGTCAAACAGAATGATGGCTGTTTTAAGCATCCGTTCAGGTTTGGTAAAAACGATTACATTGGAACTATCTTATTCAATTACGGATAGTCAATTACTTCAAATTCAACAAATCTTGAATGAAAGATTAGCAGGATTAAAGCTTTCTGAAATAAGATCTACCGTGAGAGAGAGATTAAAAGATATCCCGATTGATGATAAACCTATGCTGACTCTATTTATTGATTCAGCCGATAAAATATTTAAAGATATTAAGTCTGAAAGCAAGGTTTTAATTACCGGCGCAAAAAATTTAATGAAGCAGCCCGAATTTGAAACTCCCGGAAAATTGCAAGGTGTTGTTGAGTTAATGGAAGAAAAGGATATTATCATTCATTTCTTCGAAAAGAAAAATGAGTCGGCTAATCAGAACGTTTTTATAACCATAGGTAGTGAAAACCAATTAGATAAACTTGATGAGTATAGTTTGGTTACTAAGGAATATAAAATCGGAGATTTGGTTGGAACGCTCGGTGTTGTTGGTCCAAAACGAATGGAATACTCAAAAATAGTTGCTATTGTTGATTACATTTCTAAAATGTTATCAGATTATTTGACAAAAACTTAGGAGGAATTAATGGAAGAAAAACTCGATGAAATGAACGAAGATTATAATTCACAAAATATTAAGGAAGAAACTGAAACTTCTCAAGAAGTATTAAAAGAAGAAAATTTAAATAGTGAAGATCCTAATACTGAAAAATTGATTGAAAGTGACGAGATGTTAAATTCGAAAAAAAAGATTACTGAATTAGAAAATGAATTAACCGACCATAAAGATCGGTTAATCAGAAAAATTGCAGAATTCGATAATTACAAAAGAAGAACCGAAAATGATCAATTAAATTTGTTAAAATATGCAGCAGAGAGTTTTATTGTAAAACTACTTCCTGTAATTGATGATTTTGAAAGATCGATTAAACATTCAACTGATGCTAAAGATATTAATACGGTTCTTAATGGTGTAAAAATGATTTATGAAAAATTTATGAAACTAATTGAAGACCAGGGAGTTAAAAAGATTGATGCTGTTGGTTTTCCGTTCGATGTCCAATACCATGAAGCAATGTTGCAAAGACCGGCTGAAGGTGTCAGTCCTCATACAGTTTTGGATGAGATAGAAACGGGTTACATTTATAAAGATAAAGTAATAAGACATTCAAAAGTAATTGTAAGCGATGATTCAGGGGTTGAACAGAACCAGAAGCAATCAGAAAATAACAATGAAGGAAACGAGTAACGATGGAAAAGCGCGATTATTATGAGGTGCTGGGTGTTGAGAAGAATGCATCAAAAGATGATATAAAAAAGAATTATAGAAAGATTGCAATGCAATTCCATCCGGATCGGAATCCGGATAATAAAGAGGCTGAGGATAAATTCAAAGAAGCAACTGAAGCGTATGAAGTCTTAGGTGATGATGACAAACGTGCCAAATATGATCGTTATGGACATAGCGGTTTGAGGGGTGGACAAGATTTTCATGGGTTCTCAAACATTAATGATATTTTCTCTCATTTTTCTGACATCTTCGGTGGGTCATCTATTTTTGATGATTTCTTCGGTTCTGCCGGGGGTCAACGTTCGCGTGGGAGAGGAAGACAGCGGGGAACACCCGGCTCTGATCTCAGGGTTAACCTTAAACTTACACTTGAAGAAATTGCAACTGGAACTACAAAAAAAATCAAAATTAAAAAATTTGTTAAATGTCCTGATTGTGCAGGTAATGGTGCAGAGAGTGGAAGTTCATTAAAAACATGTAACGTATGTAATGGTGCCGGAGAAGTTCGCTCGGTATCTAGATCAGTATTTGGACAGTTTGTTAATATTCAACCTTGTGCTAATTGTAACGGTGAAGGGCAGGTAGTTGAGAAGCCATGCAAAAAATGTCATGGTGACGGAAGAATAAACGAAGAAGCTACAATAAGGATTAACGTACCTGCCGGGGTTTCTGAGGGTAGTTATATGACCTTACGCGGTGAAGGAAATCAAGGTTTAAGGGGTGGGCAGTCAGGGGATATTATTGTGATTTTTCAGGAACAATCTCATGAATATTTTGTCCGTGAAGGAGATGATATTCTTTACGAACTGTATATTAGCTATCCCGACATTGTTCTAGGCGTTGAAGTTGAAGTTCCAACCTTAACAGGCAAAGCGCGATTGAAAATTGAAGCCGGAACTCAACCTGGCAAATTACTGCGAATGAGGGAAAAGGGAATTCAACATTTAAATTCTCACGGAGCCGGAGATGAATTGGTCCGAGTAAATATCATTGTTCCGAAGAAGATTAATTCTAAAGAAAAAGATTTGTTGAAACAACTTATGGAGATGCCTAATATAAAAGGATCAGGAACTACCGACGACAAAAATTTTTTCAAGAAATTTGGACTATAGATAATTGGTAAAATTCTAAAAGTGACTTTTTAATCAGATTTATAAATCTTATGTCGAAGTTAAAAAAAATTGCTAATTCACACGGTTTTAGTGATATAGAAATGAAAGTATTTCTTTTCATAATTTTTATGTTTTTAGCCGGAATGACATATGATTTCCTTATTTCAGAAAATTCTCCCGAAGAGCTTAATTATGACTATTCAAGTGAGGATAGTCTTTTTAATATTGCCTCTCGGGATAGTTTCAAGGGTGAAACTTTAAACAAAATTACAGTCCCCAATATTGACTATAAGCAGGAAGTTTTAGATTTTAACAATGCCGATTTTAATTCTAAATCTACTGTAAAAGCAAAAATATCCGGAAAGGTTAATATTAATACAGCGGGGATTGAACAATTAATGACACTTCCTGGAATTGGTCAAAAAACAGCGGAAAGAATTATTGAATATCGCAAAAGCAGAGGAAAGTTTACTTCAATAAGAGAACTTCTACAAGTAAAAGGAATAGGCTCTGCAAAATTTGAGAAATTTAAAGATTTAATTTTTATTGAAAACGAAAAATAATCGTTCGGAGGAACAATGATCAAACATCAAGACCCGTGGTATATTCATGCAGCATTATATGTGGTTGTTGCAATATTAGTGGTTATTTTAATTCAAGTCGCGATTGTTGAACCGCGGGAAATTGTGGCAGTTGAGAAGTATAATAAAACAGAAGCTAGACTCAGGATGAAAAATTTGAGAGAGGCTCAATTACTTTATTTCAAGAAGAATGAAAAATTTACTAATAATCTAGATGATCTTATCGCTTTTGTTAACACATCCTACGTTGATAGTATACGAAAATCATTCGACAGTCTTAGTAATCGTTCTTTAGATCCATTTATACCTTTAACATCAGGAACTTTTAGTCCTGAAAGTTTATTCTTTTCGACTAAAACACACCAAAAATTTCTGATGGAAATTGATACTACAACAAGTTTAGATTCTGTCTTT
>JAGUXE010000246.1 GCA_020061995.1 Ignavibacteriales bacterium | reverse complement strand
ATATTTAATGAGAATATTTGCAGATGAATTGAGATATAACATAACTCCTGAAGGAACTGAGACTATCTTAGTCATCAAACTTTCGAATCCCTAGTTTTTATTTTTACCTCTTTTTTATTGATTACCTTAAATTGTAATCACTTCCAAATATTCATATATTTCACATCAAAATCGTTACTAACTCCAAACAAAAATTTAAGGTAGAGATATGAGCAGAAAAAAAATTTCTTTGATAGGCGGTGGACAAATCGGCGGCGTACTCGCTCAACTAATTGCACAACGTGAATTAGGTGACGCAGTATTATTTGATATTGTCCCGGATTTACCACAAGGTAAAATTTTAGATTTAGCGGAAGCTTCAAGAATCGACTCTTTCGATGGGAATTTTCAAGGGACAAATAACTACGAAGATATTTCTGGTTCTGATATTGTGATAATAACAGCCGGACTTCCTCGCAAACCCGGAATGAGCAGAGACGATTTACTAGTCACAAATGCAAACATTATGAAATCGGTTGCTGAAAATGTTGCTAAATATGCGCCAAACTCAATCGTCATTGTTATTTCAAATCCTCTTGATGCAATGGTTACACTTTTCCAAAAAATTACAGGTTTTCCTTCAAATAGAGTTTTCGGCCAAGCAGGGGTTTTGGATTCTTCGCGTTTTGCAACTTTTATAGCCTGGGAACTTGGTGTTTCAGTTAAAGATGTTAATGCAATGGTTTTAGGTGGTCACGGTGATACAATGGTTCCGCTGGTGCGCTATGCAAATGTAAATGGTATTCCTGTAACTGAAATGCTTGAAAGGAAATACAACGATAAACAAAAAGCCGCCGAAGTTATGACAGCAATGGTTGAAAGGACCAAAATGGCTGGTGGTGAGGTTGTTAAATTATTAAAGACCGGTTCTGCATTTTATTCCCCCGCATCCGCAGCTATATCTATGGCTGAGGCAGTGTTAAAAGATGAAAAAAGAGTTCTACCTGTATGCGCTTATCTGCAAGGTGAATTTGGCATTGATGGTTATTACGTTGGCGTTCCGGCAGTCCTTGGAAGTTATGGTATTGAAAAAATAATCGAATTATCATTAAATGAAGAAGAACAATCATTGATGGATAATTCAGTAAATGCTGTGAAATCACTTGTAGAAGATATGACAAGATTAGGATTCTAAATCAAATTTTCTTTAAAACAAAAAAATCCTCCTAAAAGGAGGATTTTTTATTTTAAAAGGAAAGAAAATTAGTTTATCGGATAAACGCTTATGTATTGACGATCGCCACGTTTAACTTCAAACTTAACAACACCGTTAGCAACTGCGAAAAGAGTATCGTCTCCGCCTCTTTTAACATTTTCACCCGGATGGAATTTTGTTCCGCGTTGACGGACTAAAATCATACCGGATAAAACTTGCTCACCGCCAAATCTTTTAACGCCGAGTCTTTGCGCATTACTATCGCGTCCGTTTCTTGTAGATCCTTGACCTTTCTTATGAGCCATGATTTTTCTCCTAAGATTTAAGCAATTTTTGTAATTTCTATTCTAGACAATTGTTGTCTATGAGTATTATATTTTTCGTAACCAGTTCTTCTTTTTTTCTTGAAGACACTAACTTTTTTATCTTTTAGATGTTCTAAAACTTTAGCATGCACTTTTACACCTTCAACAAATGGTGATCCGATCTTGGTTCCTGAATCATCAGAAAGCAATAATACTGAATCAAAAACAATTTCAGATTCCACTTCGGAAGACAAACGCGGAACGTAATGTTTTTCCTTTTCAGTAACCTTAAATTGTTGACCGGCTATATCAACAACAGCGAACATAGTAATACCTCTCAAATTCTAAAAATAGACTACAAAAGTAAGCAATAAAGGTACATAAGTCAATTTTTTTCTATACAAAACTATTTTTTTAAAGTGAATGAGAACTCACTCCCTTTCCCGGGTTCACTTTTAACACAAATTTGAGACCCATGAGCGTCAATAATATGTTTAACAATAGCTAAACCGAGCCCTGTTCCACCAACATCTCTTGAGCGGGCTTTATCAACTCTATAGAACCTTTCAAAAATTCGTTCTAAATCTGCCTGCGGAATTCCAATCCCGGTATCCTTGACTACAATTTTCGCTATTTTTTCCGCTTCTTCGATATTTATTGCAACACTTCCATGATCGGTGTACTTAATTCCGTTTTGAATTAAATTTCCTATCGCCTGTTTCAATCTATTCTTATCCCCAAAAAGCTGCAATTTTTTTTGAGGGGAATTGAAAACTAATGAAATATTTTTATCGATTGACATCGGTTGAAATTCTGAGATTATTTGATTAATAAACTCAGTGATGTCAAAATATCTGAAACTCATTCTCATTTCCCCGGATTCAATCATCGAAATATCAATGAGATCATTCAGTAAGTTATTAAGATTTAAAGTATGACGATTCGCCTTTTCAAGAAACTGAATATTAACTCTTTCATCTTTTATTGCTCCATTTAATAACGTTTCTAGATAACCTTGAATTGCAAAAATTGGTGTCCGTAATTCATGTGAAACATTCGCAAGAAATTCAGTTCTCATTCTTTCAAGTTTTTTGAGATACTCTATATCCTCACTATTTTTTTTGTACATTAATTTTATTTCTGATTCGAGTGTTGCTAAACTTTGTGGTAAAGATATCTCGGTGTGTGACTTTATATTCTTCTCACGAATTGTTTTAATAATCGAAGTGATTTTTGATATTTCACCTTTTCGTATCCTTATTAGAAAAGCAATAAAAAAAAGTGACTCAGCTAATATTATAAAAACAATTTTGGAGAGTGAAATAGAATCAAAGAAGAAAAGTAAAAGTAGCAATGACAGAATTATTTGAGCTATTACTAATTCTGTTAAAATTTTGATAAATGGATAAAATCTATTCAGTAAACTATGAAAGTTCCTTAAATCGATATCCAACCCCTTTAATTGTTTCAATAAGTTCTTCATACTTGTCGAGTTTTTCACGAATTTTTCGAATATGAACATCTATCGTTCTGTCAACCACATAAACATCCGACCCCCAAACTTCTTTTAGTAAAATTTCTCTGCTAAACACTTTTCCGGGATTTTGTGCCAGATAAAATAATAGTTCAAACTCTTTCTTTGGAAAAATGGTTTCGATTGAGTCTATATAAACTACATATTTTACTCTATCAATTGTAAGTGGTCCGATATTCACAGATTTAATGGAATCAAGATTAGAGTGTGGTTCAATTTTCCGTAAATTTGATTTAACCCTTGCAATTAATTTTTTGGGAGAAATTGGTTTTGCAATAAAATCATTTGCTCCTAATTCTAAGCCCTGAATTTCATCTGCTTCAGTCACTTTAGCAGTAAGAAAGATAATTGGAATATCTTTATAATCACTATTTTTTCTTATTTGTTGGCAAACCTCGTAACCATTCATTTTTGGCATCATTACATCAAGGATAACAAGATTCGGATGTTCCTCCATTTTTTTCAACGCTTCAGCTCCATCAAAAGCAACAATCACTTCAAAATTTTCCAACTTTAAATTATAGGATAAGAACTCTACAATATCTTTTTCGTCATCGGCAAGTAAAATTTTATAACGCATAATATTTACATTAATATTTCTGAATTTTCTTTGGCTGATTTATACATATTTTCAACTATTTTCATCCTGGAAAGCGCTTCATTTCCGGTTGAAAGAATGGGGTTTAAACCTCTCACTGCGCCTAAAAAATGTTTTAATTCGTTGGTGTATGATTTTTTGAAAAGTGCTAACGGATTTTCCGATTTGAAAGGTGTTAAATCTATGTGTTGATCTTCGTTCCTTCGGATTATTCTTAAAGGATTTAACGATGCACTTCCCTTAGAACCATGAACATTCAAATAGAATGAATCTTTCTCAGAAGATAATGACCAACTTGTTTCAAGAGAAATAATTGAGTCGGGTTGACATCTCATAAAACTAATAGAGGCATCCTCGACGGTTTTAGTATTTATAGCATAATTATGTGTAGAAACTGTTTTGATTGCCGGGAAATTTAGTAACCATAAAGCTATATCAAGTAAAACTATTCCGAGATCAAGAATAACTCCTCCCCCCGCCTCCTCTTTTTTAGTAAACCATTTTCCTTCGCTACTCTGTTTTCTGAGCCAACCGAGTTTAACATAAAAAGGGGATCCTAAATCTCCTGCATTAATAATGCTCTTCAACAGCATAATATCAGGACGATAACGCATATTCATCCCAACCATTATTTGCACTTTATTTTTTTTTGCAGCATTAACAATTTCTTCTGTTTCTTTAAAGGTACGAGCAATTGGTTTCTCTATAAGAAGGTTTTTTTTTGCTTCAGTGCAATCGATTGCAATCTCTTTATGACTGCTTGTTGGAGTTGCAATTATAAGGGCATCAATGTCCGTATTTTTTATCATTTCTTTATAATCAGTAAAAGTTTGTTTTACTCCAAACTTATGGGCGACACTCAACAATCGACTTTTGTTTATATCACAAAGTGCAACAACTTTTACATTCGACATTTTGTTGAGGATTGGGAGATGATTTACCTGCGAAATTCCACCAAGCCCTATTACGGCAATATTGGTTGGTTCCATCAAACGGATACCTCATTTGAATAATGATTTGATTTACAAAATTGTAAAACTTGCTTAACAATCCCTTCGGAATCAATTCCAAGTATGCTGTGTAATTCCGATTGTGTTCCATGATCAATAAAATAGTCAGGTAAACCGATTCGAAGGATATCGGTTTTATAGTTTTTATCGATGAAATATTCAGCAACACCACTACCAAATCCGCCAACAATACTATTTTCTTCAAGGGTTACAATTTTTTTATGTCGCGATGCAATTTCATCCAATAGTTCAGTATCAAGCGGTTTAATAAACCTCATATTCACTATCTCAGGATTAATTCCCAATTCACGTAGCTTTACCTCGGCATGAAGAGCATAGTCGACCATAGATCCAACTGCCAATAAAGCTACATCATCACCTTTTGAAAGAACTTCAGCTTTCCCGATTGGGATTTCTTCAAATCCCGGTTTAATCTCAACCCCTAATGCTGAACCTCGTGGATAACGGAGTGCAATCGGACCTTTTTTATACTGAACAGCAGTATAAAGCATATTACGAAGTTCTGCTTCATCTTTTGGTGCCATCAAAACAAGATGTGGAATCATTCTGAGATAAGATAAATCAAATGAACCGTGATGGGTGGGACCATCAGCTCCAACTAATCCTGCTCTATCTAAAGCAAAAACTACATGCAATTTTTGAAGAGCTACATCGTGTACAATATGATCAAAAGCTCTTTGCAAAAATGTTGAATAAACTGCTATTACAGGAATTAATCCTTGAGTTGCCATGCCCGCTGCAAATGTAACGGCGTGCTCTTCTGCAATGCCAACATCATAATAATTATGCGGGCAGGATTCTTGCAAGAAATTTAATCCGGTTCCGTCAGGCATAGCGCCTGTAATACCGATAACTTTTGGATTCTCTTTAACAATTTCAACGAGTGCTTTACCAAAAATTGTTGTATAAGCCTGAGGAGCACCTTCTTTTTTATAAGCCAATCCCGTGACTTTGTCAAAAGGTGTTGATGCATGTAGCCGTTGGATATGTCCTTCTGCAGGTTTATATCCCTTTCCTTTTTCGGTGATAATGTGAATTAATATTGGTCCATTAAAGTCTTTTACCTGATCAAATATTCTAACTAATTGATGCAAGTTGTGTCCATTAAGCGGACCAAAATATCTGAAGCCTAGTGCTTCAAATAACATTCCCGGAGTAACTACAGCTTTAATACCACTTTCAAGTCTTCCTGCAATTAATCTCAATCGATCACCGAATTGGTCTAACTTACCGGTTAAATCCCAAACATATCCTTTAAATTTATTGTATTCAGGATGTGCTATTAGTTCGTTAAAATAATTTGATATTTGCCAGACGTTAGGTGCTATTGACATATTATTATCGTTGAGAACGACGATCAGATTAGCTTTAAGAACACCAGAATTATTCATGGCTTCATATGCCATTCCGCCCGTCATAGCACCATCTCCAATAACAGCTACAACTTTTCTTTTGTCAGTAAAATAATTCTGTGCAACTGCCATACCCAATGCAGCAGAGATTGATGTGGAAGCATGCCCTGCACCAAATGTATCATATTCACTTTCACTTCTTTTTAAAAACCCTGAGATACCATTCAATTGACGTATGGTTTTTAATTGTTCTTTTCTTCCGGTCAGAATTTTATGGGGGTATGCCTGATGACCGGTATCCCAAACAATCAAATCATTTGGAGTATTGAATACCTTATGAAGTGCAACTGTAAGCTCAACAGTACCAAGTCCGCCACCGAAGTGACCACCGATTTCCGATATAACATCAACCATATACATCCGTATATCGGTACACAATTGTTTTAAATCATGAATACTCAGATTCCTTATATCCGCAGGAATATTTACTTTTGATAAAATCGGATATGGATTAATCTCAGACATTTCTTGTTCTCCAATCTTTACTTAAATATCATCTTCTGATACTTCAAGAACATTATTCAATTTAGTTTTAAGTTCAGTAATCTTAACTTCAGCTGATTTGAGTGATTCTATACAAACTTTAGAAAGCTCAACTCCCTCTTCATACAACTCAATCGCTAACTCAAGATCAAGATTATCCTCTTCAAGTTTTCTTGAAATTTCTTCAAGTCGACTAAGATTTTCGTTAAATGTTCTTTTGGTCTCTTTCTCTTTCTTTTTCATATTCTTTTTACCTCTATCTCTTTGTCGAAAAATTTGAGTTTGAAAGCATCGTCGACAACAAATTTTTCTCCTCTTATTACAAATTTATTTTGTTGTTTAACCAAAACAAAACCTTTTTTTAAAGTCTTTTCAATATTGTGTGAATCAATTTTTGTATTCAGCAATTTTAATGAAGATTTAAAATCAATAAGTTTTCTGTTTAGATTATTTTCGATTTTATAGACTGTGTTATCAACTCGTTGGGATTTTCTTCTGATATTCTCAATCGGCTGCCTGAAACCGTATGAATTAATTAAATTAATAATATTTTCATTTTCAAAATCAATCTTGTCAATCAATAACTCAAATGAATTATTAGTAAACGATTCAATAAATAAATAAATATCATTTATATCAGGAGTTGCGATTTCCATTGCGGCTGTTGGGGTTGCAGCACGTAAATCTGCCACGAAATCAGAAATTGTAAAATCAACTTCGTGTCCTACAGCAGAAATTATCGGAATTTTAGAATTAAATATTGCTCGCGCAACTATCTCTTCATTAAAAGCCCATAAATCCTCAATAGAACCTCCACCTCTGCCAACAATAATTAAATCAATATCTTTCTGCTGATTTAGTATTTTAATTGAATTAACAATCGATTCTGCCGCTCCTGCTCCCTGAACTTTAGCAGGAGCAATTACTAATTCAAGAAGCGGATAACGTCGTTGCGCAACCGAAATTAAATCCTTAAATGCAGCTCCATCAATTGAAGTAACAATTCCAATTTTTTTTGGCGAGGTAGGGATTTCTTTTTTATAATCAGCGTCGAACAAACCTTCATCAAAAAGTTTTTTCTTTAATCTTTCAAAAGCCGCTTGCAATTCTCCTTCGCCTGCAGGTTTCATTGAACGGATATCAATCTGATAATTTCCACGAGGTACATAAACAGTTAATTTTCCGGTTGCAATAACTTTCATTCCGTCTTCCGGTTTGAAGAAAACGTAGTTATTATAACCCTTCCACATCGTGCATGAAATTTGTGCTTCACTATCCTTTAAAGTAAAATACCAATGCCCTGAATAGTGAGCTTTGAAATTCGATATCTCCCCTACCAACGAAAAAGATGGAAGACTCTCTTCCAGAATTTCTTTGATTATTTTAGTAAGACTACCGACAGTTAAAATATTTTTTTCACTCATTTAATCTTTACTTTCCTTACGAAAGATAAGACAATATTGATGATGTCTATTTGAGACCCACGCATTATTAATTCCAAGTGCAACCAACGGTTTATCATCTTGAAGCCATATTTTTTCATCTTTCAATGTCCAGCTTTTATCACCTCTTTTGGTTAGTGAAATTGCGGTATCAAAAGCTAACGGAAAAAGTTTTCCTTTGAAGTAAACATTATTTGTAATTACAGTTAAATATTTTCCTTCTTTGAGAAGATCAAAAACATTATCAAATATTTGTGCTTGCTGTTCGATGAAAGATTCATAATGGTCAATATTACCAATATCTTCGGAAGATTCTGAATATTTAGTTGCGAGCCCTTTTTCTACACGAATTTTTTGTCGTAACGAACTTCGTTCTAATTGGTTCCAATAAGGTGGAGATGTAATAGCGTAATCAAATTTAATTTCTTCCTCAATTAAATTATTTAAATTGAAAGATGACCCAAGAATTGGCTTAATAGAATTTTCGAAATTATTCTTTTCAACACGAGATTTTGCAATTTCGAAGTAATCCTCAGAAAGTTCAACGGCAATAGCATTTCTACCTGTTTCACCTGAAGCTATTAGAGTACTTCCGGTTCCCATAAAGGGATCAATCACCCAATCATTTTCTTTCGTAAAAAAGGTAATGAATTCTTTTATTAAAGATTCCGGAAATTTTGCAGGATGAAGAATTTCATTTTCTTTCCTTCGAACCGGTTTATGAATAAACCAGGATTTTGAAAACTTTATCCATTCTTTTCCGGTAAGTGAATTTAATTTATTCTTGGTGTTATAGAAACCTCTTTCACCAAGATCAATTACAGCTGCACTTTTATTTACTTCTGATTTTTTCTTCATTTGCTAAAACTTTACGCTAAATCCGATTGTAGGAAGTATCGGAAACATACTGTTGACTTCTCTTCCAATTGTTAAATCATCTTCAACAAAATAAGAATACCCTACAACATTTGAACGATTATATATATTAACTATATCAAGATAAAAAGTCCAATCATAATTCCAAAAATTTGTGTAAGCAGTAACTCTTACATCAAGTCTATGATATGCCGGTTTTCTCGCATTAAACCGATTTCTGTCAGCATAATCAATATCAAAGATAACATCGGCGTTTGTTGGATTTGCATACGTAGCACGTGTGGCTATTACCGGTGTCTCAGCTTTCCCATCGTTATCTTGATCTAATAAAAGGATTCTAGGCTTTAACCCAATTGGCTCAGTATACGGGAACCCCGACCCATATTGCCATCGAAATCCAAATTCCCAAGTTTCATTGAATGTATAATTTCCAACAAGATTCACAGTATGTCTTTGATCGAAGGCAAATGGAATAATATCTTTTCTCTGATATCGATTTGCAAATGCATAAGAATATGAAATCCAACCTGAAAGTTTGCTCTCCCGCTCATTGTTTTTTTTCTCCAATAAAAACTCGAATCCATAAGCTTCACCGAATGAGTTATTCACCGGAATCTGAGTCAAAGAATCTCCAATATTTCTTACAGGGCGCGACCATCCCGAAACCGAACGAGGGTCACCACCTGGAACTCTTTCCGTGAAATAGTTTCCACCTTTGGCAATTTCTTGAACTATTAAGTTTTGAAAATCTTTATAATAGGTCTCCAACCTTAGATGCCATTCACTTGTTATCCATCTCTCCAGGCCAATCACATAATGGATTGATTTTTCAGCCTCCAAATTTCTAGTATAATTTTCTGTAAGATCATAAAAAGTATTTTGATCTCTAAGTTTTTCATATCCCGGTGATTGATAATACAATCCCCAAGCACCGCGCAATGTAGTTAAATCGTCAAGAGCATATGATATAGATATTCGAGGAGCAGCATAAGTTTTGTTTAGAATTTGATAATGATCAAACCTAATTCCGGGTTGGATGTAAAATTCTTTACTCAACTCAAAATTATTTTGAAGATAAACATTATAACGATTATAATTTTTAACATCCCTTAAACTATTCAGTGTTGTCCTAAGTCCCGGATTTGCTGAAAATATTGCTTTCAATTCAGGATCGAGATCGAAGTTAAAATCAATAATTGTTTTTAAAAAATCTACTCCAACTCCGGCTTCAAAAAGATTATCTCCCCAATAATAATATAATTTATCAGACAAAGAATACTTCTGGAAAGTAAAATTGCTTTTTACTCTGAATCCGAGAAGATAAGGAGCGAGTGTGTCCGGTATTGCATTTTCGAAATCCTTCCGATTTAATGTCGGATCTAAAAACTCTGATTCAACAGAACCCCCCCCGTCATTTGTATACCATGAAGCAATAATCTTATTTGAAAATGTTTTAGTTGGAGTATATTGATGCGAAAGGCTTACAACATTGTTCTTCGTTAAGTTTTGAGCGTTTATACTATCAGGAGTTTTTCTTTCTTTTGAGCTAATTACATTTACGCCATCTTCGGAATTTATTCCTGTTAAAATAAATTTATGTCCTTTAAATGGACCCAAAACGAGTTTTGCCTGAATATCATAAAAACTTGGGAATGAGACATTTTCTTCAACTAAACCGGCATTTTTTACAATTGGCTCGAGAATTAAATCATAATAAGTTCGGCGGGAATTTAGCATCCAGCTTCCATTAATATTAAATGGATTTTTACCTTCAACTACAACATTTGCACTAACAATAGAAGCATTCAAACTTCCTTTAAATTTGTCGAAACGATCCCCTTCTTTATTCGAAACATCAAGTACTGCTGAAAGTCTGTCACCATACTTTGCAGGAAATCCCCCCGTGATTAGATTTACTTCAGAAACAGCATCCGGATTAAACATACTAATAACACCATACAATCTATACGGATTAAAAATTTCAACATCATCCATAATAATTAAATTTTGATCAGGCCCGCTTCCTCTCACAACCAACTGTGATGAAAAATCATTCGGAGCTAAAACACCGGGAAGCGATTGCAAAGTTCTTAAAACATCTTCTGCAGCACCGGGAAGAATTTTTGCACTTTTAGGATCTAAATCCAAAATGCTCGTCCTAGTATCGCTCACCACTCTTTCCCTTTTACCCAAAACTTCAACTTCATCAACTTCGATGATTTGATTTTCCAATGTTACATTTAATTCAATAGTTCGATTTGGCTCTAATTCAATAGAAAAAAATTTGGTTGCATAACCAATTGAACTGAATCGAATTTTATATTTTCCCGGAGGGATTCCACGTAAAATATAATTGCCATTATTATCGGAAACTGTTCCGAAAGGGGTTTCCATCAAATAAATGTTTACACCCGGAATAGTTGCTGAGCCATCTTCTATTTTTCCTTTGACATTTCCTGATTGTGCAAATAAATCAATTACTGCGATACTTATTAAAACCAATATAAACTTCATCTATTCCCATTACTTTTCATATTACAACAACAAAAGAGTCTAAATCATTCCATTTTTTTTTCATATCTCCAAAATACTCTTTGAACTTTAGCATTCGCATAGTGCATGTAAAAAGGAATGGGTCCTACCCAGGGAATTATTGCTTTAACAAAACCTAAATTCTTCATTTCATTAAGACACAACTTTAATAAAACTCCCCCAACTCCCTTTCCACGAAGTTTGTCATCTGTTCCCATTGGACCGAACCAACCCGTTCCTATGTTATTTACTTCATAAGCTGAAAAGGCTAAAACTTCATTACTTTTTTTTGCACAGAAAATAGAAATAGGATTATTCTCAAACGATTTAGTTACTTCCGGTATCCAACCATAAAAAAATTTTTCCACCCAGTTCAGGACTTCTTCTTTTTCACTTAAAGAAGGTCGATAGCAAATAATTCCTTCTGATTTCAATTTACTGACTTCCTCTTCGGTAGAAAATGTATTTGCTGATAAATCAACAACTAAGTTTGAAGTATCATTAAACTTCTTGAAACCTAATCTTTCAAAAAATGCAATTGCTTCAGTGTAAAATGGATCGACACCGGGCATGTAATAATTTGGATACGATTCATAAACTCTTATTAAATTAATTTTTTCTTTAAGAAAATAATTTTCAATTTGATTATAAAGAGAACGTCCTATCCCTTTTCTCCGAAAATTAGAATCTACACAAAGCAACTTTACATAACCGGTTTTTCCTTCTTTTCTTTCTCGTACTACACCCTGAATAAATCCAATAACTTTATTACTTAATTCATCCAATGCCGCTAAAGTAATTTCAGGATTGAAATCAGGATCGCCGAAAGTTTTTTCACGGAAAAGAAAATCGGGTATTCTGTCAAGCTCCATATTTTGACGGCACATTCTTGAGGTGTCTAAAAACAAATCTTCACTAAATTTCTTTATAGTCATAACGATTCCTAATACTGAATTGTGAAAAATGAGGTGAATAAACCAATTGATAATTCTGAAAATTGAATATTTGAGTCGTTCGGTTTGAAGTTATATCTATATCTCCCATAAATTGTAAATAGATTTGAGAAGCGGTATAAACCAATGGAGATTTCAGGGCTTATACCATTCAAACCTTTGAAATTTGAAAAGCCATTTATACCCAATGAGATATACTCAACAACCGAAATTTCAAATAATTGTTTGTATCCAATTCTAAAAAGATTCTTGGTGATGAGTTTAGGTGAATGAGAATATTCAATCGAAAAATAATTTACCGGGTAATTATAGCCACCTGAAAATGAAGCTAACACGGGAATTTCTTTTGTAATCCCAAATGAATTTTTCCCAGATGCAAAAATAATTTGTGGCGATGGAATAGCGAAAATAAGTCCCCCTATAAGACAATTTGAGAAAACATTTGCATGACTTTTTATTTCACGCTCAACAGGAAGATCAACTTCATAAACCTGACTCAGATATTTATTCCCGCGTTTATCCTCTGCATTTACCACGTATGATATTGAAAGGGAATCAAATTTATATTGTGATAGATCGATTTCAGCTTTATGGTTTTCAACATATTCTTTTGAAATAATTATTGAATATTTACCATTGATTATCAAGAAGGTTTTTGCTGAATCACTGGTTATAAACGATAGAAGAAATGAATTTGGTTTTTCCATGGGGATGTATGAATCAAGAATATATACTTCAATAGAATCTTGGTAATCATCTTCAATTTGCGCAACTATTTGAAAAGTTGAGAATAATAGCAGTAATAGTAGAGAGTATATCTGCCTCATAAAGCCTCCTGAAATATTTATAATCAAGTTATTAATATATCAATTAGACTTGATGGAAGTAATACAAATAATTAGTAAAAAAATGTTTTTTGATTGAAAAAGATTTTAGTTAATTTTCCTTATGCTTATTCATAGTCATATTTTATCTTGGATTGGAAAGATAAAAAAATAGAGATTGTGCTTTAACTCAAATAATTAGTTTGTATCGTTTATTTAAATTAAATAATTAACTAATTCATGTTCGTTTGATAAGAGTAAGACCAGAGAGGCAAATAGATGAAAGTTCGTTTTTGGGGTGTTAGGGGTTCGTTACCTACTCCTCCCACATCCGATCAAATCAGACAAAAAATTCTACGCGTATTAGAAAAAGCAGCTTGCAGTGATATCTCCTCGGCTATTCAACGTGAAGAGTTTCTAAATAGATTTGAAGATTGGGAAGTTGGATTAATTGGTGGAAATACCTCATGCGTTGAGATGTCTACCAATGATACGCTATTAATTTTCGATATGGGTTCGGGAATGAAAAAGCTTGGAGACTTTCTGATTAAAAAGTATTCCTCAGAAGGAAACATTCTAGCACATATTTTTATCAACCATACTCATTGGGATCATATGCAGGGTTTTCCATTTTTTGTTCCTGCCTTTCGTCCAAATTCTGAATTGCATTTCTATGCTGTCCATGAAAATATGGAAGGTCGCTTAAATGTTCAACAAGATTACAGATTTTTCCCTGTTGGTCTTGAAATTATGGCAGCACAAAAGCATTTTCATCAGATAGAAGTTAATAGCGAACAAATTATTAATGATCTCTCAATTAAAAATATAGAACTACATCACCCCGGTAAAAGTTATGCCTACAAGGTAACACACAACGGAAGATCTGCAATCTATGCAACAGATGCAGAGTATAACAACCTCACTAAAGAAAGAATGTTTGAATACATCGATTTTTATCATGGTACAGATCTATTAATTTTTGACGCGCAATATTCTTTTATCGAAGAGATTCAAAAAGTTGATTGGGGACATAGTTCCGCATTAGTTGGAGTAGATGTAGCAGTAAAAGCTAATGTGAAAAGATTGGGATTAACCCACCATGCTCCGGAAAATGATGACTTTGAGATAAACAAACTTCTGAATATAGCACGAGAGTATAAAAGAAATAATTACACCGATAGTGAACTTGAAATATTTATAGCAGCTGAAGGATTAGAAATAGAAATCTAATCCTTTAACTTATTTCACTTCAATCACGCCATCTTTTGGTGGCTTAAATTGTATCGATGCACGCGAAGGATTTTTAAGACTCAGCGAAGTTATTTCGATTCCCGAAGTCCCCCTGGCTTTCCCTCTGAATACTAAATTTAAAATTCTTCCCGAACCACTAATGGACTTATTTGGGTAACTTCCTAAATCAGTTAATAAAGCAGTGCTTATGTCAATTCGTCCGGTGGTGTTTGCATAACTTAAAATATCGGGATTAGCATAATCAGGAACTATTATTTGTTTAAATTTTTGTTGAGTTATGTAGAGCCCCGGTCGAACTCCCATAAATTCAACTTTAGATTTGTCAAAAACAATTACAACACTGTATGCTGCTAAACTGTCAACGTCTTCCATCCAAATTCCTACTGAATCTTGTAATCCGACTCTCAGAATGGTTTGAGTTTTGAAGAATAGCAAAGAAGGACCTTGAACAGCATCAACACTAAACTCGCGTTTAATTGTTTCGGTTAAGCTTCCACTGCGCCCTTCCACTTCAATACGGAATTTCCCTTCATCTAAATTACTTAGTGATACTTCAGTAAGTTTTGTAAACACTGTCCAATCGAGATAAGTGGACGGAAAATTTTCACCGTCAATGCTTAGTATCCTATATCTGAAAGTATAATCGGCACTTGCTCCTTTCCAACCGAAGGAGACTTTATCCACAAAGAGAATTTCATTGTCCTGCGGTCCAGCCGTAAATTGAATGAATGCAGGAGGGCTGTCGAGCAAACCTGAATTCTTACATGAATTAATCATTAAAGCAATAACTATAAATAAAGCTAAAGCAATAATTCTAATTTGTCGATTATACAAAAGACTTTTTTTAATCATGACGATAAACCCGGTCATATTATTTAATTAAAACCATTTTCTTTGTTACATTGAATTTGCCGGACTGCAATCGGTATAGATAAACACCGCTTGCTAAGCCATTAGAAACCCTATTCATATCAAGTTGAATTCGATATGTTCCCTCACTCTTTTCTTCATTTACAAGAGTTGTGACTCTTCTTCCAAGAATATCATAGATAGTAAGGTTTACAAATGATTTTTCAGGAACATCAAATTCAATTGTAGTAATTGGGTTAAAAGGATTCGGATAATTCTGATAGAGTGAATAAGAATTCGGAATCTCCTGTAATGTATATACAGTCTGTTTTGTATAGACATTTTTAAGATTGTTATCGTAACCATTAACAACTATTAGTACAGAATCTCTTTTGGTAGCACGATCAAAATTATATGTTAGTTTTGAATCAATGAAATAATTATTCTTTATTGCTCCCGAAAGGTTTGCAAAATCAACATTAACTTTACCGTTTACACTGTCTCGATAAATGAGACTAATATCATTAGTTGAAATCTCTGATAGATCACTAACTCCTACAGAATCAAAACTAAAACTTTCTGTATTGTAGAATATCTGTGAAGAGAAAGCCGTTAAATTCAAAGTTGAATCGAATTGAATTGGTAATGATACTAAATTCTCTCCTTTTCGGAATTTAATTGTTTGACGCTCAATTCTTGGGTCTGTCAATAATGGAATATTCTGTTTTGGCAATCCGTTGAAATCCTGAAAATAATTCCACATATCAACAAAAATCATTAAGTCTTCGACATTGAGTATTCCATTTCCAAGCACTCTAATACTTGGGATGTCACCAATAAATGGATAAAGATCAACCCCTGAAGAGGAATCAGGCTTACTCCATGCTTGTACAAAAGCGGCTAAATCAATTGCATCAATACGACCATCATTATTAAAATCGACAGCAGCTTGTGTTTTTATTTGCTTTGTAAAAGATGTATCATTTCCTAATGCATCTTGGATAACTAATGCGACCGTATAATTTGTTGAAGTTGACAATCCGGAGACTAACACCGAATCAGAAAAACGTGTAATCGTTGGCAGGGTCGTGTTATTCGAATCGTCAGTAACTGTTATTTTATACTGAATTGGTTTATTAGTATCTGTTGCTGCAAGCCATGTGAGCATTGCTTTATCCCAGCCAAACGAATAAGGATTCTGCATGGCTTGAACTTTAATCGGATTAAAGATAGGTGCTTTGTTATCAACACCAACAGAATCCACGCTAACCGGATATTGAACATTAAATACAGGTGACTTAAAAGTTATATTGATTTTAACTTTTGCTTCAACATAGTCGAGATTATTTAACGAGTTCCATAAAATCGTTCCGCTTGTAGGTCCATTGATTTGCGAATAATCACCAATTAGAGAACCGGTGATTTCAACAGGCGCAGCATTATTCAATATATACTCTGCTTTAACAATTTCGAGTCTTTCACCAGGAGTTTCGAAAACGTAATTAATTTTAACAGTATCTTTTTGGAAATCCCGATTGACTGTCAGTTTAGGGAATGTACCGATCACAAAATTAGTATCACTCGCATCTTCGATGCTTAAATCATTCCTATCAGTAATTCTAATTCTCGCTTTAGAAGTACGAATATTTGGCACAATCCAACTGAAAGTTGACGGAAGCGATGGTTTTACAGAAATATTTGTAGGCCAAGAAATACCGTCATCAGTTGAAAGCTGAATTAGGACGGAATCAATATTTTCAACAGCCCATGTTATTTCTTTTGTTACTCCGATTTGATAAGCAGTTAAATCATTAGGAGAGAGTAATTTTATTGTGCTTATTGTCAAAAGATTATTACTTGTATCAACAACTTGCGGATATTGAGTATCAATAATTCTTATTAACGCAGATCTTGTTGGGAAATTCGGAATAGTCCAATTGAATACTGAATTAGATGCCGGAATTGAACTGGCTTCTAAAATTTCATTCCAATCACTTCCATTATTTGTAGAGTATTCAATTTTCACATTATTTACAAATCCACTGTTCCAAGAGATAGGATATGACTTCCCTACTTGAACTCTTGCTTTGTTTACGCCATAATTATTTGTTAAAGCGATATAACTTATAGTAAATGTTGAATCACTTTGGTCCATAATTTCACGTCTTTGGAAATCATAAATCTTAACGATACAGTTATTAGATGCTTCATTTGGAATTGCCCAATCATATTTCTTAAGACTTGCATCTACTATATTTTTAATCTCTTTCCAGGTTGCACCATTATTTGTTGAGTATTCTAATCCTACAGCTGTAATTTGCGAACTTTCCCAAGTAATTTGATAACTACTTCCAATTTGATTACCGACTCCACCGTTAGGTGTCTGAAGTTGTAGATATGCAAGAGTAAAGATTTCATCCGATGTATCTGCAACATTTGGATAATCAGCATCAACAATCCTGATTTTATTATTTGCACCGGCAAGAGCTTGAGAGTTAGGTAGAAGCCAAGTAAACTTACCTGAAACTGTTGGATGTGAATCAACAATCGGATCCCAAATATTTGAACCGTCTCTGTTTAATTCTATCCTTACATTTGATACAAATTTTGTTTCGAATGTAATTTCTTTGGAAGTGCCAAGCTGCCATTTCTGACTTCCGTTAGGAACAGTAAGCTTCATTCGACTGATGGAAAATACATTTGTGCTCATATCTACAAACGATATGTTTTGATTATTTCTTATTCGAATTCTACACGAGTCTGAAGGAATTTCAGGTACAGTCCAATCAAAATTACGAACCGATGCAGAATAATTTAGAATAATCGGAACCCACGTCGCTCCATTATTAGTAGTGTAATGGATATCTATCTTTGAAATGTTACTGCTAGATTCCCACTGGATGTTATATACAGACTTTTCTAACAACTTTATTGCTTCAACAGGAGCAAGTAAACGCATTGAACTTATCTTGAATGTACTTTCACTACTATCTAAAATCGCAGAATTGGAAACATCGGAAATAACAATTCTGCAATTATCTGAAAACTCACCAATGCCAATTGCCCAATCCCATGTGCCTAAACTTGCATCAACTTGAGGGGCAAGAGTTTGAACAGAGTAGACGCCGTTTTCATTTTTCGATAAATCAATCCTGATATTTGCTATGTTAGTGCTTCTGGTCCAAGTAATCTGCTCAGTGTTTCCTGCCCGCCATACTTGCCCTCCGTTAGGAACTAATAATTCAATTCGACTGATAATAAAATTATTATCGCTAACATCACCAATTGCAGTTGAAGATAACGCATCACTTATTCGAATTCTGCCTGAAGAAGTTTCAACACTTGGGACAGTCCAACTATAATTTTGAGTCAAAGGTGAACTTGTAACGTAATTTGAAACAATCGGAATCCAAATACTATCTAAAGTATATTCAATGTTAACATTTGATACACTCTGACTATTTGTCCAAGAAATTGTTCTTAATGTACCGGCTAACCAATTTTCTCCGCCATTAGGAGTTATTACACGAACCCAACCAATTTTGAATGCTGATTCACTAGAATCAACAAAAGCTGAATTTGCAATATCGGTAATTTTAATCCTACCATTCGATGTTGATAAGTTGTTAGGTATATTCCAAGTAAATGTACCAACAGATGCCGGGACTGAAGGACTTATTGAACTCCATGCCTGTCCGTTATCACTTGAGAATTCGATTTTAATGTTATCAATAAATGAACTACTCCAGTTTATCTGTACTGCTGATCCTGAAGTTAAAAACTCCCCTCCATTTGGAGAATTAAGTATAATGCCGGGGATATATATATTAAATATTCCGGTTGTGTCAACAATCGTCGGGTCTGTAGCACTTGCGATACGCACCATACTCAAAGGTGAAACTGCAGTATTAGGAATATTCCATTGAATTGTTGAATCTGATGCAGGATGATTAATTCCGATGATATTCCATGTAATACCATTATCTAACGAATATTCAATTTTAAGAGTATTAATATTTCCACTAGCCCATCTTATTGATTGAGTTGAGCCGGATGCAACATTTTCACCGGTAACAGGTGCTAATATCTTTAAGTATCTGATATTAAATACCGCATTACTACTATCCATAATCTCATCGCTGGTGCCATCAACTACTCTAATTTTAGCATTTCCACTGAAAACACCCTCCGGAACAGTCCATACAAATTGCTTGTTACCAGCAGGTAAATCACTTCCTCCGGCAATCGATTGCCACGGAGCACCGGTTTGCACTGAATACTCTAATTTTACGGTTTGAATATTTGTACTATTATTCCATCTGACAACAGTGGTTTTTCCGGCTTGTAGATTTTCACCTCCGTTTGGACTTACAACTTCAACCCAACCTATTCTAAACGGATTAGAACTCGAGTCACTTATTGTAAGGTTTGCAGCATCACTAATTCTAATCTTCATATTTGAAGATGCGAAACTTGACGGGATTGCCCAATTAAAAAGTCCGCTTGATGCATTTACAATAGTTATTTGATTCCAATTAGTACCATTATCTGAAGTATATTCAATTTTTGCGGAACCAATATTTGAACTTGATAACCATGTTATTGCTTTTGTATTTCCCGCCTGCCAGGTTTCTCCTCCATTTGGTGAAAGCAATTCCAAACGAGAAATTGTGAAAGGATTATCACTGATATCAGAAATAAATGTACTGGTCAGATTTGTAGCACGAACCAAAGCAGTTACTGAAGAAATAGTATCCGGAATTTGCCAATTAAACGTACCTAAGCTACCATCAACATTATTATTAATTAGACTCCATGTCGTCCCGTTATTAGTGGAGTACTCCAAGCGTATACTATCAGTAAGGCTGCTACTCCAAGTTATTGCTCGAGTTCTACCCGATTGCCAAACTTCTCCACCATTTGGAGATAAAACAGTTAGTGTAGGTTTATAAATTGTAAATATACCGCTACTAAATGCTATTGCAGAATTCGATGCATCAACAATCCTGATTCTCGCTTGTGATGAAGAGATATTCGGGACTAACCAATTAACAGAATTATCGCTACTACTGGTTGATAAAGTATCAAAGATTCTTGTCCAAGTAGAACCGCTATTCGTGGAATAATCAATATTGACTTTAGTGATATTATTTGTATTCCATCTTATCTGGTTAGTCGTATTCGCCTGCCAATTATCTGCGGTAATCGGTGATTGAATGACTATTCTCTTAACAGTAAAGTTAGAGTCGGATAAATCAAATACATTTGAATTACTTGTATTACTTACTCGTACTTTAAAGTTCTTTCCGTTAGAAAATAATGTAGCCGGGACAGACCACGTAAAACTTCCTAATGAGGCATTTACATTAGTTGCAATACTTTGGCGGAACAAATCATTTTCCAATAAATCAATATTTACTGAAGTAATATTACTACTTGCAGCCCAACCAATTGTAGTTTCTCCACCTGCAATTAATTCTTCATTTCCGTTAGGTGTCAAAACTTGTAGTGAATTTATAGTAAATACCGAGTTACTGCTGTCTTTTATTCTTAAATTAGATGCTGCATCACTAATTCTAATTAATGCATTCGAAGTTGGAATTGATGGGACATTCCATTGGTAAGCCAGTGTTGATGCATTTGTAGATGCAACGATATTTGTCCAAGTGGTACCATTATTTGTTGAGTAGTCAATTCTTAATTGTGTTACACTATTACTTCTTTCCCACCTAATTGTATCAACGCTTCCGGCTTGAATAATATTATCGCCATTCGGATAAACAAGATTCACAAAACCTAATACAAACGTACCATCGGAAGTATCTGCAACATTCGGGGCAAGTAAATCTGCTATTCGTATACGTCCTGTTGTTCCATCAAGATTAACTGGAATGCTCCAATTAAACGATCCGGTAGAAGCAGAAATGTTTGTTCCCCCGACAATATCCGACCATGTAGTTCCGTTATTTGTTGAATATTGAAGTGAAATATTATTCACAAGTGAACTGTTCCATGTAATCGGGAATTGTGTCCCGGCTTGCAAATATTCACCACCATTTGGTGAGGTTATAGCTATTGAACTAATAGTAAAAGGACTTGCATTAATATTGGTTATAATAAGATTTGATGCGGCATCACTAATTCTAATTCTTGCCTGAGATGTTGTTTGAGCAGGAACAACCCATGGGATTGAATTTCCGGCAGTTGACGGAGTAACAACAATCCAATTAGCACCGTTATCTGATGAATATTCAATTTTAACCAATGCAATACTACTACTTTTTGTCCAATTGATAGAAGTTACGGCACCTGCAAGTAATCTATCGCCACCTGTTGGTGAAACTAACGATACAGAACCGATTGTAAATGGTAAATCGCTTAAATCATTTACGGTAGAATTTTGTTGATCAGATATTCTAACTAACATCAAATTTGAACTTAAATTAGAAGGTATAGACCAATTATAACTTGCAGAATTAGCAGCTGTAGCTTCAACAATCGTATTCCAATTTACTCCGTTATTTGTTGAATATTCTAATTTAACGTTTGTGATTAGTGAACTATTCCATGTAATCGGGAATGAAGTTCCAGCTTGAACTGATTCACCTCCGTTTGGAGATGTGAGAGTAAGTGCCGGATAAAAAATTGTGAAAGTGCCACTTATAGATTCGATTGCCGAATTTGTACTGTTCTGAATTCTGATTCTACTGTTAGTTGAATTTAGATTTATAGGAATATTCCAATTATAATTTGCAGGAGCTGAAGCAACATTTACTGCTATCACATTCCATGAAGATCCTCCATTAGTTGAATATGATAGATCAACATTTGCAATATTACTGCTATTTGTCCATGTAATATTTTGAATTGTTCCAGCCGACCAACTTGCTCCGGCAATTGGAGTAAGTAATTTTAAATTCGAGATTGTAAAAGTTGCATCACTGCTATCTTTAATATCAAAATTCGATTGAGAATCATAAACCCTAACTCTCGCTTGGGTTGTTACAGTTGTAGGAATAGTCCATGCATAACTATTGCTATTAGCATTTAGTTCATCAACTACCGGCAACCAGACTGCACCATCATTAGTTGAATATTGAATAGTTACAGTTGAAATACTAGCACTATTATTCCATGTTATATTTTGAACTGTGCCGGCTTGCCAATCTTCTCCACCATTAGGTGAAATTACTGCTATAGAACCAACTTTAAATAAGCCATCACTATTATCATTAATTGTTGTATTAGACAAATCACTAACTTTTATTCTCAATGTTGAAGAAGATAGTGACGGAATAATCCAATTATATGTTTGATTTGAAGCAACAACATTTGAAATAAAATTCCAATTTGTGCCATCGGAAGAATACTCTAATTTCACATTCGCAATATTAGTACCGGCAACCCAAGTAATCTGTTGTGTCGTTCCCGCTTGCAAGAATTCACCACCGTTAGGAGCCGTTAAACGTAATCGTTTTATTGAAAATACTGCGTCTGAAATATCTATCACTGATGGGTTTGACACATCAGTAATTCTTATGAGCGCTTGTGATGTTGAAAAGCTTTCTGTAATATTCCAATTAAAAGTACCTGCTATCGCTGACGTAGATGGTGTTATTGAATTCCAAACCAGTCCATTATCTAAAGAATATTCCAAACTTACCGATTCAATACTATTGCTCGCTGACCAGTTAATCGCATATGTCTTCCCCGACTGTAATTCCTCTCCACCATTGGGTGAAGTAATCCTTAATGCAGTAATAGAGAATGGGAGATCACTTGTATCAGAAATTGCTAAACTAGAGGTAGCATCACTTACTCTAACTCGTGCACTTGCAGATGGTGTATTTGGGACTGCCCAGCTAAATGTAGCCGGTAATGAGCTAACTGAATTTGTAATTGGTATCCAAACTCCACCATTATTCGTTGAATAATCAATTCGAACTGCTGTAACACTATTGCTTGCCTGCCAAGTTATATTTCTTGTTGTTCCGGAAAGATAATTCTCACCACCATTAGGCAAAGTTACAATTACAGAACCAATCTTAAATGCGCCATCACTCATATCATTTATTACGAGAGGATTAATCGCATCACTGATTCTTATTCTTGCTTGTGTTGCTGAAAGATTTTGACCGACAGCCCAATTGAATCTCGCTGAATCTGCAGGATAAGAAGCTATTATTGTCGTCCAACTAACTCCATTATCAAGACTATACTCAAGACTAACATTACCAACCTGACTACTTGTCCATGTAATTAATCTGTTCGAACCTGAATTAATAAACTCATTTCCGTTTGGAGATAATAGCGTAATAGACGGGGAGTAAATTGAGAAAACACCACTCAAAGATTGAATAGTAATATCTGAATTATCTTGTATTCGGATTCTAGCATTATTGGTACTCACATTTGAGGGAACTGTCCATGCGTACTGACCACCTACAGGATTTACGCCATTAGCAATTAAAACCCAATTAGCACCACCGTTTGTTGTATAATGTAAATTGATAGCTGTTACATCACTACTGTTATTCCATCTAATTGGATAAGTTGATCCGCTTAAAACATTTTCGGAAGCCAACGGGGTTAGCGTATTCAAGTTTGAAATTGTGAAAACTACATTATTTTGATCGGTAATAGTAGAATTGACTTGAGCATCTGCAACTTTAACAAAAACTTGATTTGAAATTGTTGTATCAATCAACCATGAAAATGTTCCAAGACTTGCATTTACATTGGTTGCAATTGTTCTAGGGAAAGTAACACCATTATCAATAGAGTAAGTAATATTTGCTTGAGAAATACTTGATGAAGCATTCCACGTAATAGTTTTTGTGCTTCCGGCTTGCCATCTTTCACCTCCATTGGGAGATGCAACAACAATATTTCCGATTTTGAAAACAGAATTACTTATCCCATAAATAGTTGCGTCTGCTACATTACTTATTTTGATTAATCCATTTGTTGTTGAAATATTTGCTGGGATAGCCCATGAATATGGTGTACCGGCAACAGGAATGTTATTATCAATTAAACTCCATGATGTACCATTATCAGTACTAAATTCAATTTTTACAAAATTCACTCCGCCGCCTGCACTCCAACTGATTTGTCTATTTGTTCCGGCTTGAACAATTTCTCCACCATTTGGTGATATAACTTTGAGTGAACTTATTGTGAAAGATAAATCACTTGCATCATTAATTTGTAAATTTGAAAAAGCATCGCTAACACGAACCACTGCACTGCTTGAAGAAATTGAATCCGGTATTGACCAAGAATATGGTGTGCTTGAAGCAGGGACTGATAAACTTATTGGAATCCAGGTGGTTCCGCTATTAGTAGAATATTCAATCATTACGCTCGTTACATTTACAGAATTTGTCCAAGTGATATTCTTAGTTGAACCTGCTTGCCATACTTCACCACCGTTTGGTGATGTTAATTGGATATTACCAATCTTAAATTTCGATGCGCTTGAATCGGAAATTGAAATTTTTGCTGCATCAGCTATTTTTATTTTCATATCTGATGAAGCAAGATTCAAAGGAATATTCCAGTTAAATGTTCCTGTTATGGCAGGAACCGTAGTCATAATATTCCAGTTTGCACCATTATCTGTAGAGAAATATAAATTTACATTATTGATTACACTACTTGACCATGTAATATTTTTCGTGGTACCGGCTTGCCAAAATTCGCCGCCTACGGGAGAAGTTAAAGCTAAGCTACTAACAGTAAAATCAGCACTTTCGGTAATTAATGTTGGAGTTGAAACACTTGTGATTTTTATTCTCATCTGATTAGAAGGAATAAATCCGTTAAGTGTCCAATTATAAGTTCCATTAATTGCAGGAACTGAGTTAACTACTGTTTGCCAATTAACCCCGGAGTTTGCACTGACTTCAATCTTTACATTACCCACAATTGAATTACTTGTCCATGTTATCGGATAAGTTTTTCCGAATTGTAATTGTTCCCCACCCACCGGTGACGTTAAAATGAGATTAGAGATGCTGAATGTATTATCACTTAAATCACCAATAACACTATTTGAAACATCACTAATCCGAATTCGGGCATTAGTCGAAGAAATGTTTTGTGGAATATTCCAATTAAATGTTCCGGTAGCAGCAGGTGTCGATACAACAATACTATTCCAGTTTGTTCCATCATTAGTTGTATATTCTAATTTTACATTTGCCACATTTCCACTGGACCATGTTACAGCACGCGTTGATCCTGCTTGAAGCTGTTCCCCACCGTTCGGAGATATGATTCTTAATTTTGAGACCTTGAAAATCTGACTTGAGTCTGATATTGTTGCATCACTTGTACTGCTAATTCGAATTTTTACAAGTGCCGACGCAAGACTTGTATCAATGGACCAATTGTACTTTTGAGTTGACGCTAAAGTCGATGCACTTAATATACTCCAACTTGTTCCGCCATTAGTAGATAATTCTATCTTGAGATTATTTATATAAGAACTTGACCATGTTACAACTGTATCCTTACCGGCTTGAAATTGATCGGTTAGTAATGGAGTGTTCAACTTCAATCTTGCTATAGTGAAATTTGCATTACTTGTATCTGTAAGAGTATTATTATTAACATCTGTAATTCTAATTTTAACACTATTGCTGGCTGAATCAGATGGAATACTCCAAGCAAACGTTCCGGCAGCAGCCGGTGTAGAAGCAACTATTTGATGCCATGTACTACCGCCTGTCGAATACTCTAATTTAACGTTGAGAGTACTTGCGCTGTTATTCCAAGTAATGTTTTTGACTGTTCCGGCTTGCCATTTTTCCCCACCGTTTGGTGATGTGATACTGAGCTGAGTTATAGTGAATAATTGACTTACACTGCTGATATTATCTGATAGTGCATCTTTTACTCTAACCCTAACAGTTGTAGACGAAATATTATTTGGAACAAGCCATTGATATGTTCCGGTGGCTGCATTTACAGAACTAACAATGCTACTCCAACTCAAACCATCTGTACTGTACTCAAGAACCACGTTTGCAATACTCGAACTACTATTCCATGTAATCGTTTTTGTTGTCCCACCTTGAAATACAAGTCCAGCAGTCGGTGATGTAATTTGTAGCCAACCAATTTTAAATGTTGAATTACTTCTAGAAAAAATATTTGTATTAGCAGCATCCGAAATGCGAATTAATGCTTGAGCAGTTGATAATAAACTATTCGAATTATCTCTTGTATTCCAGCTATAAGTTCCTGCAACCGAAGGTGTTGAATTTGTTATAGTGACCCAGGTAGTTCCGTTATCTGTGGAATAGTCTAACTTAACATTGGAAACAGCAGAACTACTCCATGTAATATTATTATTAGAGCCTGACTGCCAAACATCACCGCCATTTGGAGCAGTTAAACTTAGACTGCTAATAGTGAATACACTTGTTGAACTATCAACCAAACCCAGATTTGTTTCTGCATCTGAAATTCGCAATCTCCCATTTGTTGTTGCAACTGCCGGGACTGTCCAATTATAGGACCCTAAGGATGCACTGGTTGAAGCTGTGATAACTTGATTGAAATTTACACCATCGCTTGCATATTCAATTCTAACATTATCAAATCCCCTTGAAGTCCAGGTAATGGCAGTATCGCTGTTTGCCTGGATTTGATTCCCGCCTTTAAGATTATTTAAAGTAATTGTTCCAAGTGTAAATGGATTCGGACTGCTTATAATTACTGTTGGGTCGGCAATATTTACAATTCTCACT
>JAGUXE010000100.1 GCA_020061995.1 Ignavibacteriales bacterium | reverse complement strand
ACGAGGCAAAAGTATTCGTGAGTTGTTTCTTAATTTTTGGTTTGATATAAGTTGATTCAATAAGTCGTTGATAAGGGGTCTTCGGTGGATTAAATTTCTTAATGATCATCGAACCCACTTTTTCTTGCGGATTAATCTGATCGCATGTTTTCTGTTGTAGGAACAGTTCGTACAGAGTTCATCGAGAATTTGTCCCTTTTCTAATTGCGTAGAGTTGAAATACCGCTTCTTGATTTCTTCTAAATACTCTCTTTTCGCTTTTCCGCTCATTGATAACCTCAATTATTTGGGTTACCAATATTGTGGCGCAATGCGTTTAATATTCATCAAAATTTAATCATTGATTTTTAACAAATGATTGTTTACGTTACCAATACATGAAACGCAAAGTAATTACATATTTTCTTTTATCTGTTTTTCTGTTTTCAACAATAGGGGTACCGATTGCAATTCATTATTGCCAGATGATGAATTCTGTTTCTTTGCAAGCTTGCGAAATTTGTGAAAATTCAACTTCTAACTGCTGTAAAGATGAAGAAACTGAAACAACAGTGGTTTCATATCAAAATGATTCTTGCTGCAATACTAAAATTATCGCAGATCCATTAACTGAGAAATATATTTCAGCTTTTTACGAACTTCAAAAAGTGAATGTTAAAACATTTGAATATATTCTCCCTTTGAAAACGTTATTCTCTGAAAATTTAACTACTACAAATTTTGCTTTAGATAATTCTCCGCCTGCAATTTATTCAAATTCTAGATACCTCGACAATTCTCTACTTCTAATCTGAAATTTCTTCTCCTAGATTACCATGAAAGGATAAATATATCCTTTTGCTATATCATAAATTTTATTAATTGAATTAGGAAAAGAAAATGATTGAAAAAATAATGGTTAAAACAATTCATTGTACGATAGTTTTTGTACTCATTAATATTAGTATGACTGCTAAAAATAGTGACTCCGGTAATTCAGTAAATTTTCTGAATCAGAAATCTGAAATATCTGTGGATACGATTTACAGCTGCACGATGCATCCTGATATTAAATATTTACAGCCCGGGGTATGCCCCGAGTGTAAAATGGATTTGATACCTTCTGAATATGCAAAAGTAGATTCTACAAAATCTGTGAGTGAAGAATATTACACATGTCCGATGCATCTTGAAATTCAATCCGAAAAACCTGGAAATTGTCCCAAATGTAGAATGAAACTGATAAAAAAAAGCCAAGTCTCAAACTCAAGCGAGAGCATGATGGGAATGATGATGAATTCCCCCTGGATGATTGTTATGGGAATATTAATGGTTGTGATGATGACAATTAATTTTGTCAAATAAAAAATTTGGAGTTTTAAATGATTGAAAAAATAATTGATTGGTCAGTCAATAACAGATTTATAGTAATACTGCTGTACATCATTTTAATCGGTATTGGAATTTACAGTGTAATTAACCTACCTGTGGATGCAATTCCTGATCTCTCCGAAAACCAGGTGATAATTTTTACAGAATGGATGGGACGTTCCCCACAAATCATAGAAGATCAGGTCACATTTCCGATTGTTTCAGGATTGCAGGGTTTACCTGATGTAAAAGCTGTAAGAGCAAATTCAATGTTCGGGATGTCATTCGTGTTTGTGATTTTTGAAGACAATGTCGATACATATTTTGCACGATCCCGTGTTCTTGAAAGGATGAATACTATACAGGCACAACTTCCTGCCGGAGTTGTTCCTTCTCTAGGCCCTGATGGAACCGGGGTTGGTCACGTTTTTTGGTACACCGTGGAAAGTAATGAATATGATCTCGGTACTTTACGTTCAATTCAAGATTGGTATATACGATATAAATTATCATCCGTTCAGGGAGTTGCTGAAGTTGCCAGTATTGGAGGATATGTAAAACAGTACCAGGTAGATGTTAATCCTACAGACTTAAGAGCATACAATCTAACAGTTTCTGATGTTGTTAATTCAATCCAGCGAAGCAATAATGAAGTCGGCGGAAAAATAGTAGAAATAAGTGATGCTGAATATTTTGTTCGCGGACAGGGATACATTAAATCAAAAGAAGATATTGAAAACACTGTTGTTAAATCATTTACAAATGGAATTCCTATACTTATAAAAAATTTAGCAAAGGTTCAGCTTGGCGGAGACATTCGACGAGGTGCTTTGGAAAAAGATGGGCTGGGACAAGTTGTTGGTGGAATAGTAGTTATGCGGACCGGTGAAAATGCTCAAAATGTAATTGCACGAGTAAAAGAGAAGATAAAAGAGATATCGCCCGGACTTCCTCCCGGAGTTAGTATTGTTGCATCATATGATAGAAGTACATTGATTGAAGAAGCTATTGGAACTTTAGACAGAGCATTAATTGAGGTAGCTATAGTTGTTTCTATAATAATTGCTCTATTTCTTATGCACATCAGAAGTATTGTAAGAATACTTATTGAGATTCCGATTGCAGTCCTCATCTCGTTCATCTTGATGTACACATTTGATATATCTTCAAATATAATGAGCCTTGGTGGAATAATATTGGCAATTGGAGTAATAGTTGATTCCTCTGTTGTGCTTGTTGAAAATGCTTACCGTAATATTGCTAAAGCAATAGAAGAAAAAGGATCGTTGACAAAAGAAGAGTATAAAAAGATTTCAATTGATTCGGCAAAACAGGTTGGGCGGGCAATATTTTTTTCAGAGTTAATCATATTAGTATCATTCATCCCTGTCTTTCTGTTAACTGGACAGGAAGGAAAAATGTTCAAACCATTAGCTTTTACAAAGTCCTTCACAATGATTGGCTCTGCTTTTATTGTCCTAACTCTTATTCCGGTTCTAATGACAATGTTAATGCGCGGTAATTTCAGACCTGAAAATAAAAATCCGATTACTAGAATCTTTATCAAAATTTATGAACCATTAATCCATTGGGTATTAAAATATCGGAAGATAACTATTGCAATAAATGTAATTGCGTTATTAGTAACAGTTCCAATGGTTTTGAATACAGGCAGTGAGTTTATGCCGCCTTTAGATGAAGGTTCTATTCTTTATATGCCTGTGACACTTCCCGGTGCTTCGATAACCGAAGTTAACAGAATTTTACAAGAGCAGGATAAAATAATTAAAACAGTCCCCGAAGTTCATCACGTACTTGGGAAAACAGGACGAGCAGAAACCGCCACGGATAATGCACCGTTAAGTATGATTGAAACAATTATAGTACTAAAACCTAAAGATAAGTGGCGACCAGGAGTTACAAAACAGGATATAGTTGCTGAACTGGATCATAAACTACAGATTCCCGGAGTGACAAACGGATGGACGCAGCCGATTATAAACAGAATAAATATGCTTGCAACCGGAGTAAGAACTGATATTGGATTTAAGATATTCGGAGAGAACTTAGACACTCTGGAAGTTTATGCGATAAAGGCGGAAGGATTATTAAAAAATGTTGATGGAGCAGCTGATGTTGTTGCAGAGCGTGTCCAAAACGGATACTATCTAGATATTCAAATTAAAAGAGAAGTTGCTGCAAGATATGGTGTAAACATAAGTGATTTGCAGGATATAATTGAAACTGCTATCGGTGGACAAAATTTAGGTGTAGTGATTGAAGGAAGGATGCGTTTCCCAATACGAATGCGTTATCAAAGAGATTACCGTGATGATCTTGAAGAGATTAAAAGCCTAATCGTCCCTGTTTCGTTATCCGATCCAATGAATGTTCAATCTGCGATGAATACTAATTCATCAATCGGAATCAGTAATAACAGTGGTGGAATGTCTTCTATGGGGAGTTCAAACAATGCAGGTGTTACTATTCAACCCACTAGTGGGCAAAGCGGTTATTCATTATTGAACACTGAACAAAATGCAATCACATATCTCCCGATTTCCGTATTAGCTGATGTGGAAGTGCTTACGGGTCCACCAATGATAAGCAGTGAAAACGGAATGCTGAGATCAATTGTTTTTATGAATACACGGGGTAGAGATATGGGTAATGTAATGGTAGACGCTAAAAAAGTTATTGAAGACAATCTTAAACTTCCGGCCGGTTATAGTTATATCTGGAGCGGACAGTACGAAAGCAAAGTACGCGCACAGCAAACTATTCAAATCATTATGCCTGTTGTGTTCTTAATAATCTTTGTACTGCTCTTTCTAACATTGAAAGATTACATGGAAGCTGGTGTTGTGATGTTATCAGTTCCATTTGCACTAATTGGTGGAATGTATATGATCTACATCCTTGGATACAATTTCTCAGTCGCGGTGTGGGTTGGATTTATCGCATTATATGGTGTTGCTGTAGAAACCGGAGTGGTGATGGTCGTTTATTTACACGAAGCTCTTGATAAAAGGATTAGAGATCATAAAAACGTTAAAAGAGGTGCCATCACTAAAACTGATATTTATGAAGCGACAGTAGAAGGTTCTGTTATGCGGCTCAGACCAAAACTAATGACAGTAGGAACTTCTATGATTGGGTTAATCCCTATTATGTGGGCAACCGGAACTGGTTCAGATGTTATGAAGCCTTTAACTGCCCCGTTGATCGGAGGTCTCTTAACCTCTGCGGTTCACGTGCTTGTTGTAACCCCAATTCTTTTTGCAATAATGAAGGAGCGTGCACTAAGAAAAGGAAAATTGGAATTATCTAAAATGTCCGATTGGATGAAGGAGGGTGATTAAATGAACAATTATAAATTAAAAATGAAAAATAATCTTAAAGCTATTTTATCTGCGATTCTAATTTTATTAACAAACGGACAAGTTGAAGCTCAGTCAGTTGATTCATTGGTTAATGAAGCAATTGCAAATAATCCCCGGTTAAAATCGCTTCAATTTAGAATAAAAACATCAGAGTTTAAAAGTGAATCGATCAATTATCTGCCTCCGCCTAATCTTTCTGTTGAGTTTTCTCAAATCCCTATAAATGAATATAATATTATCAATCAATCAATATCTAACAACATTGCGGTTTCACAGATGTTCCCGCTTGGTGGCAAATTAAGTGCAATGTCTGAAGTTGAAAAGAAAAACACACTGATAGAAGGTGATAATTTTAACACTTATAGGATCAGTTTGATTGCACAGGTTAAAATGTCGTACTTCAATTTATGGCTTATTGATAGAAAGATTGAAATACAAAAAAATAATATTGCTTTGTTAAAAGATTTTGCCAGATCTATTGAGGTGGCATTTTATTCAAACAGAATAAGTCACGCTGATTTACTTAGTATCCTGAGTGAAATAGCTTCAAATGACGCACAACTTTTAATTACAGAAAAACAAAGAGAAGCAGCGATTTATTCTATAAATAAATTTCTTGGCAGGAATCTGAATTCAAAAGATGTCTTTGCAGTCGCAGATTTTGAAGTTGATTCATTAATGTTTAATCAATCTCAATTGGAAGAAATATTAAATGGTTCAAATCCATCATTAATAAAAATGGATAATATGATTGATATGAATAAAGCAATGATAACGGCAAACAATAAAGAGTTAATTCCTGACTTAATGGTGCAGGGAATGCTGATGAGGATGCCAAAAGGAATGGTTCTTACTTCTTCTTCAGATTTATCAATGCTTGACCCTAAAACAGAGATTATGTATTCATTAATGTTTTCAATCAATCTTCCATTTGCACCCTGGTCATTTGGTAAATTAAATAATAAAGAGGAAGAATTGGTTTCAGGTATAAGCAGTATTAAGCAAGAAAAAATTGATATGCAGAGAGATATGATTGCAAAACTAAAAGAAGTTTTAGTTAAATATAATACAGCAATAGAACTTACAGAACTATATAATAAAAATGTGATTCCGCTTTACACTAACTCTGCTGAATCCCAGACTACTGCTTACCAGAATGGTAAAACGGGTATAAGTACAGTACTCGATTCTTACAGGATGCTGCTTATGCAAAAGATGAATTATTATATGTCTAAAGCAGATGTGCAAATGTCTCTTGCAGAAGTTGAAATGATGGTTGGTACAAATCTTAAAAATTTATTGTTATCAAAAGGAAATTAATTAAATGAAAAATATTAAATATTTAATAATACCGGTTACGCTTATATGCTTATTTGTTTTTGCTTGCACAAATTCTGATGAGGATGACAAAAAAACAAATGAATACTGGACCTGCACAATGCACCCGCAGGTTCACAAAGATGGACCTGGTGCTTGCCCGATTTGCGGAATGGATCTTATCAAAAAAGTTATAGAAGAGACTGCTGAAGTATCTGAAAAATCTGATATGGAGGGTATGCTAACCTTAACTTCTAACAAACAGGTTCTTGCGAATGTCTCAACTATAAAGATTAAAATTGAAAGATTAAGTAAAGAATTATCAGCATACAGCTACCTTGATTTTGTTGAGCAGAATCGTAAAACAATTCCCGCTAAATTTAATGGCAGGATAGAAAAATTATTTATCAATAAAACCGGTGATTACGTTAAAAAAGGGGAGGCTTTGTTTGAAATATACAGCCCTGATCTTGTTCAGGCTCAGAACGATTATTTAATAGCACTTAGTAGTAATAATAATCATTCTTTGGGATTAATTGAATCATCAATTAAAAAACTTGAGTTACTTGGTTTAACATCCATTCAAATTGAAGACATTAAGCGCTCCGGGCAAGCAAGGCTT
>JAGUXE010000201.1 GCA_020061995.1 Ignavibacteriales bacterium | reverse complement strand
TATGGACCTTATGTTATTAATGGATTTACCGAACAAATCTTTATCAATGCATTAAAAGGGAAAAAACTGAAGTGGTTTGGGAATAAGAATATCAAAACAGAGTTTATTTTTATTGAAGATGCGGGAAAAGCGATGGCGATTGCAGGTCTTTCTGAAAAAAGTAATATGAATCATTTTAACGTTCCCGGTTTTACTCCTGTTACAGTTAAACATTTTTTCGAAAAAATAATTAATATCTCAGAAAAAAAATCAGGGTATTCTGTGTTGAATTCATCATTCCTAGTGAGCATGGCGGGATTGTTCGACAAAATGGCTTATGAATTCCAGGAAATGATGTATCTCAAACAAGAAGAATTACTTCTCAATGGGGAATTATTCAAGTATACTCTTGGTGAACTTCCGGCAACCGATTATGAAGTCGGAATTAAGGAAACATTTGAATGGGTAAAATCCTTTTATAAACTTTAATTATTGATTTGTATGGTTTTTGAATTTAATCTATATTTACAAAAAAAAATGAACGAAGTTGGAAAAAGCGAGAATACTTAAAAAAATATCAGTAATAGATTTTGTGATAAGGATAGCCACTCCCTAAGAGTGGCTATTTTTTTGTCAACTATTTAATAATTAGATTAATATAAAAAGATGAATAAAATGAAACAGAATGGAACACTCCATCTAAGTGATGGGACTTCATTCACAGGTACTCTTTTGGGTAGCGCAAAAAGTAGTAGTGGTGAAGTTGTATTTAATACAGGGATGGTTGGATATCCCGAGACACTTACGGATCCTTCTTATAAAGGACAAATACTTGTTATGACTTATCCTTTGATCGGTAATTACGGTGTACCGGGTAATGAAAGAGAAAACGGGTTGTTGAAATATTTTGAATCAGAAAAAATTCATTTGCAAGGATTAATAATCTCGGATTACTCTTTTGAATATTCACACTGGAGTGCAATAAAATCACTTCATGAATGGCTTGTTGAAGAAGGCATCCCCGCAATTTATGGTGTTGATACTCGTATGATTACCAGAAAACTTCGCGAGCATGGAAGTATGCCGGGTAAAATAATTATAGAAGGCGAATCAGCAGAAACCGTAGCTTTTGATGATCCGAATCTACGTGATCTTGCAAATGAAGTTTCTATAAAAGAACCAATTCTATACTCAAAAGGAGAACAAAAAATTGTTATGGTTGATTGCGGTGCAAAAAATAATATTCTTCAAGCATTTTTAAGAAGAGATATTAGTGTCCTACTTGTTCCGAGTGATTACAATTTTGTAGATGAGAAATGTGATGGTATAGTAATTTCAAATGGACCGGGGGATCCTAAAAAATGTACTACAACAATTCAGAATACGCAATTAGCAATTAAGAAGGGGATTCCGATTCTTGGAATTTGCTTGGGCTGTCAAATACTTGCGCTTGCTTCAGGAGCAGACACTTATAAATTAAAATATGGACATAGAAGTCATAATCAACCTGTGAATGAAGCAGGTACTAAGCGGTGTTATATAACTTCGCAAAATCATGGTTACGCAATTGATTCACGCACATTGAATGAAGATTGGCGGGAATGGTTTACAAATGATAACGACGGAACTAACGAAGGTATAATCCATATTTCAAAACCATTTTTCGGAGCACAATTTCACCCCGAAGCATCACCTGGTCCGGACGATACTGAGTTTATTTTTGACATGTTTGTAAGAGGTTTGAAATGATTAAAAAAGGTAAACCTAAAAAAGTATTAATCCTCGGTTCGGGGGCTTTGCAAATTGGACAAGCAGGAGAGTTTGATTATTCAGGAAGTCAAGCAATTAAAGCCTTGAAAGAAGATGGTGTTGAGTCCATACTTATCAATCCTAATATTGCAACGATTCAAACCTCCGAGCAATTTGCAGATAAAGTTTATTTCCTTCCGGTAAAACCTGAATTCGTAGAGAGAGTTATTGAGAAAGAAAAACCTGATGGAATTCTTCTCGGCTTCGGCGGACAAACCGCACTCAATTGCGGTGTGGAACTATTTGATTCAGGTTTTTTGAAAAAACACAATGTTAAAGTTTTGGGAACATCTGTAGAAACAATAAAAGATACAGAAGATCGGCTGTTATTTTCTGAACGGGTTATTGAAGCAGGATTAAAAATTGCTTTAAGTAAAACTGTAACTAATCAAAATGAAGCTTTGATAGCTGCCAATGAAATCGGTTTTCCCGTTATGGTTAGAATTGCTTATGCTCTAGGTGGACTTGGATCAGGAATAGTGAATAATGAATCCGAACTACTCGAAAAAGTAAATCGCGCTTTCGCTTTTACTAATCAGATTTTAATTGAAGAATCACTTTACGGTTGGAAAGAAGTTGAATACGAAATTGTAAGGGATAAATTTAATAATTGTATTACCGTCTGTTCTATGGAAAATGTAGATCCGATGGGGATTCATACTGGGGACAGTATTGTCGTAGCACCGGTTCAAACTCTTTCAGCGCAAGAAAATTTCAAGCTTCGCTCAATCGGAATAAAGCTAATTAGACATTTAGGAATAGTGGGAGAGTGTAATATTCAATATGCACTAAACCCGCATCAGGATGATTATCGAATAATCGAAGTTAACGCAAGATTGAGCAGAAGTTCTGCTCTTGCCTCAAAAGCAACTGGTTATCCGCTTGCGTTTGTTGCCACAAAACTTGCTCTTGGATATGATCTTAATGAAGTTGAAAATATTATTACAAAAGAAACATCAGCATGCTTTGAACCTGCTTTAGATTATATAGTTCTTAAATACCCTCGCTGGGATTTACAAAAATTTCGTCAAGTAAGCACACAACTTGGCTCTGAAATGAAATCGGTGGGGGAGGTAATGTCTATTGGAAGAACATTTGAGGAAGTTCTTCAAAAGGCGATAAGAATGCTTGATATCGGAATGAAAGGTTTTACATGTAACGACTTTTCTGATAGTTCAAATCTTGACGAAGATATTGCTAAACCCACAGATAAAAGAATATTTTATATAGCTGAAGCACTCGAGAAGGGTTACTCTATTGATAAAATTCATGAATTATCAAAAATTGATAGATGGTTTTTGTATAAGATGAATAATATTATTAAAGCAAAACATGAATTAAAAAAATTTAATATTGATAATTTACCGTATGATATTTTGTTAAAGTCTAAGCGACTTGGTTTTTCTGATAAACAGATTGGCGAACTATTTCAACTTGATGAAATTTCAGTTCGCAAATTGAGAAAAGGAATGAATATAATTCCGGTGGTCAAACAAATAGATACTCTTGCAGCCGAATATCCTGCTCAAACAAATTATCTTTATATGACATATAACGGAACAGAAGATGATATAAGTTCAAAGGAAGAAAATCAAATTGTTGTTCTAGGTGGTGGGGCATATCGAATCGGTTCTTCGGTTGAATTTGATTGGTGCTGTGTCAATTCGGTTCTTTCACTGAATAAACTGAACTATAAAACTATAATGATTAATTATAACCCCGAAACAGTAAGTACAGATCACGATACATGTGACAAACTTTATTTTGAAGAAATATCACTGGAACGAGTGCTTGATATTTATGAAAAAGAAAATCCGGTTGGAGTAATTGTTTCGGTTGGAGGACAAATCCCGAATAATCTTGCAATGAAGCTTCATAAACAAAATGTTAAAATCATCGGAACAACACCGGAACAGATTGATAATGCAGAGAATCGACATAAATTTTCTCAAATTTTGGACGAGCTTAATATTGATCAACCCGAATGGAGAGAACTTACTAGTTTGAGTGAAGCAAAGCTGTTTGCCTCACATGTCAATTATCCTGTATTAATTAGACCAAGTTACGTCCTTAGTGGTGCGGCAATGAGTATCGTTCTTTCAGAAAATGAATTGGAAGAATACTTAAAGAAGGCTTCAGACATCAGTAATGAACATCCGGTTGTGATAAGTAAATTCATAACTGATGCGAGAGAGATTGAAGTTGATGCAGTTGCAGATCAGGGTGAGTTGTTTTGTTATGCAATTTCAGAGCATGTTGAAAACGCCGGTGTTCATTCGGGTGATGCAACTATTGTTCTTCCTCCTCAAAGAACATATCTTGAAACGATGCGGCGTGTAAAAATTATTACTAAAGAAATTGCTAAATCTTTGGAAATAACGGGACCATTCAATATTCAATTTATTGCAAAAGATAATGATGTAAAAGTAATCGAATGTAACTTAAGAGCTTCAAGAAGTTTTCCTTTTGTCTCGAAAGTATTGAAAAAAAATTTTATTGATATTGCTACACGATTAATGGTTGGTGAGAAAGTTCCAAAGATCGATAAATCCACGTTTGACCTTGATTATGTAGGGGTAAAAGCATCCCAATTTTCTTTCACAAGATTGAAAGGTTCTGATCCGGTTACAGGAGTTGAAATGTCTTCAACAGGTGAAGTTGCCTGCCTTGGTGATGATTTCAACGAAGCTTTCTTAAAAAGTTTAATCTCAACAGGTTTTAAAATTCCTAAAAAAGCCGTACTACTTTCAACCGGAACGATGAAAGAAAAAGCAGAGTTTTTAGAAGAAGTACGTTCGCTTAAAAGAATGGGACTCAAATTTTTCGGAACAAAAGGAACTGCCGATTTTTATATGAAGAATGGAATTGATGTCGAAATATTAGCAAGACCATTCGATAACGATGAACCCGGTATTCTTTCCTATCTCGCAAATGGAGAAATTGACTTAGTTATCAATATCCCAAAAACTGCTGAAAAAGTTGAACTCGATAGTGATTATATTATCAGAAGACGTGCGGTCGATTTGAACATTTCACTTATAACAAATATTCAATTTGCGAAAAGATTTGTAAAAGCATTGAACAGATATGAGATTAAAGATTTACTAATTAAAAGCTGGGATGAGTACAACTAATAGATTCTATTGTAACAATTAAAAAATCTTTTCCCCCGGCTGTCGAGAACCACTTCTCGACATTGCTCTCAAGCGGTGTATATTTGTATAAACTCCGCTTAAATGAGTCCAAATCCCCCCAAAAACTACTGTTGAAGTTGTTGATAAAACCAAAAAAACCTTCGAGGTTTTCAAAACCTCGAAGGTTAATGGTTGGATGTAAAACAACAAATTTTTGTTAAATTTCGCTTTACCACGGAGAGGATTTTATATAACGCACTTATTCTTGCTGATTGTACTGATAAATATTCATCTCAACCAATAGTAACAGCCTTTTCAGTAGAGTAAGTGTTTCCATTTCCCCAACCATTTTATCGGATATTATTAGTAATAAAATGCTAATACAGTAAAAAATATAAGAAACAATGCAAAAATATATTTGCTATTTATTAAGAAAATATTTGCGATTATTTTTTTTTTTTTTTCTATATATTTGGACAAGTGAATATTTCTGTTTGTTGTTTTAACAGTTACTTAATACAAAGGGGAGCTTGTGATTGATAGGTTCGTTAATTACTACTACCGGTTCTTTTCCCGCAAATTATCAGGTGAGGATGTATTAAGCAATTCTGCTTCTCCATTTCTTTCATTATCTCTTTTCTTCTTCTGCAACAAAAATATAATAACTATTATCCCCATAAATAACGGTAACAACCATTTTACAAATAAGAGGCTATTATGTCCTTAAACTCATTAACAAAACTATTAGTTATAATATTACTCCCGTTACTCTTTACTGCGGTTAGTTGTAATAAACCAACCGAGCCGCCAATAGAAGATATCACTCCAGGAAGAAGAGATTATGTCTGGACAATCGATACCATTTCAACCGACCCATTTATTTATATAAGGAGATTTTGGGGAAGTACACCAAACGATATTTGGGCAGTAGGTAGTGGTAATTTATTTCATTTTAATGGAAAAAAATGGATGGAAATTGAAGGTGCTGAGGCGATTTATCCTCAAACAATATTTGGGTTTGCACAAAATAATGTTTGGGCTGCTGGCTATAATAAAATATGGCATTTTGATGGAACATCCTGGAGTTTATCTAGTGAAAAATATATTTCAGGATTTGGGACGATTTTTTTTGACAATATTTGGGGGGATTCACCAAATAACATTTACGCCATAGGGTATGCGCAGGGGAGTGATACAAGTTCTATGGGAGTTATATTAAGATATGATGGAAGAGAATGGAATTTTTTAAATATTCCGAAAATAAACATTAACTTTACTGATATCAGAAAAGTGAACTCCGACTTAATAATCTGCGGGTTAAAATTTGAAAATTTAATTTTTATTGAAAAACTGTATCAATTCACTGGAATAAATTTGCATGAATTATATTCAGGTTCTGACTATCCGAAACTTACCTATCTGAATAACAAATTATTTATCAAAATAGGGAAAGAAATATTTAAGTATAAAGAAGGAACCTTAGAATTAGTTCATAACTTTGCTGGAACAGAATATTGGGATGGTTTTTGGGGGAGAACAGAGAAAGATTTTTTCTGTGTAACCGGAAGTGGACTGGGTCATTACAACGGTAGCGATTTGGCTACAATATATAAATTCGATATTAATAAACTGAGTCCATTTAGCGAATTGTTGTTTGATAAAGAAGTATTCTTTCTGGGGCGCGATGACCAAGCAAATATAAGTATTGTAATAAAAGGGAGATTAAATGATTAAAATCTCCGGAAACAACAGAAAGGAGGCAGAATGGAACCAATAAAAAAACGGGTTTAGTGGTGCAACACTAAACCCGATTGAATCGGCATTAAGATAGTACTACAAGCAAGTAGCAGAAGTAAATTTAACACCTCTGCTATTTTAAATAACCTTTTAACAAAAAACAATCACAAAGGGTTCATTATGAAAAAAATAGCAAAAATGGTTTTTACCATTCTCTTTATTTACAGTTTTTGTTTACACGGATCGGTAAACCAAACAACTGTTTCTAGTTCCACAATTACTGTTTATAGATATAAACAAAGTGGGAACTACTATTATGAGAGATCAACTAACTCTCAAAGACTTGGCAGATATAATAAACTGATTTCTCCGAATTATGATGAAGAAACTTTTAGATTAATTGTGAAAGCTGATCTAACAGAAATCCCTGATAGTGCAGTTATAAAAAATATTGATTATTGGATTTCAACCCAAGTTGATACACAATCATTTACCTACAGGATAGCTGCATTTAACTATGCAACCAAGTGGGGCACAAAATGAGTGGAATGCATGTAATCCAGGGCCTATTTACCGCTCAACAATATCAACAGAAAATTCAAATGCAGGATACTTTACATATACTGCTGCGGGCGATACAATGCTAATCAATGCAGCCGAAAGGGCTCTTGTCAGCAATCAATTTGCAATTTGCTTAGTTTCAGATGATGAAAATACAAATCGTAAATACGCAACAATTCTCGGCATAAATGTAACGGTAGTTGTCACCTGGGTAGTACCAGAAATAAAGGTTGTGAACAATTTTGGTGGAGGAACAGTAAAAATTAACGGTATTGAATATTCATCTCCAAAAGTTTTGAAGACAAAAGTTGGAAGGGAGTTAACGATTCAGGCTTTTAACCAATCGTATCAAGGAGCAATGAAATACTTTGAAAGGTGGAAAACACCATGGAATTCATATACTTCAACAAATCCTTATACTGCGACAATCACAAAAGCAGAAGCCTATGTAACGCAAACATATACTGCGGAATTTGGCAATCCGGTAACTTTTCATGTAAAAAATAATTTTGATGCGGGTTTAATTAAGGTTGATACAGATACAGTTGCCAGTGGTGCGGCAATTACTCGCCCAAAAAATGCAAATGTTACATTGGGTTCATTGACGCAAGAATACGGCGGTTATCAACGAATTTGGAATAACTATAAACCGGTTAGTCCAAGTATTTGGCAAAGGAAAATAGGCCAAGCTAATCCAGTAAATATTTCAAATGCGATAAATGAAAATTATACCTTTAGTGTAACTCAATCAGATACAAACGTAACCTATATTGCAGATATGCGAAAGAATTACCGGGTTTGGCGAAACGACTCAACAGAATTCGATGGAATTCAATCAGCAGGTGTAGTAACTCATGTTGTTGAACTAAATACCGGTCAAATCACAGCTCCAACACAGCAAACAATCAATAATAAAATATACAAGTTTGCAGGATGGAGTGATGGGAATGTAAATAATCCACGTACCATATCACCACAAGACAACACAACCTATACGGCATTATATAAGTATCCTACTCACACAAATCAAAGTACCGCTTTTACAAATAACGGGCAGAGAATGGCAATAAAAACTCATAATGACGAATCATTGCTCGTATACGAAAGTATGGGTAAAATTTGGTTTGAACACAGTACAAATAATGGCGCCTCATGGTCATTTCTAAACAATAATTTTCCGATTTCAACCGGTACTGCAAAAAATCCATCTATTACTCAGGTTGGACAGTCACAGGTAATAATTGCATATCAAGGATTGAATTCCGATGGTGTTTCTTATAGTATTAAAGCTGTATTATTTGACCTTGCATATAACCAGATTAGAAATCAAACCGTTATTACAAATCAACTTAATAAGTTATACTCAGAAGATGCAACCGTTGTAGTAGGGAGCAGTAGAAGCGGTATTGCGGACTTCTTAATTATATGGCATGAAGAAGATTACGGTTCATTTTTACCCGGTGGAATATACTACTCGTTGGGACATGTTGTGACGAATCAAAACAATCCTTACGGTACACTTGAAATGATAACCAATGGAATGTTAGAAACAACTACTGCAAGTTCTGTCAATCCTGCTATAGGTTGTAAGTTCGATCAAAGCACATATCCGGTAAAATTTCATCTTGTATGGCAGAATAATGTTAGCAGTTCTTCTTCAACTATAAGGTATAGAGAGCTATCATACAACGGGCAACAATTAACATTTGGTACCGAATATGGATTATCGACCGGCAGCGGTTACACCCATAACCGATACCCATCACTAGTAGCAATGAATGATAACTATGCGCGAGTAACCTGGCAAGGAACAAGATATGAAGCAGAAGAAGCTGAATTTGGTAAAATAAAGAAAGGGGAGAACCAAAACAGGAGTGGAGAAATAACAAGGATTGTATTCAAGTCATCAGATTATTATTATTTCTGGTCTTTCGGGAACAATACAGGCAAACCAAACATCAACCGTCATTCAACCGCCTATGCAGTAGCCTGGAGCGAGAATAATGGAAGTAGTGTAAAATTTATCGACTAGATAAGTAATAATATTATTGTAAAAACTATAAGTAATATTTCCGGTAAAGACGTGCAGGTAACAAACGGAAGTTCATTAAGTGATATGTATGCTGTATCGCTAAACGCAACGGCAGCCCCCTATTATTTTATGAGAAGTAATAGTCTAAATACATTCAGTAAACCAAATCTCTTGACCATATCTTCTGGCAGAGAAGGGGTAGTATATAACGAAGGAGCAGAGTTTTACTTTGCCATCGGGGATATTAAAGTAAACGGTAACAACACTGATTTTGTGGAAATTCCGGACAGTGTAAAAACATTAGATTTGTCGTTACTAAATGAATATCTGAGAAGCCAGACCATTAATGTTGATAATAATAGTCAGTTACTCTATAGCGTACAATACGGCATTACCGACTCAGCAAACACAAAGAACTATTTACAGTCCGGAAACTCAATTACCTTCGGAGTAGAATTAGTAGATGCAATAACCAACAATGTATTGGGAAGATATGACGAAGTTACGTTTGATGAAAACAATATGTTCAGCTACGATAAATTAGGCTACGAAGTAAGTTTAGAAGGAATAGGAACAAACCGGGAAGTT